>NZ_CP031425.1:3243761-3568138 GCF_003367705.1 Microbacterium foliorum | reverse complement strand
GACGCTCCGGGCTGCAGATGTGCGGAGGGTTCCCGAGACGGCAGGACCCTGTGGATAACTCCGGATGCCACGGTAGTCACAGCGGCTGTGAACGGCAACCTGCCTGGGGAATCCGCGCGCGTGTTGCGCATACGTGCAGGCGCGGGGTTGTGGATAATAGCTGTGCGGATCTCGCAGGTCGTCCCCTGTCGAAGCGCGCAGATTTGCTCTGCGCGCCGCCAAGACGTACCCTTAATCGGTTGACTTATGCCTGAACGGCAGATCCCTATGTCTCCGGTCAAAATGATCCCGGTGGCAGCATTCCCGGAGTGATTCCATGAGCAAGCGCACCTTCCAGCCCAACAACCGTCGTCGCGCCAAGAAGCACGGCTTCCGTCTTCGCATGCGCACCCGCGCCGGCCGCGCCATCCTGTCGGCACGCCGCGCGAAGGGCCGCACCGAGCTCTCCGCGTAGAACGCTGTGCTCGCCCGCCCGTATCGCGTGACCCGCGGGAGCGACTATCGTCTGGTCGTTCGACGCGGTTCACGCTGTGGCGGAGCCCGCGTCGTCACATCGATGCTGACGACGGGTGAGAGCAGAGCCGCGAGGTTCGGATTCATCATCAGCAAGCAGGTGGGCACCGCAGTGGTGCGCAACACCGTCCGTCGGCGACTCAAAGCCGTCTGTGCGGAGGCGTTGTCACGGGTCCCCGAGGGCACGGATGTCGTCATCCGTGCCCTTCCTGCGTCTGCGACCGCGAGCTTCGCCGAGCTGAGTGCCGATGTGAACCGCTGTCTCGACCGACTCGCGAAGACGCGACCGTGACCGCTCTACCGGCGTCGTCGATCGGCACAGGGCGCATGCAGGCGCGCGACGTGCTGCGCGGCATCCCCCTGATCCCCAGGAATCTCGTACTGGGTTTCCTGACCGGGTACCGCAAGGTCATCTCTCCGATATACGGAGATGTGTGTGCGTACTACCCGTCCTGTTCGGCTTACGCTGTAGGGGCGGTGCAGCAGCACGGTGCCGTGCGGGGAACCCTGTTCTCGGCGTGGCGCATTCTCCGTTGCAACCCCTGGAGTCATGGCGGCGTCGATGACGTCCGTCCGCATGAACACTTCCGCTATGACCTGACCGCTCGCGGTTTCGTCGTCCCTTCCCGAAAGGACTGATCGGTGGGTCTTGACCTTCTGTTCGCCAGCGCAACACCGTCGCCGGCGCCTGCCTCCGGCGGCTTCGACCTGATCGGAACCATCCTCTGGCCGCTCAAGTGGGTCGTCGAGCTCGTTCTCGTCGCCTGGCACTGGCTGCTGACTGCGGTCGGACTTCCGGCCGCCTCCGGTCTGACCTGGGTGCTGTCGATCGTCGGCCTCGTCATCGTCGTGCGCGCTGCCCTGATCCCGCTCTTCGTGAAGCAGATCAAAAGCCAGCGGAAGATGATGGAAATTGCTCCTGAACTGCGAAAAGTCCAGGAGAAGTATCGCGGCAAGAAGGACCAGCTCTCTCGCGAAGCCATGAGCCGCGAGACCATGGCGCTGTACAAGAAGCACGGCACGACACCGATGTCGAGCTGTCTGCCATTGCTGGTGCAGATGCCGATCTTCTTCTCGCTGTTCAGCGTGCTGAGCGATGTGACCAAGCATCACAATGCCGGTATCGGCGGAGTGGGCTTCCTCAACGCGCAGCTCACCGAGCAGTTCTACGACGCGAAGCTGTTCGGTGTCGCCTCGCTGCACGAGACTCTCGGCAACGCCGTGGACGCGGGGAACACCACCGCGATCGTGATCCTGGTCACGCTCGTCGTGCTGATGATCGGTTCGCAGTTCTTCACGCAGCTGCAGATCATCTCGAAGAACCTGTCGCCCGAGGCCAAGACCGGCCAGGCGTACCAGATGCAGAAGATCATGCTCTACGTGCTGCCGCTGGGGTTCATCTTCTCGGGTATCTTCTTCCCGCTCGGTGTCGTCGTGTACTGGTTCATCTCGAACCTGTGGACCATGGGTCAGCAGTTCCTCGTCATCCGCGAGATGCCGACTCCGGGTTCCGAGGCCGCGAAGGCCCGTGAAGAGCGCCTGGCGCGCAAGGGCAAGGCCATCGATTCGTCGGGCAAGGTCGTGCCGATGTCGGTGTACGAGGCCGAGCAGCAGCGCATGCTCGACGAGGTGGAGAAGGCCAAGGCTCAGGCTCCCAAGCGTCAGCAGCCTGTCGGTAAGAAGCGTTCGAAGAAGAAGGGGAGCGGTGCATGACGGAGAACATCACGGCCATCGAGGAGCCGACGGTCGCACAGCTCGAGAACGAGGGCGACATCGCGGCTGACTACCTCGAGGAGCTGCTGGACATCGCCGACATCGACGGCGATCTGAACCTGGATGTCCGCCAGGGGCGTGCCTACGTCTCTGTCGAAGCCGAAGGAAACGGTCTCGCTCTGCTCTCAGCACCCGACACGGTGCAGGCTCTGCAGGAGCTCACCCGTCTGGCTGTGCAGAATCGGACCGGTTCGTTCTCTCGCCTGATCCTCGACATCGGGGGCTCGCGCGACGCGCGCCGGGCACAGCTCGAGACCCTGGTGAACGCGGCCGCCGCGAAGCTGGATGAGGGTGCCACGCAGGCATCCCTTCCGGCGATGTCGAGCTATGAGCGCAAGCTGGTGCACGACATCGCTGCCGATCAGGGCCTCGTTTCCGAGTCTTACGGTGAGGGCGCGGACCGTCACACGGTTCTCCGTCGCCGGTGATGTTCCACGTGAAACATCGGGTCGGACTCGCTCGGTGAGCGTTCTCGAGCCGGAACCGGCCGTCGCGGCCGAGTTGTTCGGCGACCGGATCGACATCGCCCGTCAGTTCACTGCGGCGCTGGCGGATCAGGGCGAGGAGCGAGGGCTCATCGGTCCTCTTGAGCTCCCGCGTCTGTGGACGCGACACATCCTGAACAGCGTGATCGCGGCCCCGCTCTTCCACGGTTCTGTTGCGGACATCGGTTCGGGTGCAGGATTACCCGGGCTGGTTCTGGCGATCGCGCGCCCCGACGTGCACTGGACTCTCATCGAGCCGATGGAGCGACGGATCACCTGGTTGAACGAGCAGGTGCGAGAACTGTCTCTCGACAACGTCGAGGTGGTGCGCGCCCGCGCAGAAGAGGTCGATCGTCCCGGCGGATTCGATGTGGTCACCGCTCGTGCTGTCAGCGCACTGCGAACCCTGCTGCCTCTGACCGCGCCACTCGTGCGCGATGGCGGCGAGCTCGCTGTTCTCAAGGGCATAAACGCTGCGAACGAGATCGACGCGGCGCAGAAGCAGATCAAGAAGTACCGGCTGTCGAATGTGCGCGTCGAGGTGCTCGGAGAAGGCGTCTTGCCTGAGATCACCAGAGTGGTGCGCGCCACCGTTCGGTGATCTGCGTCGTGACATGCACGCGTCTGACGTGCGAGTCGTCATGTGAGCGCCCAGGGGTGACTCCCCCTCAGTCCATCGCGTTCGCGTACTGTGCCGGTGATGGAGGGTGGCGCTCGCTCTGGGCAGAGGGACGAGTGGCGCGGAATCGTCGATCGGTTGATCCGGTTTCCGCCGTCGGCAGGTACTCATTCCCCTTGTGGTCTCAGGAACGATGCGGATGGATGGTGGCGTGACTGTCGCAGAGGCAGTGGGTCATGGTGGGGATCACTGACGGGGAGACACCGTGCTGTACCGGCCGCTTCGGTGAAGTGTCCGGCTACTACCGCGTGTCTCGGGGGAGCGGTGGAAGGACTGCTATCGCGGATGTTCCATGGCATCCCCGCGACACGAACAGGTACCGGTGAGGGATTGCTCAGCGGGAGGAAGTCAAGACTCCGAACGTCACGATGTTTCACGTGGAACATCGACTGCCAGTCGAGGTTCATGTTTCACGTGGAACATCACTTGCTCTGCTCGTTAATGATGTTTCACGTGGAACATTCAGTGGTGATGCGGCTGTTCGGAAGGTGCCGAACTAGTTTGACTACGCTGTCCAGCCATCCGAAGTACCTGGTCCGCAGTGATCCCCCGGTCGGTGTGGCCGGCGGATGCACCGCGCCGCACTCTGCTCGGCATCTCGCCGGCGGTGCAATCCGACATCGACGTCGTGTCGCTGTGTCGCCGACGAGTGCACACCACGTGGAGGGGGCGCGTTCCGTCGGGTCGCTGAGATAGCGGTTGGGATCCTGGGATGTATGCGCGCCTACGACGGCAGCGCACGACGCACGTGATCCTGCTCTGAAGATGGAGCATGCGCGAGCGCACGCCGTCACTCCGCGAGGGTTCCGAGGATCATCCGCCCCCGGCATGGTGACCTCAGACGTGCTTCGCGGTGGAAAGAAGACCGGGGATGTGTGTGACTAGCGACACCCAGGAGTTCGCCGTGGCGCAGGTGATTCCCTGGTCCGGCACCGGTCTGGGTCAGACGGCAATCGGTCTGTGGTGGCCTTTGGGCCAGGGCGGTGCCGCCGGCAGGTCTCGGTCCCGAGTCAGCGGAGCGTGAGGGACACGACCAGGGCTGTGGTTTCGACTTCTCATCGCGCTCACCGATCGGTTCTCATCCGATCGTGCAGGCGTGCTCCCGCAACAGACAGGAATGTTCCACGTGAAACATCCGGGTCGAGGTCGATAGTTCGGCGCGTCATGACATCGAGGGCGTGCGCTGAGGCCGAGGCCCACCGAAATGCGCTGTGATCGCGGCGCCGGCATCACCGCACCATGTCGGGAACACCGACAGCGCGTCGCACTTGCTGCACATCGTCGCCGTACGGCCGAGATTGCCTGTGGGTGTGCCGCGGATACTGATCACAGGGATGTCGGGAGTAGGCAAGTCGACGCTGCTCTCTGCGCTGGGGGATCGCGGCCATCGGGTGATCGACACGGACTATGGACCGTGGAAGACCGCAGATGGGTTGTGGGATGAGCCCCGAGTCTCTGAGCTGTTGGACTCTGTCGCATCTGTCGTCGTCGCGGGAACGGTGGAGAACCAGGGGAGGTTCTACGATCGACTCGATCACCGGGTGCTGCTGTCTGCACCCGAGGAGGTGATCCTTGCACGTGTCGCACATCGGACGAACAACCCCTACGGCCGCACTGAGAGTGATCGCCGAGACATCCGGCTCAATCTCCGCATGATCGAGCCTCTGCTCCGCACGCGCGCCACAATGGAACTCGATGGGACGGACCCCGTCGAGCGCCTCGCGGATCGCGTCGAAAAGCTCCTTCTCGAGTAGGTGTTTCACGTGAAACTGGTCGAGTGGGTCCAGTCGATTCGTCGCGCCGGCAGGACAACGCAGAGGCGCCGCCGTAGCCGACCACACCGCCTCCGCGCATGCACTCAGTTCTTCGTCCGATGAGACCGAGAGAGACATCCGACATGCCGGGAGAACAGTCAGCGGGGTGCGCTGCGAACCGATTGTCTCGGACAACGGCTCGCTGCCCCACCGATTTCACAGGTTCACCCTCGGTGTCTCAATCCCCGATCAGGGGAGGTTTTCCTGCTTCGTCGAAACCGACATGATGTAGGCGCCTTCTCCCGACGCGGGCCGAGAATGTCACGATGCACCAGGGCGCTCACAATCACTGTCGGCCGCAGCGATTAGAGTGGAAGGCGGCCCCGAAAGGAGTGGATGTTTCACGTGAAACAGCCCGAAAAGGCATCACCGAAGAGCGATTTCGGGATGGATACACCCCTCGCGCGGGAGATCGCCGACCTGTCCGCTCGTCGACGCGCTCTCGAAGGTGTGCAGCTCCACTTCGGGGGAGAGACTCGCATCCTCACCGTCTCGAACCAGAAGGGCGGGGTCGGCAAGACGACGAGCGCGGTCAACGTCGCAGCCGCTCTCTCCGGTCTCGGCGCGAAGGTTCTCGTCATCGACCTGGATCCTCAGGGGAACGCATCCACCGCCCTCGGCGTCCCGCACAACGCGGAGACTCCGAGTGTCTACGACGTGCTGATCGAAGACACCCCACTCGCTGACATCGTGCAGCAGAGCCCAGAGGATGAGAACCTCTTCTGCGCCCCCAGTACCATCCACCTCGCCGGCGCCGAGATCGAGCTCGTCGCTCAGGTCGCCCGTGAACACCGCCTTCGCCGGGCACTCGATGTGTATCTCATCGACAGCCCGATGGACTTCGTCATCATCGACTGCCCGCCGTCGCTCGGACTCCTGACCATCAACGCCTTCACCGCAGCGCGTGAGGTCTTCATCCCCATCCAGTGCGAGTACTACGCTCTCGAGGGACTGAGCCAACTGCTGGGCAGCATCCAGATGATTCAGAAGCACCTCAACCCGGACCTCCACCTCTCGACCATCCTCCTGACGATGTTCGACGGGCGCACCCGTCTCGCGCAGCAGGTCGCCGATGAGGTCCGCACCCACTTCCCGCAGCAGGTTCTGGACACCGTCATCCCGCGCTCCGTGCGGGTGTCGGAGGCACCGAGCTTCGGACAGACCGTGATCGCCTACGACGGGCAATCCGCCGGCGCCGTCGCCTACCGCGAGGCCGCCGTCGAGATCGCGTCGCGCACAGCGACGCAGAGCAAGGAGAAATGATGGCGAAGCGCACTGGACTGGGTCGGGGCATCGGCGCCCTCATTCCGACGGCTGATCAGTCGGAACGCCCCGTGGACGTCTTCTTCCCCGGAGCGAGTCTGCGCCCGAACCAGACGACCGCACCGGTCGAGCCCGCCGCGGACCTCGAGGCGGTGCCCGGCATCCACCTCATCCAGATCGACCCTCAGAAGATCGTGCCGAACCCGCGGCAGCCCCGCACGCACTTCGACCCCAACGATCTCGCGGAGCTCGTGCACAGCGTGCGCGAGTTCGGTGTGCTGCAGCCGGTGGTCGTTCGCAAGAACGCGGATGGCGAGTACGAGCTGATCATGGGGGAGCGGCGCACGCGCGCCGCGCGCGAAGCGGGATTGGACGCGATCCCCGCCGTCGTCCGCGAGACGGCGGACGAGGATCTGCTGCGTGACGCTCTTCTCGAGAACCTGCACAGGTCTGAGCTGAACCCGTTGGAAGAAGCCTCCGCCTACCAGCAGCTGCTGGAGGACTTCGGCATCACTCAAGAGGAGCTGGCCACACGCATCGGCCGTTCCCGCCCGCAGATCAGCAACACGATCCGCCTGCTCAAGCTGCCGGTTCCCGTGCAGCAGCGCGTTGCAGCCGGCGTGCTGACGGCGGGCCATGCCCGTGCGATCCTCAGCCTCGATACGCCGGAAGCCATGCAGCGCCTCGCCGACAAGGTCGTGAACGAGGACCTCTCGGTCCGCGCCACCGAAGTCGCCGCCAAGACGGAGCCGGCCACGACGACGCGCACCGCCAAGCCGACGCCCGGTGCTCGCCGCGCGTACCTCGACGAGGTCGCGGGCAACCTGGGCGATCGTCTCAACACGCGGGTCAAGGTCTCGTTGGGTGCGCGAAAGGGGCAGGTCATCATCGATTTCGCATCGATTCAGGACCTGAACCGCATTCTCACCGAGCTCGGCGAATCGGGCTACGGTTCGGCGTGACACGCCCCTGCAGGAGCTGACGGGACGTAGACTCCCGACATCGCGATGATGAGAGGGATGCCATGGCCACTGCATTGAATCCGGAAGGCGTCCGGCGCCGCGTCATCGCGGTCAGCATCGCCGCCGCCCTCGGCGGTTTCCTGTTCGGCTTCGACACGGCCGTGATCAACGGTGCGGTCGACGCTCTTGCGGGCACGACGTCGGGCTTCGACCTCGGCGTCGGGCTCAAGGGCTTCGCCGTCTCGTCCGCGCTGATCGGCTGCGCGGTCGGGGCGTGGTTCGCCGGGCCGATCGCGAACAAACGCGGACGCATCCCCGTGATGGTGGTCGCGGCGGCGATGTTCTTCGTCTCCGCCATCGGCTCCGGTCTCGCCTTCAGCGTGGTCGACCTCATCATCTGGCGGGTGATCGGCGGACTCGGCGTCGGAGCGGCATCGGTCATCGCGCCGGCCTACATCGCCGAGGTCTCTCCCGCGGCCATCCGTGGCCGGCTGGGATCACTCCAACAGCTCGCCATCGTCACGGGCATCTTCGCGGCCCTGCTGTCGGATGCCCTGCTCGCGAACCTCGCCGGCGCGGCGGACCAGCCGCTGTGGGGGCTCACCGCCTGGCGATGGATGTTCATGGTCGCGGCGATCCCCGCGCTCGTCTACGGGCTCATGTCCCTGAGGCTTCCCGAGTCGCCGAGGTACCTCGTGCGCAAGGGCGACCTGAAACGGGCGGGGGAGGTCCTGCATACGGTGACCGGCGCCGTCGACGTCGAGGCGAAGATCAAGGAGATCACCAGCACGATCGACACGGAGCGCAAGGAGTCCCTGAGCGATCTGCGCGGCAGCCGCCTGGGCCTGAAGCCGATCGTGTGGGTCGGCATCCTTCTCTCGGTCTTCCAGCAGTTCGTCGGCATCAACGTCATCTTCTACTACTCGACCACGCTGTGGCAGTCCGTCGGATTCGACGAGTCGAGCGCGCTGCTGACCTCCGTCATCACGTCGGTGACGAACATCGTGGTGACGATCGTGGCGATCCTGCTCGTCGACAAGGTGGGCCGCCGCATCATGCTGCTCGTCGGCTCCGTCGGAATGACCGTGACGCTGGGTCTGATGGCACTCGCGTTCTCGTTCGGCACGCTGGATGCCGAGGGCACGGCGACGCTGCCCGACCCCTGGGCCACGGTGGCCCTGATCTGCGCCAACGGGTTCGTGGTGTTCTTCGGAGCCACCTGGGGCCCGCTGGTCTGGGTGCTTCTGGGAGAGATCTTCCCGAACTCGATCCGCGCGGGGGCCCTCGCGGTCGCCGCGGCGGCGCAGTGGGCGGCGAACTTCTTCATCTCGACGACGTTCCCGATCTTCGCCGACATCGGCCTCACGTTCGCCTACGGCTTCTATGCGTTCTTCGCTCTGCTGTCGTTCTTCTTCGTCTACTTCAAGGTGCCGGAGACCAAGGGCAAGGAGCTCGAGGAGATGACGGACGAGTTGAAGGTGGAGCGCCGGGGCACCCGAAAGGCCACGTAGGCTGGAAGCATGACCGAGTCCGTTCCCCGTCGCGCCAGCCTCGAGGTGCTGAGAGCCGAAGCCTCGGACGAGCTCGCCGTGCTGATCCAGGAGCGCCTTCTCGGGGGCGAGGATCCGTGGGACTTCATGGAGGAGCTCCCCAGCGTCGATGAGCTCGTGGTCTTCCTTCTGCGGGCCGACAACATCACCGCGAACGACGGCGTGCGGCCCAACGCGGCTCGTCACTATCGCGTGCTGCGCCAGATCGCTCTGGAGTATCCGGAACTCACCCCGGCGGTCTGGCGTCTGCTCGACGAGACACAGCGTCACCGCCGTTGGGATCCCACGGTCGCCGACGCGTCCTGATCCGTCCGATGCCGCGCATGCTCGTCTCGTACGACCCGTCATGGCCTGCGCGTTTCACGTCGTTCGCCGCGGATCTGCGGCAACTCACCGGCGCGGACTGGGCCATCGAGCACATCGGGTCCACGGCGATCCCGGGCATGCGCGCGAAGCCGATCATCGACCTCGCGGTGAGGATCCGGGACATCGATGACTTCGACGCGCACCAGCCGGCGCTGGAGGCCGGAGGGTGGCGGCGCGGGAGCGCTGTCCGCTCGCATCCGGTCATGATCCGCGAGCGTGAGGGCGCTCGGGTCGCGATCGCGCACTTCTTCACGGCCGGGGACTGGGATGCCGTGCACCAGCGCATCCTGCGTGACTGGCTGCGGTCGCATCCCGACGACGCCGACCTCTACGTGCACGCGAAATGCGACGCCGTCGCGGCCGCAGCCCGAGGGACGTCGGAGTACAACGCCGCGAAGACACCGGTCATCCAGGAGATCGTCGACCGCGCTCGCGCGGCTCAGGGACTGCCCTCCGTGCCGGTCTCCGACAAGTAGCCGCGGCGGCCGCTCCCGGAGGACGGGAGCGCGAAGCAGCGTCCGCGCACGAGGGACGGGCGGATCCGCATACAGGAAAGGCCGCCACCCTCGGAGGGTGGCGGCCGTGAAAGATCCTGATCAGCCGATGAAAGCGGCGAGGTCCTTCTCGAGAGCGGGCTTCGGCTTGGCGCCGATGATGGTCGTCTTGACCTCACCGCCCTGGAACACCTTCATCGCGGGGATCGAGGTGATCTGGTACTTCATCGCCAGCTGCGGGTTCTCGTCCACGTTCAGCTTGAGGATGGTGATCTTGTCGGGGTTGTCCGCCTGGATCTGGTCCAGAACGGGGGCGACCATGCGACACGGTCCGCACCACTCGGCCCAGAAGTCCACGAGGACGGGACCTTCGGCCTGCAGAACGTCCTGCTCCCAGGTCGCCTGGCTCGTAGCCTTTGCACTCATCAGAGTTTCTCCTTGTTCGAGGTTCGCCTACTACAACAGCAGGCGTCGTGAAACTGTTCCCGACCGCTCAGGCCGTGAGGATCTCGGCGGCTTCCGCGGCCGGGACCTCGACGGAGGCGTCTTCGAGATCGGCGAGGAAGTGCTCGGCGTCGAGAGCCGCGACCGTGCCCGATCCGGCAGCGGTGATCGCCTGACGGTAGGTCGGGTCGATCACGTCGCCGGCCGCGAAAACCCCGGGAACCGAGGTCTTCGACGAGCGGCCGTCGACCCAGATGGTCCCCTCGGCGGTCAGCTCGAGCTTGTCGTGCACGAGGTGCGTGCGCGGGTCGTTGCCGATCGCGATGAACAGGCCGTCGAGGGCCAGATCGCTGAGTGTGCCGTCGACCGTGTTGCGCAGCTGCACTCCCGAGACGGCGTCACCGCCGAGGATCTCGGCGACCTCGCTGTTCCAGACGAACTCGATCTTCTCGTTCGCGAAGGCGCGCTCCTGCATGATCTTCGAGGCGCGCAGCGTGTCCTTGCGGTGGATGACGTAGACCTTGTCGGCGAAGCGGGTGAGGAAGGTCGCCTCCTCCATGGCCGAGTCCCCGCCGCCGACGACCGCGATCGTCTTCTCGCGGAAGAAGAACCCGTCGCACGTGGCGCACCACGAGACGCCGTAGCCGGACAGGCGCTCTTCGCCCTCGATGCCGAGCTTGCGGTACGCCGAGCCGGTCGCGTAGATCAGCGTCTGGGCCTCGTGCACCGTTCCGCTGCCGAGCGTGACCTTCTTGACGGTGCCGTCGAGATCGAGCTCGGTGACATCGTCGTAGACGACCTCGGTGCCGAACTTCTCGGCCTGCTCCTGGAATTTGGCCATGAGCTCCGGCCCCTGGATCCCCTCAGGGAAGCCCGGGTAGTTCTCGACCTCGGTGGTGTTCATCAGCTCTCCGCCGACCTCGACGGTGCTCGCGATGAGCAGCGGCTTGAGGTTCGCGCGCGCCGCGTAGATGGCGGCGGTGAATCCGGCGGGACCGGAACCGATGATGATGACCTGACGCATGTGCTCTCCGTCGTAGATGCTGAGACGCCGAAAGACGTTCGACTGCTTCAACCAATGGTAACCGCGCGACATTCCCGCGCGTGGGCGGTCAGCGGCCCGGCAGGAAGCGGCGCAGCATCGAGCCGGCGACCGTGAGCTCCGGAGCGCGCATCAGGGCCAGGATGCCGATGTAGACGACCACGACCACGGCTCCGATGATGCAGGTGCCGATCGCGCCGAGGAGCTGGCCGCTCATGGTCCAGCCTGCGGTGCCGCCGAGCAGCAGGAAGACTCCCCATCCGGCCAGACCAGCAGGTACGGCAGCCACCGCGAACCGGCCGATCGCGCTCATCCACGAGCCGATCTGCAGACCCCCGATCTTGCGGTGCAGCAGCCAGATGGCGATCACGGTCTGAACTGCGCTCGCGATCGACTGTCCGAGTGCGACCCCGGCGGCGAGCAGTGTCACGGGGATGACGTCAAGAGAGTAGAGCAGCGAGGCCAGCAGCGCGGTGCCGACGACGAGAGCGCACTGGAAGATCGTGAACCAGAACGGCGTACGCGTGTCGTCGTAGGCGTAGAACGTCCTCTGGACGATGAAGAGGATCGTGAGCGGGAGCAGGCCGATGAGATAGGCGATGAGCACCGGCGCGGCGCCGAAGGCCTCGTTCAGATTGCTCGAGAAGACGCGAGACGCCGGGAAGGTGGCGGCGGCGACCGCGGCGATGGCCGCCATGATGAAGAACACCAGAGTGCGGATGCTGCGGGTGATGTCCGCGCGCACCTCGTCGTGGCGGCCGGCCGCCGCATGCTCGCTGATCTGCGTGAAGTACGGAGTGCCGATGGACAGCACGATGACCGAGTACGGGAGCATGAAGACCAGCCAGGCGTTCGCCAGGACGGTGGAGGACGCCCCGGCACCGGAGGCGGTGGTGGCGACGCTGCTCTGGAAGAAGCCGGCGGCGATCCCTGCGAGCGCCATCAGCATCGTCCACCCCGCGAGCCGACCCACCGTGCCGAGACCCGCGCCGCGCCAGCGGAAGTCGGGACGGAGGGACAGTCCCGTACGTCTCCAGAACACCAGGAGCACGAGGGCCTGGAGAGCGATGCCGAGCGTCGCTGTGCCTCCGAGCATCGCGACCATCTGGGGAGTCCAGGAGGCGGCGCTCCGGGGCACCTCGTGGAACACGGCGCCGAGGGCGAGGAAGCCGGCGATCGACACGATGTTGTTGATGACAGGTGCCCAGGTGAAGGGGCCGAAGACGCGGCGGGCGTTCAGAGTCTCACCGAGGAGCGCGTAGACGCCGTAGAAGAGGATCTGCGGCAGACACCAGTAGGCGAAGGCGATGGCCAGCGCGCGTAGCTCCTGCTGCTTTTCGGATGTGGCGAGCCACACCAGGCCCGGTGCCGCGACCATGGCGATCGCGGTGCAGACGAGCAGCACCACGACGCCGAGGGTGAACAGCTTGGAGATGAACGGACCGCCGCCGTCGGGCTTCGCTGTGGCCTTGACTATCTGCGGGACGATGACTGCGGTCAGCACGCCGACAGAGATCAGTTGGAAGACGCTGTTGGGGAGCTGGTTGGCCACCGTGAATGCGTCGGCCGCCTGGGAGATGGAACCCAGCACTCCGACCAGGACGATGCTCCGCAGCAGACCCGTGACTCGAGACACCATGGTGCCTGCGGCGATCACGGCGCTGGCACGGCCGAGGCTACTCATCGCGCTCCTCGCGGGCTCTGCGCCCATCGACGTCGTCGACGTTCTCGACACTGCCGACCGTCTCGGGCACGTCGTCGGCCTCGTGGGGATCGGCGGCATCCGTCTCGACGCCCGCCTCTGCGTCGCTCTCGCGACGACGGCGGCGCACCGTGCGGATCACGCCGACGCTGAGCAGAAGCACGATCAGTCCGCCGAACAGGGCGAGGCCGATGGTCTCCCATTCGGCCCGCACCGAGACGCGGACCCGCTCGGGCTGGCTGATCTGCACGCCCGTCGGGCTCGACAGTTCAAGGGTCAGCGTGACCTCACCGCTGCCCACTCGCGCCGATACGGGCACCTTCACTCTGCCGTTCGAATTGGGCTGGATGGTCGCCGCCGTGACCTTCTGCACGTCGAGACGCGGATCGCTCGGACGCACCGAGAGCATCACGTTCACCGGCCACGGCAGATCGTTGCGCACCGAGAACGGCAGATCGGCGTTGGCCGTGAGCAGCTGGATGGTGCTGGACGGCGGGATGTCCACGGCGTCGAGCGTGGCGGTCGTCGCGATGTGCACCGCAGCGGTCGCCTCGTCGAACTTCTTCGCGGTCAGGCCCACGGCGGTCGCACGGAGGATCTGGATGCGCTTGGGGCTCAGCAGCAGCTGCCGATCGTCGAGGATCGAGGCGAAATCGTCGAGGACGACCTCGTCGGCGAGCATCCGCTGCAGGGCGGCGCCACGCGAGGTGTCCGGTTCCGCCACGAGAGAGACGGGGACGCTGGGCGTCGCGAGGACCTCGGTGAGCCCGAAACCGGGGGAGTCGACGGCGGCGATCGCCTCGCGCAGGGCGTCGGCCGAGCGGGTGTCGTCGCGATCGAGCCCCACGAGGAGGGGCGTGGCGGGGTTGGGGAGCGCCGAGAGGTACACCTGCGCGGTGGCCTCGGAGAGCAGTCGCTGGCGGGACGCGGCATCGTTCTCGCTCGCGGCGTCGGAGAGGGCGTCAGACGCGGCGGTGTCCGAGACGAGGATGTCGCTGGTGCCTGCGGTGGCTCGAGCTCCGGCAGCGCCGCCGAGACTGGCGGAGGAGAGGATCGTGACGCCACCGTCTCCGACGTAGCCGGCGAAGGCGTCGAGATCGGCCGCGGTGACGTCGCTGCGCGGCCACAGCACGCCCGCGGTCGCTCCGTCGACCGCACGCAGATCGGCATCGCTGGGGATGCTCGGGCTGCCGGGCGACGGGCTGGGCGTGCCCGACGACGAGGGCGAGGGCGTCGGGGCGTCGGAGGGCGTCGCGCCCGCAGGGGTGACGAAGTCGCTCGGGTTCACGAACGGCAGCAGCGAGGTCGGCTGCAGCAGTGAGGGGAGTCCGGCCTGCGCCTGAGTGGTCGCATCCGCGTCGCCGAACTGCAGGGCGAAGCGGTCGTTGGGCAGTTCATCGAGCTGGCGCAGCCATTCCCGGGCGCTCTGCGGCGCCGTCGAGCCGAGCACGTTGACGGCGGCGGTGATCGCGGGGTCGATCGCGAGGATGGCGCCTGTGCCTCTGACCCCGTCGATCGCCGCGGTGAGCGCACCGTCGGGTGCGGTGAGCACCGTCAGCTCCTCCGAGGTCAGCAGGGCGCCGCGGGCGGGGGTGGCCGTGATCGGCACGATCACCGCGATGGGAGGATTCGGCGTCGCGGTGACCACCAGCACGGAGGTCGATGTCACGGCATCCGAGTCGCTCTGTCCCTGCGTCTGCGCGCCGCTGAGCGTGGCACGCAGCGGGTAGACGCCGGGTGCCAGGTCGGCCAGTGCTTCGGGGGGAACGGCGATGGTCGTGGTCGCTGCTGACTCGGCGTCCACCGCTCCCGTGGCGTCGGTGCCGAGCTCGTCGAAATCGCCCGTCACCTCGTCATCGTCGAGCCAGGAGGTCACTGCGGCGGGGCTCGACAGAGCGGTGCGGTTGATCTCGACGGTGACGCGACCGGCAGAGAGCGACGACGACTCGTCGTTCTGCACGGTCAGCGACGCGGTGGTGCCGCTGCCGGGGGCGATCGCGCCACGCACGCCCGCAGAGAGGATCAGTTCGATGGCGGGCGCGTCGTCCGCGTCGGCATCGGTCGCAGCGACCGCGCTGCCCGTTCCCGTGGCGCACAGGCCGAGAACGATCGCCGGGATGACGGATCCGCTCGCGACGCGCTGCAGGCGCGTGCGGTGGCCGTTCTCGGGGGTGGTCGCGGTCATGGAAGTCTTCCTCGAACGCCGGGGATCTCAGGCTGCTCGTGAGTGTTGACCTTGTGATTCTAAGTGGCCCGCGGGAGGAGAACCCTGAAGACGCGTAGAGTGACGGCCGTGTCCGACACCCCGTTCCCTGTGCCAGATCCGATCCACAGCGCCGCGCTCGCGGCCGACCTCGACGCCGCAGACCTGCGCTCGGAGCCACTGCGCCGGCTGTGGGGAGAAGAAGAGGACGACGCGCTCGCGCGCGGCCTGAGGGAGCCGATCCTGCGCTCGATCGCGCAGGACGACGGACCTCTCGCGACCCTCGGCCGCCTGCTGGTGCTCGGGATGCCGCAGCCCCTGGCGGCGGTCGACGCGGCGCTGCCGACCCTCGGCGTGGACGGCCTCGTGGCTCTCGGACTGGCGCGGGTGGACGCGGCATCCGTGATCCCGACCGCTCTGCTGCGACCGCAGTCGTTCGTGGATGCCGACGGTTTCGGCGAATGGTGGATCGCCAGCGATCTCGATGAGGCGGCACTCGACGGTGCCCTGCCCGCCGACCACGTGCTCGGCGTCGGCGGCGCTTCTCGCACGCTCGCCGAGATCGTGATGCCGATCGAGGTCGACCGCGCGCTCGATCTGGGCACCGGATGCGGCATCCAGGCCCTCCTGGTCGCCCGGCACGCCCGCTCGGTCGTCGCCACCGACATCTCGGCGAGGGCTCTCGCCTTCGCGGAGCTGAACGCGCAGCTGAACGGGGTGTCGAGCATCGAGTTCCGCCTCGGCAGCATGTTCGAGCCGGTCGCCGGAGAGACCTTCGACCTGATCGTGTCGAACCCGCCGTTCGTCATCACCCCTCGCGCCGAGGGTGTGCCGGAGTACGAGTACCGTGACGGCGGCCTCGTCGGTGACGCTCTGGTGGAGCAGTTCATCGCCACCGCTCCGCAGCACCTCACGCCCGGCGGCTCGGCGCAGCTGCTCGGCAACTGGGAGTCCCGCGGAGGGCAGCGGGCGCTGACCGGTCGAGCGGGACTCGATCGGGTGTCGTCCTGGGTTCCCGACGAGCTCGACCTGTGGGTCGTGCAGCGCGAGGAGCTGACCCCTCTCGCGTACGCCGAGCTCTGGATCCGCGACGGCGGCACGACGCCACGGGATGCCGCCTTCACCCCGCTGCTGCGCGCCTGGCTCGACGACTTCGCCGCACGCGGGGTGACCGCTGTCGGCTTCGGGTACATCCTGATCCGACGTCCCGCGTACGCCGGTGCTCGGCTGCGCAGGCTCGAGCGGCTGCCGCAGCCGGTGTCGAACGTCGGGAGCGCGCTGCGCGACGGCCTCGCCGCACACGACCTGCTGGCCGGAGGCATCCCGTCGATGCTGCTGACCGCGGCGGATGTCACCGAAGCCCGCCACCTGCTGCCGGGCAACGACGACCCCAGCATCATCGAGCTGCGCCAGGGCGGGGGGTTCTCGAGAACGCTCACGGTCGACCCTGCGCTCGCCGCGTTCGTGGGCGCGTGCGACGGCGACCTCACCGTCATGCAGATCGTCGCGGCGCTCGCCGACCTGTTCGAGGTGCCGCTCGCCGACCTCTGGGCGGACCTCGAACCGCGCATCCGACAGCTCATCCTCGACGGCCTTCTCGTGGCGGGTGGTCGGTAGGGAATACCCACCGACATCCATGCGTTCGAATACACCATGAAGGCTTTCGGATTCCTCTCTTTCGGGCATTACGCCGATGTGCCTGGTTCAGCGACCCGCACGGCCGGCGACATGCTGAAGCAGACCATCGAGATCGCGGAGGGCGCTGACGAGATCGGCGTCAACGGCGCATCGGTCCGCGTGCACCACTGGGCCCGCCAGGCCGCCTCGCCCATGCCGCTGCTGTCGGCCATGGCCGCGCGCACGAAGCGCATCGAGGTGGGAACGGGCGTGATCGACATGCGCTACGAGAACCCGTTCCAGTTCGCCGAGGAGGCGGCCGCCCTCGACCTCATCGCCGACGGGCGCGTCGCGCTCGGCGTGAGCCGTGGGTCACCCGAGACCGCACTGCGCGGGTACGAGACCTTCGGTTTTCACGATGAAGAGGACCCCGAGCGCGGCAGCGTGATCGCACGCGAGAAGTTCGACCTCTTCCTACGGGCCATCGACGGTGAAGGCCTCGCCCCGGGAGATCCCCGCATGGTCGGCGCCGGACGCTACCTGGCGATCGAACCGCAGTCGCCGACGTTGCGCGACCACATCTGGTGGGGTTCGGGATCGCGCGCCACGGCCGAGGAGACCGGACGCAAGGGTCTCAACATGATGAGCTCGACGCTGCTCACCGAGGCGACCGGCGTGCCGTTCCACCAGCTGCAGCGCGAGCAGATCGATCTCTTCCGCGCCGCCTACAAGGAGGCCGGTCACACCGGCACTCCGCGCGTCTCGGTCAGCCGCAGCGTCTTCCCGCTGGTCTCCGACATGGATCGGGCCTACTTCGGTCTGCGCAGCGAGGAGAACGCCGACCAGATCGGTATCATCGACGGGTTCCGGTCGACCTTCGGCAAGACCTACGCGGCGGAGCCGGACGTGCTGATCCGGCAGCTCCTCGCCGACGAGGCGGTGATGTCGGCGGACACCCTGCTGCTGACCATCCCGAACCAGCTCGGGCCGGAGTACAACCTGCATGTTCTCGAGGCGTTCGCGACGCATGTCGCTCCCGCACTCGGGTGGAAGCCCAACACGGAGGGCCCGGTGCAGGGAGAGGCGATCTAGCGCGATCCGTTCGTGGTGTGGATCACCCTGAGCCGCTCGCACACGACCGGCATGGACGGGTCGAAGCCGCGCGGATCCTCCGAGTGCGCACGCCAGAACCGCTCATGCGTCTCGCGCCAGTACGCCAGAGTGCGGTCGCCCTCTCCTTCGGCGAAGGCGTGCGCCTCGGAGACGTCGCCGAAGGGGATGACGTCGACCGACACGGTCTCCACGAGAGCACGCGGTGCTCCGCGTCCGTCGAGAACGATGTTCAGCAGGCCGGGTTCGGGAACGGGGTCGTGCGCGTACTCGTAGTCCCAGAGGGAGGATGCCGTCGCGGTCTTCGTGCCGTCGAGCACGAGGGCCAGGAGATCGTCGGCCTGCGCCGGCGTCGCCCCGAACGCCCAGGCGTCGGGGGTGGCCTCGGGGAGCCCCGGCACAGCGGCGCGGCATTCGCGCCAGAACTCGTCGATGGCGAGAGGGTCGTTCATGCGGTCAGCCTATTCGTCGCTAGGGTGCAGGCTATGACGAACGAGCGCGGACCGGAGGAGGGGTGGGACTACTCTCCGCGTCCCGCCGACATGCGACTCTACGACGCGCGCACCTACACCGACCTCGGGACCCTCGACGTCGACGGTGAGACGTTCGCGATCCGCTGGAGTGACGACGGCGCGCATCACTACGACTGGATCTCCGGGCCCAACCCGGGGTACGGCTTCACGGTCGGCGGCGGTTCGTCGCCGCGCAGCCGCGAGCGGCACGTGGCAGAGATCCGCGACTTCCTGGCGGCCGTGGATCCGGCGACGGGATATCTCTGAGTCGGAGGGCATGCCCAAGGACTCGCGCGCAGCACCGTCTTCGCGGGCGGGGTCAGGCCGGTCCGAAGAGCTCCTCGCCGTGCTCGTGCAGCAGCCGGTAGGCGTCGGCGAACGTCTCGGGCTCGGGCTCACCGGGCGCGCCGTACTTCGCGATGAGCAGACCCAGCAGGCCGCGGGCGGGCGGAGTCAACGGCTTCAGCTCGGAGGGGTCGCCCGGTGTCGGCTCACGCGCCTCGGGATTCGGCGGCGTGTAGGCGGGCGTGGTGATCGGCCAATCGGCGGGGTGCCGCGGCTTGTCGAGGTTCACGACCTCGAAGAGCGTTTTCGCCGACTGATCCCTGTCGTTGAGAGGCTTCAGGCCGTGCAGGCGCGACAGGGTCGCGGTGACGGAACCGTGGTGCATCTCCTCATGCACGATGGTGCCGCGCTTCGTGTACGCCGACACCGCGATGGCCGGCACACGGCATCCGAGGCGGTCGAAGGTGAAGCCCATCTCGCCGGGCCCCGTGTCGGGCATCGGCGTCGTCGTGGCCGGAGGCGGCACGTGGTCGTAGCATCCGCCGTGCTCGTCGAACGTGATGAGCAGCAGGGTGTTGACCGCGTTCGACCCCTTCGGGGAGGCGCTCGTGCGCACCGCCTCGTAGATGTCGTGGATGAGTCGGTCGCCCGCGCGCACGTCTGAGATCGCGCTGTCGTAGACGGGCTCGCCGTCGGCCTCGCTCTCGCGCGGGGCTCCGAACGGCGGATGGAAGTCGTTGTGGTCGTAGACCATGCGCGGTTCGATGAACGCGTAGGCCGGAAGCGTGCCGTTCTTCGCGTCGTCGTAGAAGTCCTCCATCGTGCCGAAGTGCTCGGTGCGCCAGTACTTCTCGAGCACCGCCGCGTGCAGCATCCCGGTGAAGGACACGAGCTGCAGCTTGTCGATGTAGATCTTCCAGCTGACCTTCTCGTCTTCGAGGCGGTTGAAGACGGTCGGCGCCGCGGGCGCGTCGATCCATTTGCGGTATCCGCCGCCCGCCTGGTTGGTGACGAATCCGTGCGACGTCGAGGCGTGGAAGAAGGACCGGTTGCAGAACGTCTGCGACGGCACCCCCGCGAACCAGTGATCGAACACCGCGAACTCCGCCGCGAGCGTCGAGAGCACCGGGAGCATCTCGGGCGAGAAGGAGCCCATGATGTGCGCCGCCTCCTGCGGGGCGGGGTCGGCGCCCTTGCGAAGGCGACGGAAGTTGATGATGTAGTCCTCGAGGAACCCCGACATCGTGGCTTTCTCGCCGTGCGTCGGGGCGTTGAAGGGGGCCGTCATCTGGTCGACGAACAGGTCGGCGTTGCCCGGCGGGTCGACGGTGCCGAAGATCTGCGTGTTGACGTGCGGGTACTCCTCGCCGGGATCCGGGTCGGGCAGGCTCATGATCCGGTCGGTGTCGCCCGTGTACACATGCGCGTCGACCACCGTGCCGTCGCGGGCGGTGTTGCTGTGGGTGCCGAACGCGAGCCCCTCGAACCGCTCGCTCGCGGGCAGGTTCTCGGTCGAGTAGAGGTAGCCGAGCAGGTTGTCGAACGACCGGTTCTCGCCCATGACCACGACGAGGTGGTCGAAGCCCGGCTCGCTGCGGGGGGTGAGCGCGGCGAACGGATCGGGATCCGCGGCGAAACCACGCCGGTCTCCGGCGGCGACGCCGGCACCGATGGCCGCCCCGCCTGCCCCACCGATCACGGCACCGGCGAGGGCCGCGCCGCCCATCTTGAGGAACCCGCGCCGTGAGGGATCCTTCGTGCCCTGCGGCTCGTCTGCAGTCATGGAGCCGATCCTAGGCTCGGGCCGCGCCGCGCGCATCGTGTTGGCTACGGTGGGGGCATGACCTCTGCAGACGAGACCTCCATCGCGGCGCGCGTCCAGGCGGTCCACACCGACTTCACCCGACGCCAGACGCGGCTGTTCCTCACGTTCGCGCTGATCGAGGGGCCGGTGCTGCTGCTCCTGGCCGTCGCCATCTACGGCTTCGAGCTCATCGAACCGCAGATCGGCGTCTGGTTCCTCCTCGCCGTCGCCATGGTCGGCGGCTTCCTGCTGAGCGCCCTCCTGCTGCGGCTCGTGCAAGCGCGAGCACGCGCGGTCGCACAGGCACGAGGCGACAACCCGCTGTTCTGACCGCGCGCCCTTCGCGCCGACGCGCGGTGCGCGCTCCCCGGTACGCTGGAACCCATGCTCAACATGGCTGACGGCCTCGCCCGTCTCGGTGCGCTCGCCGAGAATCCGGTCGTCCGCACCCTCGCAGAGGCGTTCTCGGCTGCGGGCTACGATCTCGCCGTCGTCGGCGGCCCCGTGCGCGATGCACTGCTCGGTCGCCCCACGCACGATCTCGACTTCACCACGAACGCACGGCCCGACGACATCCTGCGCATCGTCACGCCGATCTCGACCGCCCAGTGGGACATCGGCCGTGCATTCGGCACCATCGGCGCGCGGGTGCAGGGCGAGCAGGTCGAGGTCACCACGTACCGCGCCGACAGCTACGACGGGGTCACGCGCAAGCCGACCGTCGAGTTCGGCGACACGATCGACGCCGACCTGCACCGCCGTGACTTCACCGTCAACGCCATGGCGCTGCTCGTGCCCGAGGTGAAGCTCGTCGACCCGACCGGGGGAGTGGAGGACCTCGTCGGCGGTGTCCTGCGCACGCCCGCCGATCCGCAGATCTCGTTCGGCGACGACCCGCTGCGCATGCTGCGGGCTGCGCGATTCAGCGCACAGCTCGGATTCCGGATCGACGACGGCACGGCCGAGGCCATCACGCAGCTGCGCACGACCCTCGGGATCGTGAGCCCCGAGCGCATCCAGTCGGAGCTCGTGCGGCTGATGCAGACGGACGACCCCGTGCGCGGCATCCGTGTGCTCGTCGACACCGGCCTGATCGAGGAGTTCCTGCCCGAGGTGAGCGCCCTGCGCCTCGAGGTCGACGAGCACCATCACCACAAGGACGTCTACGAGCACTCGCTGACGGTGCTCAGCCAGGCGATCGCGCTCGAACGGTCGCGCCACCCGGGCTCGGCCCCCGACGTGCCCCTGCGGATCGCCGCGCTGCTGCACGACATCGGCAAGCCGCGCACGCGCAAGCTCGAAGACGGCGGCGCGGTCACCTTCCACCACCACGACGTCGTCGGCTCGCGCATGGCCCGCAAGCGACTGCAGTCGCTGCGCTTCGACACCGCGACCACGACGAGCGTCGCCACGCTCATCGAGCTGCACCTCCGCTTCTTCGGATACGCCGAAGGCGCATGGACGGACGCCGCGGTGCGCCGCTATGTGCGCGACGCCGGAGACGAGCTCGAGCGCCTGCACATCCTGACCCGCGCCGACGTCACCACCCGCAACAAGCGCAAGGCCGGACGCCTCGCCTCGGCCTACGACGACATCGAGTCTCGTATCGCCGCGCTGCGCGAGCAGGAGGAGCTGGACTCCATCCGCCCCGAGCTCGACGGCAACCGCATCCAGAGCATCCTGGGGATCGGGCCGGGCCGCGAGGTCGGCGAGGCCTACCGGTTCCTGCTCGAGCTGCGACTCGACGAGGGCGTCATCGGTGCGGACGCCGCCGAGCAGCGCCTGCGCGAGTGGTGGGCCGCGCGGGCCTGAGCCCGGGCGCCCAGGCGAGACCCCTCACCCCTCCGACTCTTCGGTTTCGGCCACCTGGCCCAGTGCCTCCCGCACGAGGTGGGAGATGTCGATCGAGATGATCCGCTCGCTCATGATCAGCAGGCCTCAGGGTGCGGGGGACTCGGTCGGCTGCGGCTGCAGCTCGTCATCGGCGTCGGGGCTCGGCGTCGGGCTCTCCTGTGCGGATTCGATGCTCGGCGCCTTCTGGAAGGGAGGCTCGGGGCGCGTGATCGTCGACGTGTCCGGCTGGAACGTGTCGGTGTCGATGTCGGCCTCATCGAGCGGGTAGATGTTCCATACCGGCTTGCCGCGATAGTCCTCGACAGGGACGGTGGCGATGAGGCCGTCGTCGTGAAGACCGAACTGCGACTCGCCGCGGTCCTCGGTCGAGAACAGGTTCGCGCCACCGCTCGCTCCGTACAGATCGAGCGGTGTGCCTTTGCCGGTGAAGAGCTGCACCCGGTCGATCGGGTTTCCGTCTTCGTCGTAGGCGAAGATGTTGTTGATCTGCACGCCGTCGAGCATGAGGCCGCGGGGCGTGTAGCTCTCTCCGACGTATTCGACCTGCGGGGTGAACAGCGATGCCGCGACGGAGGGCAACAGGAGCAGGGCGACGATGCTCGCCAGGGTGCGGATGTGGCGCAGCCTGTTGGCCGGGAGCCACCGTCCTCGTCCCCACTGCACGCTGACGATGACGAGGCCCGCGAACAGGATCCAGGCCAACGGGGAGTCCGGCACGGCCCACCGGTCGAGGGGCCCGTAGGGGTACGGAGGAAGCAGGGCGATCGCCAGCGAGGCGGCCGCCCACAGGCCGAAGGCCCGCAGCACCCACCACACCGGGCGCAGGGCGATCAGCAGATCGAGCAGCCAGGCCCCGAAGGCGCTGCCACGGATGCTCGCGGCCGTCGCCGCGCGCCAGGTCGCGAATCGATCCCGCATCCGGAGTCGCTGCCCGTCCTCCGACCGCGGGGGAAGCCCCGCGGCCGACCGCAGCTCCTCGGCGTAGGCGGCGGGATCACCCAGTTCCAGGACTCCGTCGTTGTCGGCGGCCTGATCGGCGAGGTCGGCGGAGAGTCCGCTCATGATCTCATCGAGTTCGTCGGCGGGGAGGTCGTCGAGATGCGCGCGCACGGCCGAGGCGAACGCCCGGATCTGCTCGTCGATCGTGACGGCGGTGTCGTTCATCGGTTCTCTCCGATCGTGGGGTGCCCGGTGCCTGAGTCGGCGGTGAGGAGGGCGGACATCGCGCCGGCGAAGTCCAGCCAGGTGACGGTCTGGGTGTCGAGAGCCGCGCGGCCCTGGGGGTTGATCGCGTAGTACTTGCGATGGGGCCCGCCTTCGGAGGGGACGACGTAGCTCGCGACGCTCCCTGCGGCGTAGAGCCGACGCAGCGTGCCGTAGACGGATGCGTCGCCCACATCGCCGAGGCCGGCATCGCGCAGTCTGCGGACGATGTCATAGCCGTATCCGTCTTCGCTGCGCAGCACCGCGAGCACGGCGACGTCGAGCACTCCCTTGAGGAGCTGGGTGGTGTCCATCGGACCTCCTTCACTGCAGTGCACGCTACCACGCACTGCACAGTAGTGCGCGAGGCGCACCATATTCGCCTGTCGCCGTCGCCGGAATATCGCACCTTCCCCCCGCGCCATCCGGCTTCTACACTGAGGAAAAGCTCCGCCGACGACGATCGGAGATGCCATGGCGGCCCGGTGGGAGACGTCACGAGGGGGTCCACCCGAGACCTCGCGTCTGCTGGTGGAGCGTGCGCACGAGGAGCTCATCGCCGGCAACCTCGACGACCAGCGCCTGCAGCAGGTGCGACCGCTGGTGCGGGAGTCGTGGGTCCGTTCCTGGCAGGGCCGCGTGGGCCCCGAGGGCGTGCCGGGGATCGAACTCGAGACCGAGGAGCTCGAGGCGTATCGGCTCGCGCATCCGCTCGCCTCCGCGATGGACATGATCCGTGCCCTGCTCCTCCCCGGGCACGCGGAAGACACCGGAGTCGTCATCGCCGTCGGCGACCGGGCCGGCCGCCTGCTGTGGATCGAGGGCGACCGGGAGCTGCGAAAGCTCACCGAGGCCATGGGCTTCATCGCCGGAGCGAACTGGGCGGAGGATGCCGTCGGCACCACCGCCCCCGGCACGGCGCTGACGCTCGGGCAGTCGGTGCAGATCCGCGGCGCCGAGCACTACAACAGACTCGTGCGCCCATGGTCGTGCTCGGCGGCACCGGTGCGCGACCCCGAGACGCAGCGGGTGCTGGGCGTGATCGACATCACCGGTGGTGACGATGTGGTCTCACCGCAGGCGCGGATGCTCGTCGATGCCACCGCTCGGGCGGTCGAGTCCGAGCTCATGGTGGCCCGTCTGCGGGCGCGCGCCGACACCCCGCGGCCGACCACGATCGCCTCGCGGGCCAAGCCCACCCGCCGCGCCACCCTGCACGTGCTCGGCAGGGACAAGGCCCGCCTCGAGACCGAGACCGATCTCGAGGAATCCGTGATCGATCTCAGCGCCCGGCACGCCGAAATCCTGCTGATGCTCGCCGTGCACCGCCAGGGGCTGTCGGCCGAACGGCTGAGCGAGCTGGTCTACGGCCCGGGGGCGTCCGCCGACACCCTGCGCCCCGAGATGGTGCGACTGCGCAAGGTGCTCGAGAAGCATGCCCCCGGCCTGGTGCCGGAATCGCGGCCGTACCGGCTGCGGGTGGCGCTCGAGACCGATGCGCAGGACGTGCTGTCGCTGCTCGACCGTGGTGCGCACCGCGTCGCACTCACCGCGTACCGCGGGCCCGTGCTGCCGGAGTCGACCTCGCCGGGGGTCGAGGAGTTCCGCGAGACGGTCAGGGCGGCGCTGCGCGAGGTCATGCTGTCGGAGGCGAGCCTCGACGTGCTGCTCGCCTACGCCGACATCCCCGAAGGGCAGGCGGATGCCGCGGCACTGCGTCTCGCCCTCGAGATGCTCCCGGCCCGGTCGCCCCGACGAGGAGGACTCGTGTCGCGCATCGAGCGCCTCGAGAACGCCTGAATCCCCGCAACCCGGTGCAACGTTGCGCACCGGGGTGCAACGTCCGCCGACATACCTTCGACACATCAGCCGCAGCACCGACGCGCGGCCCGTCGAAGGAGTCACCGATGACCATCGTCGAAGAAGACGTCACCGCATCCCCGGCATCCACCGCGTATGCCGCCCCCGGCCAGCCCGGCGCCGTCGCCAGCTACCGTCCGCGCTACGGGCACTACATCGGCGGCGAGTTCGTCGACCCGGTCAAGGGACAGTTCTTCGAGAACGTGAGCCCGGTGAACGGCAAGACCTTCACGGAGGTGGGCCGAGGAACCGTCGAAGACATCGACCGCGCCGTGGACGTCGCCTGGAAGGCGTTCGCGAGCTGGGGCAAGACGAGCCCCGCCGAGCGCTCGGTGACCCTCAACCGGATCGCCGACCGCATCGAGCAGCACCTCGAGGAGATCGCGGTCGCCGAGACGTGGGAGAACGGCAAGCCGGTGCGGGAGACGCTGGCCGCCGACATCCCGCTCGCCGTCGACCACTTCCGCTACTTCGCCGGCGTCCTCCGTGCCCAGGAGGGCGGCATCAGCCAGCTCGACGAGAACACCGTGGCCTATCACTTCCATGAGCCGCTCGGCGTCGTGGGCCAGATCATCCCCTGGAACTTCCCCATCCTCATGGCCGTCTGGAAGCTCGCGCCGGCGCTCGCCGCAGGCAACTGCGTGGTCATCAAGCCGGCCGAGCAGACGCCGGCATCCCTGCTCTTCCTGTTCGACATCATCGGCGACCTGCTTCCGGCCGGCGTCGTGAACATCGTCAACGGCTTCGGGATCGAGGCGGGCGCGCCGCTCGCGCAGCACAAGCGCATCCGCAAGGTGGCCTTCACCGGAGAGACCACGACCGGGCGCCTCATCATGCAGTACGCCTCGCAGAACCTCATTCCGGTGACGCTGGAGCTCGGAGGCAAGAGCCCGAACGTCTTCTTCGAGGACGTCGCGCGCGACACCGCCGACCCGTTCTACGACAAGGCGCTCGAGGGCTTCACGATGTTCGCGCTGAACCAGGGCGAGGTGTGCACGTGTCCGTCCCGCGCTCTCATCCAGCGCTCGATCTACGACGGTTTCCTCGCCGACGGCCTCGAGCGGGTGAAGAAGGTCGTGCAGGGGAACCCGCTGGACCCTGCCACGATGATCGGAGCACAGGCCTCCAACGATCAGCTCGAGAAGATCCTCAGCTACATCGACATCGGGACCAAGGGCGGCGCGAAGCTGCTGATCGGCGGTGACCGCGTCGATCTCGGCGGCGACCTCAGCGAGGGATTCTATGTCGCACCGACCGTCTTCGAGGGCACGAATGACATGCGCATCTTCCAGGAGGAGATCTTCGGGCCCGTGCTCTCGGTCACCTCTTTCGAGGACTTCGACGACGGGATCTCGATCGCGAACGACACCCTCTACGGGCTGGGCGCCGGCGTGTGGAGCCGCAGCGGCGACACCGCATACCGCGCGGGGCGTGCGATCGAGGCCGGACGTGTCTGGACGAACACCTACCACCAGTACCCCGCGCACGCCGCCTTCGGCGGATACAAGCAGTCGGGCGTGGGGCGCGAGAACCACAAGATGATGCTCGACCACTACCAGCAGACCAAGAACCTCCTGGTCTCGTACGCAGAAGGCCCGATGGGCTTCTTCTGAGTCGGCGGCCGCCCTTCGTCTCGTCGCTGCGCTCCTCGCTCAGGGGGCGGGGCGGGGCGGGGCGGGGCGGAGCGAGACGGCCGCCTCCTGAGCGAGCGGAGCGAGACGAAGGACGGGACAGGACCATGGTGAAGACAGGCAGCTACCCGCGTGTGGACGTGACGGATGCCGCGGCATCGCTCGTCCGCGACCTGACGGTGCAGCACGGCCCCCTGATGTTCCACCAGTCGGGCGGATGCTGCGACGGCTCGTCGCCCATGTGCTTCCCGGTGGGGATGTTCCTCACCGGGCCGAGTGATGTGCTCCTCGGCGCGCTCGACGTGGGACTCGACGCACCGGTGGAGGTCTTCATGTCGGAGTCCCAGTTCGAGTACTGGAAGTACACGCATCTCACGATCGACGTCGTTCCGGGGCGAGGAGCCGGATTCAGCGTCGAGGGGCCGACGGGGATGCGGTTCCTGATCCGTTCGCGAATGTTGAATGACGCAGAGCTCGAGTACTTCGGGCTCACGTCGTCATCGACCTGACGGCCCCGGGATCGACGCCGTGAGCGCATGGCGGGGCCGTGTCGTGGAGAGTGCGCAAAGGCGGAGGGAGGATGATGTGCCCCGTGGACACATTCTCGGTCGCGAAGCTCGTCGCGGGGCGCCCCCTGGGGGAGCAGCTCTTTCACGTGCTGGCCGGGGCGATCGTCTCGGGCGAACTCGCCGAGGGGGAGCGGATCAACGACGAGAGCATCGCCCGGCACTTCCAGGTCTCGCGGATGCCGGTGCGCGAGGCCTTGCAGCGGCTGGACAGGCTGGGCCTCGTGCAGATCATGCCGAGCAGGCGCACCGTCGTCACCGTCGTCACCGAGCAGTCGATCAGAGAGGCTCTCTCCTACGCGGGCTACGAGGCCGGTGTCGCCGTACACGCCGGACTTCCGCGATGCAGTCCTGACGAGCGGATCGAGGCCGAGGCGCTGGTGCGCGCCGTGGTGGATGCGCTGGACGAGCCCGCTCGGGCCTCGAGGGCACGGCGAGACCTGTACGCCTACTTCTCGGAGCGTGCGGGCAACGAGCTCCGGCACGCCCACATGATCGACATGGAGTACGTCTTCGAACGCACCCTGCGTGATCTGGTGCCGTCCGTCGAGAACCTCGGCGAGGTCACGCGCGCATACGCGGACCTCGGTCGCGCGATCCTCGACGGCGACCACATCGAGGCCGAGCGACTGGCGCGCGCACTGCACGGGATCGGCAGCATCGGCATCGGCCGCGCCGCGGACTGACGGTCAGCGCGGCAGGCGGGGGACCGCCGCCACCAGCGCCCGGGTGTACGGGTCGCTCGGGGCATGCAGGACGGCGGATGTCGCGCCCTGCTCGACCACCCGACCGTGCTGCAGCACGACCGTGCGATCGCAGGCCGAGGCGATCGCGCTGAGGTCGTGCGAGACCATCACGAGCGACAGGCCGTTCTCGCGGCGCAGCCGGTCGAGCAGCTCCAGCACCTGCACCCGCGTCGTCACATCGAGGGCGCTGACGGGCTCGTCTGCGAGCAGCACCCGAGGACGCGAGACCACGGCCCTGGCGATCGCGATGCGCTGACGCTGACCGCCCGAGAACTCGTGCGGATAGCGGCGGGCGGTGTCGGCGGGCAGACCGACCGACTCGAGGGCCTCCGCGATGCGGTGCTGCGCGTCGGCTCCCGACGCGAGCCCCAGCGAGCGCAGGGGCTCGCCGATGATGCGGTCGATGCGCTGCCGGGGGTCGAGCGACGAGTACGGATCCTGGAACACCGGCTGCACGGCCGCGCGGAAGCGGCGCATCTGCGTGCGGTCGCGCAGCGACAGGGGAGCACCGTCGAACAGCATCTGTCCGTCGCGGGGCGCCGACAGCCCGAGCAGCAGCCGGAGGACCGTCGATTTGCCCGCACCGGACTCGCCCACGAGACCGAGCGAGTCCCCTTCGTCGAGGTGCAGCGAGACGTCGTCGAGCACGCGTCGGGAACCGTAGGCGAAGCCGGCGCCCCGCAGTTCGAGAAGGCTCATGCCCCGGCCTCCCTCTCGTCGAGCTTCTGGTCGAGCTTCTGGTCGAGGAACGCGTCGAGCGCGCGGGCGCTGTCGACCAGCATCCGCGTGTACGGCTCGGACGGCTCCTGCAGCACCTGCGAGACCGTGCCCGTCTCGACGACGAGACCGTCGCGCAGCACGACGATGCGGTCGACCATCCGCGACACGACGGCGAGGTCATGGCTTATGAACAGCAGTGCCATCCCGCGCTCGGCGACGAGGCGCTCGAGCAGACCCAGCACGGCATCCTGCACCGTCACGTCGAGCGCGGTGGTCGGCTCGTCCGCGATGAGCAGCTGAGGCCGGGCGGCGAGGGCGATCGCGATCGCGACCCGCTGACGTTGACCGCCCGAGAGCTCGTGCGGGTAGGCGCGGGCGATACGGGGGTCGGGCAGTGCGACCTCGTCGAGCGCGGCGGCGACGGCGCTCTTCAGCTCCGCTCCGCGCAGGCCGAGGTGGCGCCGCAGGGGCTCGGCGATCTGCCGTTCCACGCGCATCAGCGGGTCGAGGGCGGTGAGCGGCTCCTGGAACACGATCTGCACGACCGGCCCGCGCAGACCGCGCAGCTCGGCATCCGCGGCGCCGACGACCTGGTGCCCGTCGAGCAGGACCGACCCCGACGACCTCAGCGCATCGGGCAGCAGACCGGTGACGGCGAGCGAGGTGAGCGACTTGCCCGATCCGGACTCCCCGATCAGCCCCAGCCTCTCGCCCGGTGCGAGCGAGAACGAGACATCGCGCACCGGGGCGGCCGAGCCCGACCTCACAGTGAGGGAGGAGACGTCGAGAATGCTCATCGGCTCCTCCGGCGGGTCGGATCGGCGAGGTCGCGCAGACCGTCGGCGAGGAAGTTCACGCCGAGCACGAGCGCGATGATCGCGATGCCGGGGGCGATGGCTCCGACCGGCGCGGTGAGGACGGTGCCCTGGGCCTCCTGCAGCATCCGCCCCCACGAGGCGTTGGGGGGAGGGGCGCCGAGCCCGAGGTACGACAAACTCGCCTCCGCGAGCACAGCCGCGCCGAACTGCAGGGCGAGGCTGACCGCGAGGGTCGGGGCGATGTTGGGGAGGACGTGCTGAAACACGACCCCGAGCACGCCGGTGCCACTGGTGCGAGCGGCGGTGACGTACTGCTCCTGCAGCACCCGCCGAGCGAGGATGCGGGTGAGGCGCGCCACCACGGCGGACATCGCCAGGCCGATCGCCAGCACCGCCGACCACAGCGAGGCGCCCTGGATCGCGACGACCAGCATCGCCAGCAGCAGCACGGGGAACGCGATCACCACATCGAGCCCGGCCGAGAGGGTGTCATCGACCCACGGGCGGGAGAACGCGGCGAGAAGACCGATGATCGTGCCGAGCACGGCGGCGATCGCGACCGCACACGTGCCGACGATGAGCGCGATCCGGGCGCCCCACATGAGCTGCGACAGCAGGTCGCGACCCAGCCGGTCGGTGCCGAGCAGGTGCAGACCGCTGGGCCCCTCGAGGCGGCCGCCGCTGGTGTCGGCGAGAGGGTAGGGCAACCAGAACAGCGACACCAGGGCGACGAGCACGATCGCACCGGTGAGCACGAGGCCCAGGATCAGAGTCGCCTTCGGTCGCCTCCGCACGGCGACGGAGTCGGTGACGAGCTGGTCGACGACGCCGCTCATCGGTTGCCCGAGACGCTCGTGCGCAGACGCGGATCGATGAGGCGCTGCACGATGTCGGCCGCGAAGCCGACCAGCAGCACGAACAGGGTGCTCACGACGAGCACGCCCTGGATGACCTGGAAGTCGTGCTGCTGGATGGCCGACAGCAGCAGACTCCCCAGACCGGGAAGGGTGAACACGCTCTCGACGACCACCGCTCCGAGCAGTGTCGTCGACAGCTCGATGCCGAGGATCGCGACGACGGGCACCGCGCCGTTGCGCACGCCGTGACGCAGCAGCGCCTCGGACATGGCCGACCCGCCGGCGCGGGCGGTGCGGAGGTAGTCGCTGCCGAGCACGTCGAGCGTCGCCGAGCGGACGTAGCGGCTGAGCGACGCGCTCATCACGATCACGATGGTGATCACGGGAAGGGCGAGCGACCGCAGCGCGTCGGCGGGATCCTCCCAGTCGTCGCGGGGGAACCCTCCCGAGGGCAGCACCCCGAGACCGAGTGCGAAGACCCAGACCAGGACGACGCCGACCCAGAACACGGGCACGGCGACTCCCAGCTGCGCGAACCCCGAGAGCGCCACGCCGTACCAGCGGTCCGACTTCACAGCCGCGACGATGCCGATCACCAGCGACACGAGCAGGGCGAGGCCGAACGCGATGAGCGTCAGCGGGACGGTCACGGCGAGACGTGCCGCGATGTCGGGCCCGACGGGCCGAGAGCTGAGGAAGGACTCACCGAGGTCGAAACGCAGCAGCTGGCCCGCCCAGGTCGCGAACTGCTGCAGCAGGGGCTGATCCGAGCCGACCTGCGCCCGTGCGGCGGCGATCTGCTCGGGGGTCGCATCGACGGAGAGCAGGGCGTTCGCCGGATCGCCGGGCAGCAGCCGCAGCAGCACGAAGATGGCGATCATCGCGACGATCAGCGACACCACCAGGAAGGCGAGGCGACGGAGCAGGTAGGTGAGCATGGCTTCTCAGGACGACGGTGGGGAGGGGATGCCGACCCGCGGCATCCCCTCCGACATCAGGACTTGACGATGTCGTAGGCGAAGAACTGCGAGTTCAGGCCGTTGACCGGGTATCCGCTGAGGTCGCTCGAGGCGACCACGATCTGCGGGTAGAGGTACAACCATACGCTCGCCGCATCCTCGGCGATCTTCTCGTTGACCTGCTTCAGCAGCGCCGTCTGCTCGTCGGTCGTGGCGGCCTGCTCGGCCGCCGAGACCCACTGCTGCACCTCGGCGTCGTCGTAGCCCCAGTAGAAGTCGGGGTTGCCGTACCAGACCACATCGCGGTCGTTCACGTGCTCCTGCAGAGTGGCCTCGAAGTCCTGCTCTTTGAACACCTTGGTGTACCACTCGTCGGCGCTGATCGTGTTGATCTCGACCGTGATGCCGACCTCGGCGAGCTGCGACTGCAGGAACTCCGCGACGGCGGGGTGCGGGTCGTAGCTCGGGGTGTCGAGCGTGAACGTGAAGCCGTCGGCGTAGCCGGCCTGTGCGAGCAGATCCTTCGAGAGGTCGACGTCGTACGGGTTCACCGCCGTGAGGTCCTCGTACCAGGGGTCGGTCGGCGGGACCATCGATCCGATCAGCGTGCCGTAGTCGCCCCAGATCGACCCGAGGAGCTTCTTCGTGTCGATGGCGGAGTAGATCGCCTTGCGCACGAGGGCGTTGTCGAAGGGGGCGACGCGGTCGTTGAACGCGAGCAGCTCCTTCGTGGTCGACGTGCCCTCGCTGATCACGTAGTCGTCATTGTCGAACTGGGCGAGCGAGTCGGGGCTCTGCACGCTCGTGATCACGTCGATCTCGCCGGTGAGCAGGGCGTTGTTCTCGGCGGTGGCGTCGGTGAAGTAGGTGTAGACCACCTCTCCGTTCGTGGCCGGCTCGCCCCAGTAGTCGTCCCAGCGCGCGAGCGTGAGGGTCGAACCCTTCTTCCACTCGTCGAGCGTGTAGGGACCCGTGCCGTCCTCCGTGCCGGTGATGTCGCCGGCCTCGTCGTTGACGATCCAGACGTAGCTGAGGTTGTAGAGGAACGAGATCGACCGCTGCGACAGCGTGACGACGACCGTCCGGTCGTCGGGCGTCGCGATGTCGGCGATGGTCGTGAAGCTCGACTTGCGGGCCGAGACCGAGTCCTCGGCGGTGACCGCCTCGATGCTCGACTTCACGTCGGCGGAGGTCAGCGGATCACCGGAGTGGAAGCTCACGTCGTCACGCAGCGTGATCGTGTAGGTGAGGCCGTCGTCGGACACCTGGGCGTCTTCGGCGAGCAGAGGCTCGACTTCGCCGTCGTCGGTCAGACGGTAGAGGCCCTCGTAGACGTTGCCGGTCAGCGCCTCGGTCACACCCTGGCCGCCGCCCTGGGTGTTGCTGAGGTTGGTGGGCTCGTACAGCGACCCGATGAAGATGGAGGCGTCTTCGCTCGCGGTATCGTCGGCGGCCCCCGACGCGCAGCCGGCCACGAGGGCGAGCGTGGCGACGGCGCCGAGCGCGCCGAGGATGCGGGTTCTTCTCATGGGTGCTCCAGGGTGAGAGTGTGCGGCGTCACGCCGTGTAGATGTCGAAGCCGTCGCGGAAGACGACGTTCTTCTCTCCTGCGCGGATCGGCAGGGGGAAGCGGTTGGATGCCGGCGGCAGCGGGCAGTTGTACTGGGCGCTGAATCCGCACGGAGGCACGAAGGCCCGGTTGAAGTCGAGTACGACGGTGCCCTCGTCGTCGCGCAGCTGCACGAACAGGAAGCGCCCGGAGCCGTATGTCTCGGATCCGTTGGTCTCGTCGCCGAAGACCAGCAGCAGCGTGCCGCCGTCGTCGAAGGCGGCGAGGTCGTAACGGTGACCGTCGAGCTCGACGCGGATGTCGCCCGGCACGACGAGATCGCGGGTGCCTCCGTTGTCGCGGATGTGCTCGAATGACACCCGACGCTCACCCGAGACGGGCGTGAAATGGCCCTCGAGCACCCAGGCGGGGTCGTACTCGTAGGTGTCGATGCGGTCGAAGGCGCGGATCGCGGGTGCGTCGGCATCCCAGAGGCGCAACCCGTGCTCGGCGGCACCGGTCTCGATGTTGGTGCGCTCGATCGGGGTCACGGTGACGGTCTCGCGCACCGACCGGCGCTCGGCCTCGAGGTCGGGCAGCTCGCCGGTCCACCGGGTCTCGATCAGAGCGAGGTTGCCGGTCGCCGAGGTGACGGAGGCACGGCGGTCGGCCTGCCACTGGGTGTGTTCTTCGAGTTCGGACATCACCTTCCATTCTCTTGCATGCAGAAGGACCCAGGGCCGCGGCCGTCACCCGGGGTAATGACAGCGTTCAGCGTGTCGACGCGACGCGGCGCGGTGCGAGAGCACTTCCCCGCATGCACGAATGCGGCCTTGAGAATGACGATTAAGGGAGCATTTCGTGCGTCGCCGCACCGGATTCGACGTGTTCGGTTGACTATTCCCCACGCAATGGAATGCAACGTACACCGGTATACCATTACTCGTATACGCGCAGAGTCGTCAGTCCCCAGCTGACCCGCGCGTGGACGGTTCGACCGTCCTGCGGAGGGAGAGTCAGATCTTCTTCTGATCCCGAGGGGGGATGGGGTGGGCCGCTGTTCCCCAGACAGCCCCACCCCCACAACCCCGCCTCGGGCTCCCTTCTCAGAAGGATCTGGACCAGATCCAGAACACGACGAACCCGATCACGAACACGATCGGCAGCCAGCTGAAGCTCCGTTTGAGCCTGCGTCCCTCGTGTGCCACCCCCGGCGGCGGCGAGAGCATGCCGGCCGGCGGTGCGAACGGCAGTCGCGGGTCCGCGGACGACGAGGGCGCATCACCGCGGGCCGATGCGGCGGTCGTCGGATTCTCCTGCAGCAGACGCTCGTCTCGCCAGCGCTCCCACTGGTCGAGCTTCGTGATCACGGCGCCCACTGCACCGAACAGCCAGCCCCAGGTGGCCGGATCCAGCGTCGACGCCTTGCGCTGCGTGTAGAGGAACAGCCAGTCGTCGACGATCTCGACATCGAGCTCCGCGGCATTGTCGATGAACCGGGCCATGATGTCGGGCGTGAAGAGGTAGAGCGCGTCCCGCTCGTAGCCCTCCGGGCAGTACAGCGTGAAGTACCGATCGAAGTCGCCCTCGAGCGAGAGAATCTGCTCGCGCTGGAACGACGCGGGCAGATTCGACCCGAAGCCGTTGTTGCCCTTCGCGTCGAGCACGATGTTCGGCAGCGGCACGTCGAGCTTGACGGCGACATAGCCCCAGTGGTGCGTGGTCGAGTTCTTTCCCGACCCCGTCGTATACCGGTAGTTGGCGAACTCCACGAAACGCGGCACGGTGCCGCGCACGAGATCCGTGGCCTCGCGCGAGCGCCCGAGGCCGAACAGCATGCCCGGCAGGCGCGGATCGGACACCCGCGCCTCATACGACATGCCGTTCGCCCGGGCGAACGCATCGAGGCGATACCGCGCTACCCGGGCGCGGCGCCAGCTCACGACCCCGATCGAGATCGCGACGGCGGCCGCCGCGAGGATGCCGATACCGGCCACCGACGACGACCCCCCTGAGCCTGTGAGCAGTGAGAACATCGTCGCGCCGACGAACGTGAGGGCGACGAGGAACACGAGACCGAAGATCACGACGGCGAGAACCGACGAGGCCGAGAAGCCGGATGAGCCCCGGGCGCGGAGCTCGGCGGTGAACGCGCTCACGGCCCGCGCATCCACGGGATCGGTGAGCGGGCGCGCATCGAACGACGGAGCCGGCTGCGGTGTCGTCATCGGTTCACCTCGTCGGCATCCCAGGTCAGGTCGGCGTTCTCGGGGATCGGGAAGGCCTCGAGGCGCTCATCGGCGCAAATCGCGGCGATGAGGGCGCCGGATCCCGCGACGATCGTCGAGTCGTAGTCGATCTCGCACACGAGAACCCAGGCCCGGTCGTCGGGCCAGAGGATCGAGGGGGTCTGCGCCCGGGGGACGAAGCCGTGCGCCTCGCCCGGCAGGTCGCGCCACGGCACGTCCAGCACCCAGTCCGGGCGGGTGAAGTCGCTGATCGCCCCGCGGAACAGCACGTGATCGCGCCCGGGGAGGTGGAACCGCGGCCCCTCCGAGATCTCGCGTGACAGGATGCCCTCCTGCCAGGTCGGCGTGCGGAACGAGTTGTTCAGCGGGTCGTGGATGCTGCGATCGAGCATCGCCTGGTGATTCGGGTCGTCGGTGAACGTGAAGAACACCCGGGAGGGCGAGTGGCCGAGGAATCCGAGCAGATCACCCCGACCCTCCCAGAGCGCCGCGAAGCCGGCATCCGGGGTCGTGGTGTGGGAGACGAGGTGCGAGGCGATGATCGACAGGGTCTCCGGGGCGATCTCGCCCTCCATCGGCCCCGTGAACTCGCGCCCGTCGGGCGAGAGCCGCAGATTCCAGTCGCCGTCGGTCGGCGTGCGCACGATGCGCTGCCACTGGGCGAGCGGATGCAGGATCGTGCCGAACGCGGATGCCGTCTCGGCCCACGTCGCCGGCTCATCGATGTACTGGTCGAGCAGGCTCAGACGCTCCTCGTCCGGCATCCGCTCGTACTCCTCCTGCGAGGGCACAGCACGGTCGGGGAGGGAGCGCACGGTTGCCGGATGCAGGATGCGGGCGTACGACGCGAATCCGTGCGGGACGACGGCGTGCATCGTCGCATTCCACGGATCGTCGAGGCGCTCCCGCACCCAGTCCCCGGCCGAGGTGTCAGACATCCACTGCATGCGACCTACGGTACCGGCGAGCACATTCTTCACCCGAGGGCGCGGCGGAGGGGCCAGAATATGCGGAGAAGTGCGCGGTCCGTCGCAGACGGACGCGGGGAACGAGACGGTTCGGGAGGGCGTCCGATGATCGATGGAGTCTCAGTGGTGTCGGGCGAACGGGTCTTCCGTCGGCATCCGGCTCGGGCGGTGGTGAGCGCGATCCTGATCTCGGCGGCGCTGTCGGCGGCGACGCTGTTCATCCTCCCGCAGTTCCTGCCGCGTCGGATGGACCTCTCGACGCGGGGGATCATCGTGCTGGCGGTGGCGATCGCCCTGACCCTCGTGGTCTTCGTGTCGATCCTCTGGCTGCGCAACACCCGCATCGTCGTGCGCCCAGACCGGGTCGAGATCGGCCGTGCCGGGAACCGCGAGGTGTACGACCGCGCCACCACCGCCTTCCGCTCGAAGATCACCGAGCATCGCACCAACGGCCTCCGCAGCGGCATCACCCGTGCACTCATCATCGAGAACGCCGGCCGGGAGATCACGGTGGAGCTCCCCGGATTCACACGCGCGACGTTCAACGACCTGATGGCGACGCTCAACCCGATCGCGCCACCGGCCGCGGCTGACCCCGTCGCCGCGGCCAGGGAGAGAGCCCAGCTGCCCTCGTCGTTCACGGTCGATTCGACAGGGGAACGTCGGCTCGCGAACGGGCTGACGATCGGGGCCGTGATGTTGCTCGTCGTCGCCGCGGCCGTCGTCGTGCTCGCCCTGCAGCCCGGCTTCCTCGACGGAGAGCTCTCGGCGCTGGTGCTGCTGGTGCCGTTCGCAGGGCTCGCCGGCATCGTGCTCGCGATCGTGGCGTTCCAGCGACGGCGCGTGCTGAAGGCGATCCCTGCGCACATCACGGTGAGTCACCACGGCCTCCGTCTCGACGACGTCGATCTGCCGTTCTCGCAGCTAACCCGCATCTGGTTGACGCCGCCGGCGTATCCGGTGCGACGCATCCGGTTCGAGCGGGTGGCGGGCCGAGCGACCGTGCACGTGCTGGGGTCGTCCCGCGTGCAGATGACTCCGGAGTACACGACCCTCCTGCTCGCGCTGCGGGCCGAGACCGCTCAGCACCCCGAGATGCTTCGCCTCGACCTCGAATGAGGGTCAGACGAAACGGTGCCCACCGAGAGCGCCGACGCCGTTTCGTCTCACGACCTCCACCGCGCGACCGGCCGGGCCAGACGGTTGACAGGCGGTTCTGAGCGCTGCCGGGACGCCCTCCATAATCGGAGCATGACGTCCTCTGCATCCATCCCCTCGCTCGACGGCCGCCGCTTCACGATGGTCTCGTCGACCACCTCGGTCGTCGACGCCGACGCCCCCAGCGAGTTCGTCTACCGCGAGAAGGACGGGGCGATCTGGGGCGACTACTCGGGCGACACGGTGACCTTCGGCCGTTTCGTCGGCACCCGCACCGGCGACACGATCTGGGTCTCGTTCGTGCATGTGCTCGCCGCCGACGGCACCGTCGTCACCGGCAACGGCGAGAGCGAACTCGAACTCACCGACGACGGCCGCATCCGGCTCGTCGAGCACTACGAGATGCACGACCTGCCCCAGCTCAGCGTCTGCGAAGAGCCGGCCGCGGCCTGATCTCCCGCGTTCGGCAGGCGGTGGCGTGAGCGCCCTTCGTCTCGCTTCGCGGTTCCTGAGCGCCCTTCGTCTCGCTTCGCGGGGTGGGCGGCCTTCGCGGTTCCTGAGCGAGGAGCGCAGCGACGAGACGAAGGGCGCTCAGGGTGCGGGGAGTGTGGGCGTCGGACGCGCTTCGTCTCGCTGCGCTCGCTCAGCAGGCGGGGGTGGGCCGCCGCTCGGGAACCGCGCTTCGTCTCGCTTCGCTCGCTCAGCAGGCGGGGGTGGCCGCCGCTCGGGAGCCGTCCTTCGTTTCGCTTCGCGGTCCCGGAGCGCAGCGACGAGACGACGGGCGCTCAGCGCGGGGGAAGCGTGTCGCGACCCGGAGTCGCCGGCGTCCACCGCGTCATGCCCAGGGGCGTCGCCAGATCGCGCTCGGGCAGATCGCTCGGCAGCAGGTACGACCGGCGGATGACCTCGTCGAGCACGACGACGCTGACCACCGTGCGCACCTCGGGCAGCTGCGCGATGACGCCGGTCGTGAACTCGTGCACACCGCTGACGTCGACGGCCCGGATCAGCAGCATCGCATCGTGCTCGCCGGTCGTGATCGCGCACCATTCGATGTCGGGCATCTCGAGCACGCTCTCGCGGAACGACGCCCAGGCCTGCGGGTGCACCGTGACGAAGACGAGGGCGCCGATCGACAGCCCGGCCTTCGACTGATCGACCCTCGCGCTGAAGCCCGTGATCACGCCGTCCTGCATCAGCGACTCGACCCGCGTGTAGGCGTTCGCCCGCGAGATGCCGACCGTCTCGGCCAGTGCGGCGATCGAGATGCGACCGTTATCGCGCAGCGTCTCGAGGATTCTGTATCCGATGTCGTCCAGTGGGGCGCCACTTCGTCCAGATTGCCTCACAGCTTCGTCGCTCTTGGTGGACACAATGCTCCTCACGGAAGGGGTCTTGGACAGACTGTGATGCGGCCTGCATTCTTGCTGGACACATAGTCCCATACAATGCGAATCTGATCACCGGTCGTCCACCCGGCGTCGACCGAACCCGATGAACTCCTCGCCCTTGGAGGCCCCCATGTCGTCACGTCGCAGCACGTCCGTCATCGCGATCGGAGCTGTCGCGCTCCTCGCTCTCGCAGGTTGCTCCGGTGGCAACTCGGCGAACACCGGGGGCGACTCCGCAGGCTCCGACTCGCTCGTCATCGACACCGCGTTCTCGATCGAGACGACCGACCCCGGCCACACCTACGACCCGACCGGCAACATGATCGCGAAGGCGCTCTACGAGACCCTCGTCGACTTCGAGGGCTCCGACGTGTCGACCCCCGTTCCCGGACTCGCCTCGTGGGAGCAGAACGACGAGGCGACCGAGTTCACGTTCACGCTCGAGGGCGACCGGGTCTTCTCCGACGGCTCGCCGATCGAGGCCAAGGACGTCGTCTTCACCCTGCAGCGCATCCAGGGCATGACCGAGGCCAAGCCCAACTTCCTCCTCGGCGGACTGACGATCACCGAGGTCGACGACAAGACGATCTCGATCACCTCCGAGACGCCGCTGCTGCAGTTGCCGGCGATCCTCGCGAACCCGGCGCTGGGCATCGTGAACTCCGACGTCGTGATCGAGAACGGCGGAACGACCGACGGCTCCGACACCGCGCAGGAGTTCCTCGACGGCACGTCGGCCGGTTCCGGTCCGTTCGTGCTCGACACCCTCGACCTCTCGTCGCAGGTCGTGCTGACCAAGAGCGACGAGTACGACGGCGACGAGGAGGCCGCATACGGCCGCGTCGTCGTGCGCAACGTCTCGGAGAGCGCCACGCAGCTCGCGAACCTCAAGGGCGGCGACTCGATGGTCGCGATGGACCTGAACGGCGACCAGGTCTCGGGCCTCGGCGACGGACTGAACGTCGAGTCGGTGCCCTCCGGCCAGACCATCTTCCTGCTGCTGAACCAGTCCGAGGCCGTCGCGGGTGACCTCGCCAACGTGAAGATCGCCGAGGCGATCCGCTACGCCCTCGACTACGACGCGCTGCTCGAGCTCGCGGGTGCGGGCGCCGTGCAGGCGACCGGAGTCATCCCTCCCGGATTCGAGGGCGCACTCGACAGCGGCGTGGAGCAGGACCTCGACAAGTCCAAGGCCGCTCTGGCGGAGGCCGGCTACACCGGCCAGACCCTGAAGCTGCAGTTCCCGAACGACTACCCCGTCGGAGGTGTGGAGTTCACCCCGCTCGCCGAGCGCGTCCAGGCGCAGCTGAAGGATGCCGGCATCACGGTCGAGCTCGCTCCGGCGCCGTTCGCCACCGAGCTCGACGCCTACGTCAACGGCACCGAGGGCTTCGGTCTCTGGTTCTGGGGTCCCGACTACGCCGACTCCGCGAACTTCCTCCCGTTCGCTCCGGGCCTGAAGGTCGGACTGCGCGCAGGATGGGCCGCCGAGGCGAACCCCGAGATCGCGGGCATCGCTGCCGGGGCCGCCGCAGCGGCCGACGAGACCCAGCGCAGCGACGCCTTCACCTCGTTCGCCGAGGCGATGCAGGCCGACGGCCCCTTCGTTCCGCTGATCGTCCCGGGTCGCAACATCGCCACGGCTGACGCCGTCACCGGCGCCGTGTACAACTCGGTGTGGGAGATGGACATCGCCGAGATCACGCCTGCCGGCTGAGCGGAGCACGCACATGACGACGGTGGCCGTGCGACGGCAGGCACAGCGTCGCAGGTCTCCGCTCGTCGGATACCTGCTGCGCAGGATCGGCACCTCCCTGCTGCTTCTGGTGGGGGTCACGATCGTGACCTTCGCGCTGACGAATCTCGTGCCCGGCGACCCCGTGTCGGCGGCGCTGGGTGAAGGCGCGTCGCAGAACCCGGCGACGCGCGAGGCGTTCATCAAGGCGCAGGGTCTGGATCAGCCGCTCTTCGTGCAGTACTTCATCTACATGGGGAACCTGCTGCGCGGCGACCTCGGGCGATCGCTGGTGACCGGGCGACCGGTCACCAGCGACCTGGCAACGGCCGTGCCGGCGACGATCGAGATCGCGATCGGCGCCATCATCCTCAGCCTCGCCGTCAGCGTGGTGCTCGGCACCCTCGCCGCGTACCGTCGCGGCCTCGTCACCGACCAGGTCATCCGCATCGTCACACTGATCGGACTGAGCGTTCCGACCTTCTGGCTCGCTCTCGTCAGCTTCTACGTGTTCTTCCTCGAACTGCGGATCGCCCCGGGATCCGGGCGCATCTCGCCCTCGATCACCCCTCCGCCCCGTATCACCGGGCTCTACACCGTCGACTACCTGCTCAACGGCGACGGTGTCGGGTTCGCCGACGCGCTCGCCCACCTCGCTCTCCCGGTGATGGTGCTCTCGCTCGTCACGATCGGACTGCTCACCCGCTTCATCCGCACGTCGGTGCTCGAAGTGCTCGGCAGCGACTACGTGCGCGCGGCCAGGGCCAAGGGTCTTCCCGCGATGCGCGTGATCCTCGACTACGTGCTGCGGGGCGCCTCCCTGCCGATCCTCACCGTCGTCGGCGTGGCCTTCGGCTCGCTGCTGTCGGGCACGGTGCTCGTCGAGTCGGTGTTCGCATGGCCGGGCCTGGGCACCTACGCCTACAACTCGGCGGCGAATCTCGACCTCCCCGGCATCATGGGCGTCGGCCTCGTCGTCGGGGTCATCTACCTCCTCATCAACTTCGTCGTCGATCTGCTCTACGGCGTCCTCGACCCGAGAGTGAGGATCGCATGAGCCGCATCGACTCGGCATCCGGCCCCTGGCGGTTCCGGTTCCGCTGGCCGCGCGCCTGGCGCACGCCCCTCGGCGTGATCGGCACGGTGATCGCCGGCGCGTGGATCATCGTCGCCTTCACCGCCCAGTGGTGGGTGCCGTTCGGTCCGAACGCGCAGGTGCTCCCTCGCCTGCAGGCCCCCGGCATCGACACCCTGCTGGGCACCGACGGCAACGGCCGCGACATCTTCTCCCGCCTGATGACGGGTGCCACCGTGAGCCTGCCGCTCGCACTCATGCTCGTGATCGCGGCGATGGTCATCGGCACGGTGGTCGGCGCGGTCGCCGGCTACTTCGGCGGCTGGGTCGATGAGACGCTGATGCGCATCACCGACCTGTTCATGGCGTTCCCCACGGTCATCCTCGCGATGGTCGTGGCGGCCTCGCTCGGGCCGTCGCTGTTCAACGCGGTGATCGCGGCGATCGTCGTCTCCTGGCCGCAGTATTCGCGCGTCACCCGCAGCATCGTGCTCGGACTCCGCGGGCAGAACTACGTGATCGCCGGGCGCCTGCTCGGCCACTCTCCGCTGCGGACGCTGTTCGTCGACATCCTGCCGAACATCGCCGGCCCCGTGCTGGTGCTCGCGACGCTCGACATCGGCGCCGCGATCCTGCTGCTCTCGGGCCTCTCGTTCCTCGGCCTCGGCGCACAGCCGCCGACCGCCGAGTGGGGGTCGATGATCTCGGCCGCCATGCAGAACTTCGACGCCTGGTGGCTGGGTGTCTTCCCGGGACTCGCGATCCTCACGGTGGTGCTGGCCTTCAACTTCCTGGGAGACGCGATGCGCGACATCCTCGACCCGACGGCCGAGGTCACCCACGAGAAGCAGGCCGAGCACGTGGCATCCGCGAAGGGGGCGGCGGCATGACCGTCTCGACGACACCCGCGCTGAGCATCCGCGACCTGACGATCGACATCGGGCGTCCTCTCGTGCACGGCCTCTCGCTCGACCTCGAGGCCGGTCGCATCCACGGTCTCGCCGGTGAGTCCGGGTCGGGCAAGACGCTCACCTCGCTCGCCGTGCTCGGCCTGCTGCCCCGGCAGGCGCGCACCGGAGGATCCATCACGCTCGCGGGGGAGGAGCTGGTCGGCATGCGCCGTCGGGCGCTCAACCGCATCCGCGGCCGTCGCATCGCGATGATCTTCCAGGACCCGTCGGCGTCGCTGCACCCGCAGCTGCCGATCGGCCGGCAGCTGACCGACCACATGCGCGTGCACCTGGGCCTGCGCGGTGAGGCCGCGAAGGCCAGGGCCGTCGAGCTGCTCGAGACGGTGCAGGTGCCGAACCCGGATGCCGCGCTGAAGCGCTACCCGCACCAGTTCTCGGGCGGTCAGCGCCAGCGCATCGCGATCGCCTGCGCCCTCGCGTGCGACCCCGAGGTGCTGCTGGCCGATGAGCCGACCACCGCGCTCGACGTCACGGTGCAGGCCGGCATCCTTCGCCTGCTGCGCGATCTCGCGACCGAGCGCGACCTCGCGGTGCTGCTCGTCACGCACGACCTCGGCGTCATGAGCGCGATCGCCGACGAGGTCGCGGTCATGAAGAACGGACGCATCGTCGAGCGGGCCGACCGCGAGACGCTGTTCCGCGACCCGCAGCACGAGTACACCCGCACGCTGCTCGCCGCGCTGCCGGGGTCGAAGATCGAGATCGCGGATGCCGCTGAGGAGGCTGCAGATGAGTGAGGTCGCCGTTCTCGACGCGCAGGACGTCGTCGTGCGATACCCGGGCAGCCCGCCGGTGGTCGCCGTCGACGGCGTCTCCCTGACCGTTGCACCCGGCGAGACCGTGGCGCTGGTCGGCGAGTCGGGCAGCGGCAAGTCGAGCCTCGCGCGGGCGGTCGTCGGCATCGAGAAGCTCGCCGGGGGAGAGGTCCGCTTCCGTGGCGCCCCGGTGAAGCCGCTCGGCATCCGCCGCCGAGACCTCGCGCTCACCGGCATCCAGATGGTGTTCCAGGATCCCTCGACCTCGCTGAACCCGCGCCGTCGTGTGGGCGATCAGATCGCCGACGGCATCGCCACGGCCCGCGCCCGCGGCGCGGAGGGGTCGACCGTCGCCGAGTGGCTCGACCGCGTCGGGCTGCCGACCGAGGTCGCCACGCGATTCCCGCACCAGTTCTCGGGCGGTCAGAAGCAGCGCCTCGCGATCGCGCGGGCGCTCGCCGCCCGCCCGTCGCTGCTCGTCGCCGACGAGCCGATCTCGGCTCTCGACGCCTCGACCCAGACCAGCGTCGCCGGGCTGATGCGCGACCTGGTCGCCGAGGCCGGCGCGGGGATGCTGTTCATCTCGCACGACCTCGCGGTGGTGCGGCGCATCGCCGACCGCACCTTCGTGATGTTCGCGGGCCGAGTGCTCGAGGCGGGGGCCACCGATCGCGTGTGGTCTGCGCCCCGGCATCCGTACACCCAGGCGCTGCTCGCCGCGATCCCCGAACCCGACGGTGCCGGCCGCATCCCGGTGGCCCCGTCGACGAACGAGCGCACCGTCTGGTCGGAGATCGCCCCCGTCATCGATTGAGCTGCGCTCGCTCGCTCGCTCGCTCGCGCCGTCGGGAGGAAGACTCGCCCTCGGGAGGGTCCCTGTGGCTCGAGCCTCCTCCCGAGGGCGAGTTCTCCTCCCGAACGTCTCACCGATGCGTGGCCCGCTCGCTTCTGGATAAGCTTAGGCAACCCTTATCTGAGCGAACAGGTCTCTCCATGCCACTCACCCGCACCAGGGCGCTCGGCGCCCTCCTCGTCGCCGTCGTCTCCGCAGCGGCCCTGACCGCGTGCGCCCCCGCCACCGAGAACGCCGAGGGCGCCCCCGTGGTCGACTCCGACGCGTTCCCGGTCACGGTCGAGCACGCCTACGGAGACACCGAGATCCCCGAGCAGCCGCAGCGCGTCGTGACCGTCGGCGTCACCGAGCAGGACACCCTGTGGGCGCTCGGCGTGAAGCCCGTCGGCGTCACCGAATGGTACGGCGGGCACGACTTCGCCTCCTGGCCCTGGGCCGACGAGGCGCGCGGCGACTCGGAGCCCGAGGTGCTCACCACCACCGACGGACTCGACTTCGAGGCCATCGCCCTGCTCGACCCCGACCTCATCATCGGCACCAACGCGGGGATGACGGAGGAGGACTACGACCGCCTCTCCGACATCGCACCCACCATCGCGCACTCGGGCGACTACTCGATGTACTTCGAGCCGTGGGATGTGCAGACGCTGCAGATCGGCGAGGCTGTCGGCCTGAAGGACGAGGCGCAGAAGCTCGTCGACGACATCGACGCGCAGTTCGCGGAGGCCGCCGCCGCCCACCCGGAGTTCGCCGGAAAGTCGATCGTGTTCCTGCAGAACGCCATCTACGACGGCGCGGCCATCGCCTACCAGGACGGCCTGAGCACCGACTTCCTCACCGACCTCGGCTTCACGATCCCGTCGGACATCGACGCCTACGCGCCCGACGACACCTCGGGCGGACAGGCGACGATCCCGGTCGAGAACCTCGATGTGCTCAACTCCGCCGACGTGCTCATCTGGGGCACCGAGTCGGACGACGACATCGCCGCCCTCGAGGACGAGCCGTTCGTCACCGCGATCAGCGCCATGCAGAACTCGTCGGTCGTCTACACCGACGGCGTCACCGCCGGGGCGATCTACTTCACCTCGGCACTGAGCCTTCCCTACGTCCTCGACGCCCTCGTGCCCGCACTCGCGGATGCCGTGGCAGGCGACGGACCGGCGCGCACCGCCGAGTGACCGCACCCGCACGTACGAGCCGCGATCCGCACCGGGTGTCCACCCGGCGGGTCGCGCTCGTCGTCGCGCTCGCCGCGGTCACGCTGGTCGCGGCCGCGTTCGTCGGCCTGACCGTCGGGACCAAGATGGTCGGGCTCGACACCGCACTCGACGCGATCCTCCGGTTCGACGGCAGCGACCTCCAGCTGGTCGTGCGCGAGTCGCGCATCCCGCGCACCGTGCTCGGACTCGTCGTCGGCCTCGCGCTGGGAGCCGCGGGCGCCGTCATGCAGGGCCTCACCCGCAACGCCCTCGCCGACCCCGGCATCCTGGGCGTGAATGCCGGAGCCTCCGTGGCGGTCGCGATCGCCGTCGCCGCCCTCGGCATCCGCGACTTTCCCCACCTGATGGCGTTCGCCCTCGCCGGAGCGCTCGTGGCGACCATCGCCGTGGTGCTGCTCGGGGCCGCAGGCGGCGGCAGTCCGGTGACGCTCATCCTCTCGGGCGTCGCGCTCGCGGCCGTGCTCGGCGGCATCACCACCGCACTCGTGCTGCTGAACCCCACAGCCTTCCTGCAGATGCGCAGCTGGGAATCGGGCGCGCTCGCCGGACGCGACCTCTCGATCCTCCTCGCGGCCGGACCCATGATCGCCCTCGGGCTCGCCGTCGCGCTGCTGATGACCCGCGGCCTCGACGTGCTCGCCCTCGGCGACGAGACGGCGGCGGCGCTGGGCGTCAGGATCGGCCGGCTGCGTGCCGCGGCCGTCGTCGCCGTCACCCTGCTCGCGGGAACGGCGACCGCGATCGCCGGTCCGATCGCGTTCCTCGGCCTGGCCGCCCCGCACATCGCGCGCGGAGTCGTCGGCGCCTCGCAGAAGGCCATCGTGCCGCTCGCGGCGGTGATCGGGGCGATCGTCGTCGTGCTCGGCGACGTGATCGGCCGGGTGATCATCGCTCCGCAGGAGGTGCCGGTCGGCATCGTGATGGCGTTCGTCGCCGCTCCCTTCCTCATCGGGATCGGCCGCCGCAGGAACCCGGTGCAGCTGTGAGCGCCGACACCCGGATGTCCCTGCGGCAGGCGCGACGCACGCTCGATCGCCGGGGCCGCATCGCGATGAGCATCCTCGTGGCCGCGCTGCTCACCTCGTTCGTCGCAGGCCTGTCGATCGGCGACACCGTGCTGTCACCGATCAGGGTCGTCCAGGCCCTGTTCGAGACCGACGGCGGCATCCGCATGGTCGTGGTCGACTGGCGTCTGCCGCGGGCGCTCGCCGCGGTGTTCTTCGGAGCCGCGCTCGCGCTCTCGGGAACCGTGTTCCAGACCATCACCCGCAATCCGCTGGGCAGCCCCGACGTGATCGGCCTGACGACCGGCGCCTACACGGGCGCCCTGATCGTGATGACCGGCGGCAGCGGATCGGGGGTCGCCGTCGCGATCGGCGCGATCCTCGGCGGCTTCGGCACCGCCGCGCTCGTGGCCCTGCTCATCGCCGGTCGAGGAGCTCTCGGATACCGCATCGTGATCGTCGGCATCGGGGTGAGCGCGGTTCTCGCGGCGGTCAACGCCTGGATGCTGCTGCGCGCCCGACGGGAGGTGGCGGTCTCCGCGGCGATCTGGGATGCCGGATCGCTCAACGGTGTTGGCTGGGCGCAAGCCCTGCTGCCGATCGCGGTCGTGACGGTGCTCATGATTGTGCTGTGGCTCGCGCAGCGCGGACTGTGGCTGATCGAGCTCGGCGACGACATCGGCACCAGCCTGGGCGGACGGATGGGTCTCACCAAGGCCGGGCTCGTGGCCATCGCGGTCGGCCTGATCGGTGTGGTGACAGCGGTGATCGGTCCCATCGCGTTCATCGCACTCGCCGCTCCGCACCTCGCGAAGCTGATCGCGAAGAACGGCCCCGCGCACCTGATCGCGACCGCGCTGATGGGAGCGACGCTGCTCTCGCTCGCCGACATCATCGGACAGAACGCCGTGCCGAAGCACGCGCTGCCGGTCGGCGTCGTCACCCTCGTTCTCGGCGGGGTGTACCTGATGTTCCTCGTGGTGCGCACGGCGCGACGACGGTTCTGAGTCCGCGGCCGGAGGGTCGATCCCCGGCGGGCGTGTGACTATCATGTCTCGGTGCCGGACCGGGAAGATTTGAGAACTGTTCCACAGGCACCCCTCGAAGGGGTGCGCGTGCTCGACGTGTCCACGCTGTTCGCCGGACCGTTGGCGGCGACCTTCCTCGGGGATTTCGGTGCGGACGTCATCAAGGTGGAGCACCCGATACGTCCGGATGCCTCGCGGGGGCACGGACCCCAGAAGGACGGCGTCAACCTCTGGTGGAAGACGCTCGGGCGCAACAAGCGCACCGTGACGATCGACCTGAGCGAGCCCGCCGGCGCCGAGGTGCTGCTGCGCCTGGTGGCCGACGCCGACGTCATGATCGAGAACTTCCGCCCCGGCACGCTCGAACGCTGGGGGCTCTCGCCCGAACGTCTGCAGGAGGCGAATCCTCGGCTGGTGCTGGCCAGAGTGACCGCGTTCGGACAGTTCGGTCCCTACGCCGGGCGCCCCGGATTCGGCAGTCTCGCCGAGGCGATGAGCGGTTTCGCGGCACTCACCGGTGACCCGGAAGGGCCTCCCACGCTGCCCCCGTTCGGTCTCGCCGACGGGATCGCCGCTCTCGCCACCGCCTATGCCGTGATGGCCGCGCTGCGCAGTGCCGAGCGCGACGGCCGAGGGCAGGTCGTCGACATGGCGATCATCGAGCCGATCCTGATGCTTCTGGGTGGGCAGATCACCGCGTGGGATCAACTGGGCGTGGTGCAGCCCCGCACCGGGAATCGCTCGGTCAACAACGCGCCGCGCAACGTCTATCGGTCGCGCGACGGCGTGTGGCTGGCGGTGTCGACGAGCTCGCAGTCGATCGCCGAACGGGTGATGACCGTCGTCGGCCGCGCCGAGCTCATCGAGGAGCCCTGGTTCCGGTCAGGACACGAGCGTGCGCTGCACGCCGATGAACTCGATGAGGCGGTGCAGTCCTGGATCGGAGCTCACGACGCCGACGAGGTCGTGGCGGTGTTCGAGGCGGCATCAGCGGCCATCGCTCCGGTCTACGACGTACGCGGTGTCGTCGAGGATCCGCAGTATCAGGCTCTGGGCACGATCGTGCGCGTCGAAGACGAAGACCTCGGCGACGTCGCGATGCAGAACGTACTCTTCCGTCTTTCGCGCACCCCCGGGGCGATCCGCTGGGCCGGACGAGCCCACGGCGCCGACACCGATGAGGTGCTCCGGGGCGCCGGATTCTCGGATGCCGAGATCGCAGACCTCCGCGGCGCAGGGGTGGTGTGATGACCGCCCGCTACCGCACCGGACTCTACGTGCCGGGAGACCGCCCCGATCGCTTCCGCTCGGCGGAGGACAGCGGCGCGGGTCTGGTGGTGTTCGACCTCGAGGATGCAGTGGCACCCGAGCGCAAGTCGGCGGCGCGCGACGCCGTGGCCGAGTGGTTCCGCGACGGACGGAGGGGCAGCGCGGCCGCGCAGGTGCGTGTGAACGCGGGCGACGAAGAGGATCTGCGGGCCGTCTGCGCACTCGCTCCTGAGGTCGGCATCCGCTTGCCGAAGGTCGAGAGCACCCGCGATCTCGACCAGGCGGTCGCGCTCGCTCCGGGTCGACCGCTCATCGCACTGCTCGAATCCGCTCGTGGCGTCGTCAACGCCGTGGAGATCGCTCAGCATCCGGCCGTCGTCGCCCTCGCGCTCGGGGAGAGCGATCTGCGCAGCGAGGTCGGGGGAGGGGAGGCGATGATCACTCACGCGCGGCTGTCGATGCTGTTCGCGGCGCGCGCCGCGGGGCTGCCGGCCCCCATGGCGTCGGTGTATCCCGCGATCCGCGACCTCGAAGGGCTGGCCGACGACACCCGCCGCGCAGCCGATCTGGGATTGTTCGGCCGCATGGCCGCGCATCCGCTGCAGCTCCCGGTGATCGATGCGGTCTTCGCCCCGACGGATGCCGATGTGGCCTGGGCGCGGGAGGTCCTCTCCGCCGTTCGGCGGGGAGGAGTCGCGACGCTCGCCTCCGGCGAGATGGTCGACCCCGCGATGCGGGGGCGCGCCGAGCGGATCCTGGGGTCGATCGAACCGAGGTCTTGACAGCCGAGGGGAGTCCGCCTAGATTCCCTGGAGCCCAACCACCGCCGATTTGGAAACGTTTCCAAAATTGAGTGTTGGAAACGTTTCCGCTCGACGAGGAGGATCATGGGAACGAAGCCGACTCTGCACGAGGTCGCCGCCGCGGCCGGCGTCTCGCTGGCCTCCGCGTCTCGTGCCCTCACCGGTCGATCTGCGAGTCCGGAGATGGTGCGCAAAGTGCGCCTGGCTGCCAAGCGCATCGGCTACCTGCCCGACGCCACGGCTCGTTCGCTGCGTCTGGGCGGTCATCCGCAGGTCGTCTTCGCGGTCGACGACATCGGCAACCCGAACTACGTGCAGATGCTGCGGGCCATCGAAGAGGAGCTCGGGGAGACGACGCGCATCAGCGTCTCGGCGACCGGGCGCCGGCCCGATCAGACCGTCGAACTCGTCCGCATGCTGAGCATGGGGGCCGGTGACGGCCTGATCATCTCGCCCCTTCGCGTCACCCCCGCGCTTCGCCAGGCGCTCGCCGACACGGTCGTACCGGTCGTGGTCATCGGCACCCTGCACTCCGAGCTCAGCATCGACAGCGTCTTCGTCGACTCCGCGGTCGCCGTCGGGATGGTCGTCGACCACCTCGTCGAGATCGGGCGCACCCGGATCGGCGTGATCAACGGGCCGGGCAACACCAATCCGGGAGCAGCGCGCCGCGCCGGATTCGCCGCCGCCGTCGAGCGGCACGGCCTCGTGCGCACCGAGGCCCTGCAGATCACCGCGGCCGACTTCACCGTCGGCGCAGGGGTGGATGCCGCCGAGCGGCTGCTCGCCGCGACGACGGAGAGCGGCGACAAGATCGACGCGATCGTCTGCGCGAACGATCTGATCGCGATCGGCGCCATCAATGCGATCCGCCGTCAGGGCCTGCGGGTCCCGGAGGACATCGCCGTGACCGGCATCGACGACACCGACCTCGCCGCGCTCTACAGCCCGCCGCTGACCTCGGTCTCTCTCCAGTCCGAGCGACGGGGACGGATCGCCGCGCGCATGCTCAGCGAGCGCTTCGCCGATCCTTCGCGTCCGACGCGGCGGCAGACGGTCGAGGCCACGCTCGTCATCCGAGCGTCGACGATCGGGGAATCCGCGTGAGCACCACAGCTGCAAAGACCACCACCGCGAAGAGCATCGCGCCCCGGCCGGGCGGACTCGCCCGCTCGCGCCGCAACGAGGCGATCGGTCTCGTCATCCCCACATTGATCCCGATCCTCGCGCTCAGCGTGATCCCGTTGTTCATCGGCGTCGCCACGGCGTTCACCGACTCCCGCCTGGCCCGGCACCATGAGACGCAGTTCATCGGATTCGAGAACTTCATCAAGCTCGGCTCCGACACGCAGTTCTGGCAGTCGTTCGGCATCGGCATGATCTGGGCCGTCACCGTGACCGCCCTGCAGCTGATCGGCGGACTCAGCCTCGCGCTGCTGCTCAACACGGATCTGCGCTTCCGCGGCATCACCCGCGTGCTGGCGCTGATTCCGTGGGCGATGCCGCCCGTCGTCGTCGCCGTGATGTGGCAGATGATCTACTCGCCGACCAACGGGCCGCTGAACTGGCTGATCGAATCGCTGGGCGGGCCGGAGAACATCAACTGGCTGGGCGACTTCGGGCTGGCACTGCCTGCCGTCATCCTCGTCGGGGTGTGGGTCGGCATGCCGCAGAACACCGTGGTGCTGCTCGCCGGCCTGCAGCAGGTGCCGGGAGAGCTCCTCGAGGCGGCAGCCGTCGATGGGGCGAGCACGTGGCGCCGGTTCGTGAGCGTCACCCTGCCGGCACTGCGTCCCGTGATCTTCTCGATCGCCAGCCTCAGCTTCATCTGGAACTTCAACTCCTTCGGCATCGTCTACGTCATGACCGAGGGCGGTCCGGGCGGTCGCACCATGCTGCCGATGCTGTTCACCTACCTCGAGGCATTCAAATCCCGCAACACCGGAGGGGCGGCGGCGATGGGCGACGTCATCGTGATCTTCCTGGTCGTGATCCTGGTGATCGCCCTGTGGCGTCAACTGCGTCCTGAGAGGAGCCCGCGATGACTCAGAGCACCGTCACCCGCACCATGGTCACCCAGAACACGACGAAGAAGCAGCGCAGGTCGATGAACCGGCGCACGAAGAAGCCGCTGGTCCGCATCCTGCAGTACGTGGCACTCGCGGGGTTCCTCCTCTTCCTCGGATTCCCCCTGCTGTGGTTGATCTCGACCGCCTTCAAGTCCTCCGCCGAGATCAACTCGCTCGCCGTCAACCTGTTTCCGCTGCAGCCCACGATCGACAACTTCGTGGTGGCGCTGGAACGCCAGGGCCTCGTGCGTGCGGCAGGCAACAGCCTCCTCGTCGCGATCGCCACGACCATCATCGTCACGCTGCTCTCGATCCCCGGCGCGTACGTCATGGCGAGGTACCAGGGCAAGCTCCGCTCGATCGGGGTGGGCTACATCCTGGTGAGCCAGATCTTCCCGGTGATCCTCATCGTCATCCCGCTGTTCTTCATCCTGCGGTCCGTCGGCCTGGTCGACTCCCTGCTCGGGCTCGTGGCGGTCTACTCCGTCTACACCCTGCCGTTCTCGCTCTGGATGCTGCAGGGCTATGTCGCCGCGATCCCGTTCGATATCGAGGAGGCCGCATCGATCGACGGAGCCAACAAGGCGCGCACGCTGCAGAGAGTCGTGTTCCCGTTGCTGATGCCGGGGCTGGTGGCGACCGCGATGTTCAGCTTCGTCTCGGCGTACAACGAATTCTTCTTCGCCCTGGTGCTGCTGCAATCCCCCGAGAACTACACCCTCCCCATCGCGCTCAGCACGTTCGTCGGAGGCGAGGGGAAGGTCGCGGTCGGGCCGCTCGCAGCCGGAGCGCTGCTGTCGAGCATCCCGAGCATCGTGTTCTTCACGCTGCTGCAGAAGCGTCTCGCCACCGGCCTGCTCTCCGGCGCCGTCAAGGGCTGAGCTGAGCCCATGGACTTCCCGCAATTCCCATCACATAAAGAAAGAGGTATGAAGTGAAGAAGCTTCATCGCGCGTCCATCGCGCTCGCCGCAGCCGCGGTGACGGCGCTGACCCTCGCATCCTGCTCCGCGGGCGGCGACACGGCCGACGACGCCGGCGACGGCGAGCCGGTGTCGATCACCTTCCAGTCCTTCTCCGACCAGCCGGCCGCGATCGAGGCGACCAAGGAGATCGTGGATGCCTGGAACGATGACAACCCCGACATCCAGGTCGAGATCGTGCAGGCGCCGACCGACAGCCTGGACGACAAGCTGACGACGCAGTTCGCCGGTGAGGTGGCGCCGGACATCATCCACTACGAGGTGCTCGGCATCGTGCCCTTCGCGCGAGACGGCTACCTCGCCGACCTGAGCGAACTGCTCAGCAAGGAGACCATCGACGACATCGACCCCGGTGTGCTCGCCTCGGTCACCGTGGACGATCAGATGATCGGCGCCCCGACAGAGCTGCAGACCTACGTCGTGTTCGCGAACAAGAAGCTGCTCGAGGCGGCGGGCGTGGAGATCCCGACCGGCGACTCCATGACCTGGGATGAGCTCGACGAGATCGCCAAGGCCACGACGTCGGGCGACGTGCACGGCATCACCTGGGGGCTGAAGAGCCCCACCGCGGCGTTCATGAGCCTCGGCATGGGCTTCGGTTCCGAGTACTTCACCGGCGAGGGCGACGACATGAAGGTCGACGTGAAGGATGCCGACCTCGAGGTGCCGAACCGCGTGCGGTCGATGATCGAGGACGGTTCTGTCGACCCGATCGGCGTCACGCAGTCGGGCTCCGATGTGCTGGCGACGTTCTACGCCGGCAAGGCCGCCATGACGGTACAGGGCTCGTACCAGGTGGCGAACATCGCCACCGACGCTCCGGCCGACATGGACTGGGTCGTGCTGCCCCCGCTCGCCGGTTCCGAGGGCGCGGTGCAGGCCGCCAACCCGCAGACGCTGTCGATCAACATCGACTCGCCGTATCAGAAGCAGGCCGCGAAGTTCCTCGACTACTTCATGCAGACCGACAACCTCGTGAAGATGAACATCGCCGACGGACTCATCCCCACGACGATCTCGGCCCGTGAGGCTCTCGCCGAGCAGACGGCCGATCAGAACGGCTGGCCGGAGATCGTGCAGTCCGCCGAGGGCCTCGACGGACCGGTGTTCCTGCAGGCCAACGGTTTCGTGCGCTGGAAGGACACCGTCGCGACTCCGGCGTTCCAGAAGTTCCTGGGCGGGGAGATCGACGACAAGGGGCTGGCGTCCGAGCTCGACGACGGCTGGGCACAGGTCAACGGTTGACGACGGTGGGGCGGATGCATGCGTCCGCCCCACCTCTAGGAGAGGAATGGCATGAGCTGGATTCGGGAACGCACCGCGGCCGTACTGGCGGGGTCGGCCATCGGCGACGCCCTGGGCGGAGCGGCTGAAGGGTTCAGTCCGGAGAAGATCAAGGAGCGCTACGGAGGCCCCATCACGGGCATCGTGCCGCCCTACCATCCGGACTGGCAGACCGCTCGACCGGTCAGCCCGTATCACAAGGGCGACGGGCACATCACGGACGACACCCTCATGACACAGGCGCTGATCCGGGTGTACGCGGAGCGCCGGGACCACATCGACGCGTTCGCCATCGCCGAGTTGCTGGTGCCGCTGCTGCAGACCGAGATCCGCTGGATCCCCGAGCTCGAGCGCGAGTCGATCCTGCTGCAGCGCATCTTCCTGGCCGAGAAGTGGCTGGTCACCCGTCTGCAGTACGGCCATGTCGATCCACGGGAGGCGGGCGTCGGGAACGTGGTCAACTGCGGTGCCGCGATGTACATGGCACCCGTCGGCATCATCAACGCCGGCAACCCGGAGGCGGCGTACGCCGAGGCGATCGACGTCGCCGGGGCTCACCAGTCGAGCTACGGGCGTGAGGCCGCAGGGGTGTTCGCCGCCGCGGTAGCCGCCTCCGTGGCTCTCGATGCCACGGTCGACTCGGTGATCGACGCCGCGCTGCGCGTCGCCCACGACGGCACCGCTGCGGCGATCCGGGCGGTGGTCGATGCGGCCCGCGGCCTGGGGCCAGACGCCGATGAGGAGCAGATCGGGCTCGCCCTGCGTGATGCCATCCGGCCCTTCGACACCGTGGGCGACGCGTATCGCGAGCCGCTCATGGACGCGCGGGTGCCGTCCCGGACCAAGTCGATCGAGGAGCTGCCCGTCGCGCTCGGCTTCCTCGTCGCGCATGAGGGAGCGTTCCTGCCCACCGTGCTCGGCGCCGTGAACTACGGTCGCGACTCCGACTCCATCGCATCGATGGCCGGAAGCCTCGCCGCCGGCATCGGTGGTCAGGCGGTCATCCCGTCCGACATCCTCCAGACGATCGCCGCTGCCAGCCGGGTCGACTTCGATGAGTACGCCGCGCTGCTGTCGAGCGTCGCGGTGGATGTCATGCAGAAGGACGCGGCTCGGGCCGAGGCCGACCTGCGCCGCGTGGCCTCGCTCCGGGAGGCGTGATGCGCCTGACCTGGGCCCAGCCGGAAGACCTGCTGCCGCACGAGCTGGTGCAGGCGCACGCCGAAGGCAAGGACGTCGAGGCGATCGCCGCCCGCTGGACGGCTGCGGGCGGCGCACTCGACCCCGTGCGCGGCGGGGCGACGGCGACCGCGGCATCCGACGACCTCCGGACGCTGGCCCGCGCGCTGCTGATCGAACTCGACGCAGTTGCCGCCGAGGAGCCCGAGCTGGCGACGTGGGGCGAGGTGCTGGCCGTGCTCACCGGCGTGCCCGCACGGATCGCGATGCCGGATGACGCCGTGCTGCGGGCCCGCATCCACGGCGCGTGGGCCGGACGGTCGGCCGGCTGCCTGTGGGGCAAGCCCGTCGAGAAGATCCCGAGGGCGGGGATCGAGGAGATCCTGCGGGCGACGGGTCGCTGGCCGCTCACGGACTACTTCACCGCCCGCGGGCTGCCCGACGACGTCGCGCGGCGCTGGCCGTGGAACCGTCGCTCGGCGGTCAACTCCCTGGTCGAGAACATCGCCGGGATGCCCGAGGACGACGATCTCAACTACCCGCTCCTGAACCTGCGGGTGCTCGAATCCGCGGGCCGCGGGTTCACGACCGACGACGTCGCGCAGGCGTGGTTGGCTGACCTGCCAGCGGGACGCACCTTCACCGCCGAGCGGATCGCGTACCGCAACCTCCTCGACGGCTATCGCCCGGATGAGGCGGCTCGCGTGCGCAACCCGTTCCGCGAGTGGATCGGCGCCCTCATCCGCACCGACGTGTATGGCTGGATCAACCCCGGTGACATCACCGAGGCCGCCCGCATGGCCTGGACGGATGCCCGCCTCAGCCACACCCGCAACGGACTGTGGGGAGCGATGTGGGCGGCGGCGCTGACCTCGGCCTCGCTGGTCGCGGCATCCGTCGACGAGGTGCTCGATCTCGCAGCGACCGCCGTTCCCGCCGGGAGCGACCTGGAGGAGGCCATCGCCTTCGGTACCGCGCTCGGGCGGGGCGACCTCGACGACTCCGCAGCGATCGACGCGCTGCACGACGCCTACGGACACCTGCACTGGGTGCACACGATCAACAATGCTGCGCTCATCGCGTTCGCGCTGGCACGCAGCGGCGGAGATTTCACACGCGGCGTGCCGCTGGCGGTGATCACGGGGTGGGACACCGACTCGGCGGGAGCCACGGTCGGGTCGGTGCTCGGCGGGCTCGCCGGCGTCGACGGTCTGCCTGCCCGCTTCATCGATCCTCTGCAGAACCGCATCGCGACGAGCCTTCCCGGGCTCGACGGGGTCGAGATCGACGACCTCGCCCGCCGCACCCTCGCGCTGGTCCCCGCCCACTCCGCTCATTCCCAGAGACAAGGACAGTCATGACCCCTCCCACGCCCACCCTGCAGGACCGCGCGCGCGGTTCGCTCGCCGGGCTCGCCATCGGCGATGCGATCGGGCGACCGGTCGAAGGCTTCTCCGCCGCGGAGATCCAGGCCGCCCACGGACGCGTGACCGGCTACCTCGATCCGGAACCGGCCGGCAGCGACGACACCGAATACGCCCTGCTGACCGCGAAGACCGTGCAGCGTGTCGGCGTGAACGCCACCGCCGACGACTTCGCGCAGACCTGGATCGAGGACGTGCTCCCGCAGGCAGACGACTTCAAGGGCGGTGGGTTCAGCGAGATGGCCGCGATCGACAATCTGCGTCGCGGCATCCGCCCGCCCCTGAGCGGCGACACCATGCACGGCTGGAGCGACGGACTCGCGATGCGGGTCAGCCCGCTCGGCATCGTCGCCGACGGCGATGTCGAACTCGCCCGCCGCCTGGCTGAGGCCGACGGTGCAGTGAGCCACACGACCGAAGGCATCTGGGCCGGAGTGGTCGTCGCGGTCGCCGTGACTAGCGCTCTCACCGGAGCGGATGCTGCCGCCTGCTACGACGCCGGGCTCGCCGCGATCCCCGCGGACAGCTGGACGGCCCGCAACCTGCGCGATGCGCGCGACCTGGTCCGCTCCGGACTCGACGACGACGCGCTCGCGCTCGCGCTCCACGACCGTCTCGCCGTCGCCGACTACTTCTGGGCCGACCTCGCGCCCGAAGCCGTCGGCCTCGCGATGGCCTCGGTGCTGCACGCCGAAGGGCGCGCAGCCGACAGCATCCTGTTCGCGGTCAACATGGGACGCGACGCCGATACGACCGCTGCGATCGCCGGCTGCATCGGAGGCGCGATCTCCGGCATCGGCGATCTGCCCGAGGAGTGGGTGTCAGGGCTGCGGCCCGTCGTCGGTTCGTGCATCCGGTCGATGGCCGGAATCCACCCCCTGGACGCCGCCGACACCCTGACCCGCATCGTCGAGGAGGCGCGCGCATGACCACCCCCCTGATCGACCTGTTCACCCGGGGCATCGTCGCCGGGGAGTCGGCGTCCTCCATGAACGCGGACTTCCGCGTCTACGCCCTTCCCCCCAAGCGCGTGAACCGCGTGCGGATCCTGGCGAAGCTGGGCGACGAGGACCGCACCACCACCGTGCCCCGCCCCTTCACCCACGCCGCCCCTCCGACCACGCTGCACCCCGGCGCGGGTGAGAACGTCGAGTGGTTCGCGTTCTCCGCCCGTCAGCACGCCAGGGGTCTCGACCTCACCGAGTGGCGGCATCTCGCCGAGATCGAGGAGGACCCCGCCTCAGGGTTCCGCGCCCGCATCGGCACGAAGCTCGCGCTGCAGAACCTCCGCCACGGAGCCGTTCCTCCGCAGTCCGGGCACGACAACGCGCACTACTTCGACGACATCGCCACCGTGCGCGCGCTCGCCGCGGTCGCCGTGCACCGCGGGAACGGTGCGGTCGACGCGGCGGAGGCGGATGCCGCCATCACGCACTCGCTCGACGGCGTCTGGTGCGCTCGCGCCTCCGCCGTCCTGTTCGAGTCGCTGCTCGACGGGGCCACGGCAGCGGATGCCGTAGCCCTCGCGGTCGACGAGCTGCCCGAGGACACCTGGAGCCGGAGCATGGCCGAGACATCGCTGCGCGTCGCGGCGGAGGCGAACGGTCCTCTCGATCGGGCGCGACGCCTGAGTACGGAGGTCGGTGATTGGGTCTACAGCTACCCGATCGCGGCGCCCGAGACCTTCGGCTTCCTGCTCGCTCACGTCGCGACCGCGACAGATGCCGACGACCTCTTGCTCGGCGCGCTCGCACAGCCGCGCAACGCCGCATCGCTCCCAGCACTGGCGGGAGCGGCGGCGGCCGTGCTGTTCGGCGAGGAGTGGATCCCCGCGGGGCTCGATGCCGACGGCATCCGGCTCACGGGTCTGGGGATCCCGGACCTGGCTGGGCTCACCGTCAGGGAGGCCATCGCACGATGACCCTGTGCTCGGGAGGATCGGGGGTCCCGACGTGGGAGTGATCGTGCTCGGCAGCGCCAACCACGACACCTCGGTGTCGATGCCGCGGATCCCCGGCCCGGGCGAGACGATCCTCGCCACCGGGGCGGCGAGCGGCCCCGGTGGCAAGGGGTTGAACCAGGCGGTCGCCGCTGCCCGTTCTGGAGCCTCGACCACGTTCGTCGGAGCCGTGGGCGACGACGAGGCCGGTGAGCGACTCCGCGGAGTGCTCATCGAAGAGGGGGTGCGCGCGGGACTCAGCGTCTCCGAGCGACCCACGGGCACGGCGTTCGTCATGGTCGCCGACGACGGCGAGAACGCGATCGTCGTCGTCGCCGGGGCCAACGGCGACGGCGCCGCGATCACCGCGGAGGCGGCATCCGCTCTCGCGTCGGCGGGCTCGGGCGACCTCGTCCTCGCGCAACTGGAGGTGCCGCTCGACGCCGTGTTGTCGGCGTTCCGCTCGGCGAAGGAGCGCGGGGCGACGACCGTTCTCAACGCCGCACCCAGCAGGCCGCTCTCGGACGATCAGCTGGCTCTCGTGGATGTGCTGATCGTGAACCAGCACGAGTGCCTCGACCTCGCGGGGGCACCGGTCGAGGGGGTCGGGGGTGCCGCTGTCGCCGATGCCGCGCGCCTCCTCGCCGCACGCGTCGGGACCGTCGTCGTGACGCTCGGCTCCGAGGGCGCGCTCGTCCTCTCCGCGGGCGAGGCGACGCGGATCCCCGCGTTCCCGGTCACTGCCGTCGACACGACCGCCGCGGGCGACACGTTCTGCGGGGCACTGGTCTCCCGCCTCGCGGCAGGAGACCCCCTCGCGGCGGCCGTGCCGTTCGCCTCGGCGGCCGCGGCCCTGTGCGTGCAGCGGTCGGGGGCCGCGGCATCCGCTCCCCGCCTCGACGAGATCATGGAACTGCTCGAGAGCCGCGCCTGGAGCGCCTGATGCGGCGTTCACAACTCCTCAAGATACGCGCGACTCCGGCTCCCTCCAGCCCGGATCAGCCCGGATGGACCCGTTCTTGAGGAGTTGTGAACCGCCGCCGCCACCGCACGCGGCCCGACAAGCGTCCGGCCCGAGCCGCGCTCGCCCGAGACGCACGAAGGGCCGGGGCGCGCGCCCCAGCCCTCGGTTCTCGCGCATGAATCAGAGCGGCGCGACGATGTCCTGCGCGACGTCCCACTCGGTGATCTCCAGCGAGCTCTCGATGCTCTGGCCGGCGGCCTCGGTGGTGCCGCTCGTGGCGAGCACCACGTAGTCCTTCGTCACCTCGAAGGTCACGTCGACGTCCACGCCCTGAGCGGCGGAGGTCCCGCTGACGATGTAGACCTCCTGGCCGAGGCGCGTGCCGGTGCCGGTGACGGTGAAGTCGCCGGTCAGGGCGCCTGCGGTCTCGGCCGGATCGGTGCTCGCGGCCGCGACCGCACCGCTGCTGAGCGCCGCGATGATCGGGTCGCTGGAGTTCGGGTCGGCGACCTGCCAGTCGCTCGTCGACGACTTCACCCAGGCGTCGTCGCCGATCACGATCAGCGATCCCATCGGCGTCGTCGTCTCGACGGCCTTGTTCTGCGGGTTGTACCGCGCGTTGGTCTCCATGCCGAGGAGCGTGGTCTTCGCGGTGTATCCGGCGGTGTCCTGCATCGCGTCGGAGATGCAGGGGCCCAGGGCTGCACCGTCGACGGTGGCCCCCTCGGAGAGCTCGGGGCAGTCGGATGCGGGTGCGGGTGCGGTGGTCTCCTCCGCCGCCGCGGAGGGCTTCGGATCGGTGGGCTCCTCGGCACCTGCGGTGCAGCCCGTGAGCAGGACACTGGCGGCCAGCACGAGGCCGACCCCCCATTTGTTGACGCGCATGGCGTTCCCCCTTCGGTCGTGTGCGTGCGATGCCTGTCGGCATGCACGGCACCAAGCTTGCCAAGTCCTCGGCGACCCGGGTGGAGGCGACACGGAGGTTTCTCCGCTACACTGTCAAGGTTGTCTGCCTTCCGGCATCCATTCGGGATGTCACGGCGGATGACGTGCACACACCCTCCTGTTTCCGGGAAATCCTCGGAAACCGTTCTAGTCCGAAGGAGGTGGGTAAGTGACGCACCAGTACGAACTCATGGTCATTCTGACCCCCGAGATCGATGAGCGCCAGGTCGCTCCTACGCTCGACAAGTTCCTCAAGGTCATCACCAACGATGGCGGTTCGATCGACAAGGTCGACATCTGGGGCAAGCGCCGTCTCGCGTACGAGATCCAGAAGAAGAACGAGGGCATCTACGCCGTCGTCAACTTCACCGCGACCAGCGAGGCCACGCAGGAGCTCGATCGTCAGCTGAAGCTGAACGAGCAGATCATGCGCACCAAGGTCCTCCGCTCCGAGGAAGCTCAGGCGATGGTCGCGACCGAAGCCAAGCGCACCGAAGAGAAGGCTGCCCGCAAGGCCGCCAAGGCTGCGAAGGCCTGAGTCCGATGGCCGGCGAAACAGTCATCACCGTGGTGGGCAACCTCACGGCCGACCCCGAGCTGCGGTACACGCAGAACGGACTGCCGGTGGCGAACTTCACCATCGCTTCGACGCCTCGGAACTTCGATCGCGCCGCCAACGAGTGGAAGGACGGCGAAGCGCTGTTCCTCCGTGCGTCGGTCTGGCGTGAATTCGCCGAGCACGTGGCGGGTTCGCTGACCAAGGGCATGCGCGTCATGGCGCAGGGCCGTCTGCGTCAGCGCTCCTACCAGGACCGCGAGGGCAACCAGCGCACCGCTATCGAGCTGGAGGTCGACGAGATCGGCCCCTCGCTCCGGTATGCGACTGCACAGGTCACCCGTGCGGCCTCGAACGGTGGCGGCGGCGGTGGCGGCGGACAGTCGCGTCCCGCTCAGCAGCAGCAGGTGTCGGAGGAGCCGTGGTCAACGCCCGGCTCGTCGACCAGTGCCGATGCCTGGAGCACTCCGGGCAGCTTCGGCGACGACACCCCCTTCTGAAACAGGATCTCCGGATGCCTCGGCATCTGTCTCAAAACTAAGGAAAAACAATGGCTGGAAAGTCGAGCGGCGACCGCCGCAAGCCGCGGAAGGGCGCGAAGAACGCCGCTCCCGCGAAGTCGATCCGGGTCGGAGTCATCGATTACAAGGATGTCTCCACCCTCCGTAAGTTCGTCTCGGAGCGCGGCAAGATCCGCGCCCGTCGTATCACCGGTGTCTCGGTGCAGGAGCAGCGTCTGATCGCCACGGCGATCAAGAACGCACGCGAGATGGCGCTCCTGCCCTACGCTGGCGCCGGCCGGTAAGGGGTATCGAGATGGCAAAGCTGATTCTCACGAACGAGGTCGCCGGGCTGGGCAGTGCCGGTGACGTGGTCGAGGTCAAGAACGGGTTCGCCCGTAACTACCTCATCCCCCAGGGCTTCGCTACGGCGTGGACCCGCGGTGGCGAAAAGCAGGTCGCTTCGATCCAGGCTGCTCGTCAGGCGCGTGCGATCCACGACCGCGACGAGGCCGTGGCACTGAAGAACTCCCTCGAGAGCACCAAGGTGCGCCTGGCCGTCAAGGCCGGCAACGAGGGTCGCCTCTTCGGCTCGGTCAAGACCGATCACATCGCGGATGCTGTCGCAGCCGCGGGTCTCGGCTCGATCGACAAGCGCAAGGTGCACATCCCGTCGCCCATCAAGGTCACGGGCGAGCACGAGGCCACGGTTCGTCTGCACGACGACGTGACCGCAGTCATCACGCTGCAGGTCGTCGCCGCCAAGTAAGGCGCGACGTCTTGAACACCCCCTGTCCCTCCGGACAGGGGGTGTTCTGCGTCTTCGGGGGCCTGTTCTCCGGGCTGCGGAGCGTGACGCGCCCGGTGAAAATCCAGCTTGACTTTCCCCAGGTTGTACACATCTCGTCTGGGATTCCCTCAACCTTCAATGTGCGGTTGAAGCGCATTCTCATCCACAGGGTGGGGAAACGATAAATACCTGGTCAAAGCGATATTTCAAGGTTCAACTTCGGGTACTCCACCGGGTTATCCACACCCGTTCTGCACAGACTCTCCGGACTTGTTCGCACGCTCTCCACAGAGTTATCCACAGCCTGTGTTGCGACCCGAAACCGCCGCTCGTAGCGTGGTCCAGCGACCCGATGTCGGACGTGCCTGGTTTGCTGCGCAGACAGGCATTCTCGACCGAGTGCCCCGCGCGCCGCCGACTCCTCGGCTCCGCCGGAGGACCGTCGCAGAGAAGGGAGCAGCGTGTCGATCGCCGACATCTCAGAGGACCGCATGGGCAGCAAGCGGTCGCACGAGCGCACCCCGCCCCACGACCTGCTCGCCGAGCAGAGCGCCCTCGGCGGAATGCTCCTCTCGAAGGACGCCGTCGCCGACGTCATCGAGACGCTCAAGGGCGCGGACTTCTACATCCCCAAGCACGAGCTCATCTTCGAGGCGATCCTGTCGCTGTACTCGCACGGTGAGCCGACCGACGTGGTGGCCGTCACCGACGAGCTCATCAAGACGGGCGAGCTGAGTCGCGCCGGCGGCGCCGACTACCTGCACACCCTCACCTCGATCGTCCCCACGGCCGCGAACGCCGGCTACTACGGCGGGATCGTCTCGGAGCGCGCCATCCTGCGCCGCCTCGTCGACGCGGGCACGCGCATCGTGCAGCTCGGGTACGACGGGCAGGGCGACGCCACCGACATCGTCAACAACGCCCAGGCGGAGATCTACTCGATCACCGGGTCCGAGACGGCCGAGGACTACGTCCCCCTGCAGATCGCCGTCGACGCGGCGCTCGAGGAGATCGAGGCGGCCAGCGGGCGCGACGGATCGATGACCGGCGTGCCGACCGGCTTCAAGGAGCTCGACGAGCTCACCAACGGCCTGCACGGCGGTCAGATGATCGTCGTCGCCGCGCGTCCCGCGATGGGTAAGTCGACGCTCGCGCTCGACTTCGCGCGCTCGGCCTCGATCGGGCACAACATCCCCTCCGTCTTCTTCTCGCTCGAGATGGGCAAGAGCGAGATCGCGATGCGTCTGCTCAGCGCCGAGGGGCAGATCCCGCTGCAGAACATGCGCAAGGGAAACCTCGACCCGCGCGACTGGACGACGGTCGCCGCGACGCGAGGTCGCATCAACGACGCGCCGCTCTACATCGACGACAGCCCCAACATGACCCTCGTCGAGATCCGTGCGAAGTGCCGTCGCCTCAAGCAGCGTGAAGGACTGCGGATGGTCATCATCGACTACCTGCAGCTGATGACGTCGGGTAAGCGCGTCGAGTCGCGTCAGCAGGAGGTCTCGGAGTTCTCGCGAAGCCTCAAGCTGATCGCCAAGGAACTGCAGGTCCCGGTCATCGCCCTCTCGCAGCTGAACCGTGGGCCCGAGCAGCGCACCGACAAGAAGCCTGCGATCAGCGACCTGCGTGAGTCCGGCTCGATCGAGCAGGACGCCGACATGGTCATCCTGCTGCACCGCGACTCGGTGTACGACAAGGACGTCCGCCCGGGCGAGGCCGACCTGATCGTGGCCAAGCACCGTAACGGTCCGACGGCGACGATCACCGTCGCATTCCAGGGCCACTACTCGCGCTTCCACGACATGGCGCCGGGCGGCGACTTCAACTGATCGTCGACCTCGCGCAGCTGACCTGATCCAGCTGACCTGATCCAGCTGACCCCGTGCAGCGGAGCCCGATGTCGGAGATGGCCCGCGATCTCCGGTCTCGTGGCGATTCTCACCACGTACGTCAACCTGCTCTTCGAGTATCGAGACTGGCGGTCCGAGAAGACCGAGGTGGACTGGCTCTTCGGGTAGTACCTTCCGCAACAGAGCTCGTCGCCGCTCCCCGCCCTAGGCTCGGACATGCGGGCCCGGGTTTGACCGGTGCGGTGCTGCGCGGCGATCATGAGATTCACGCGCTGACGGGTGCGCACGGGTGAGGAGCGGAATATGCAGCGCGGATCGAACCTCCCTGCTGTGGGCGTCTACAACCAGGCGCTCGTCTTCGACCTCATCCGCCGTTCCGAAGAGGGGCTCAGCCGCAGCGAGCTCGCCGAACGCACCGGGCTGTCGACGCAGACGCTCAGCAATGTCACTCGCCGGCTGGCCAACGAAGGGCTGATCGAGGAGACCGGAAAGGTCATCTCGGGTCCCGGAAAGCCGCGCACGCTCCTCGCGCTGCGATCGGACTCCCGCTACGCGGTGGGTGTGCACCTCGACCCGGCCGTCGACACCATCGTGGTCGTCGATGCCGCCGGCGCTGTCGTGGCCAGGACCGAGCAGACCCCCGGAGGCGCTGACGCGTCGCCGGATGAACTCGTGGGACGTCTCGGAGACAGCGTCCGGTCGCTCATCGGCGAGGCGCGGCTTCCTGCCGAGCGCGTGCTCGGGATCGGCGTGGCCGCTCCGGGGCCCTTCGACCGCGACGCGGGTCGACTGCTGAACCCGCCGCTCCTGCCTGCGTGGCACAACGTGCCCGTGCGCACGGAGCTGGAGCGGGTCAGCGGGCTGCCGACACTGCTCGAGAAGGATGTCGTGGCGACCGTCGTCGGCGAGCAGTGGTTCGACGCGGGGCAGGAGCTCGCCGACGCGATGTTCCTCTACTACGGCGCCGGACTCGGCCTCGGGCTCTCGGTCTCGGGGGCGCCGGTGCACGGCAGGACGGGCAACGCCGGCAACATCGCGCACATCGTCGTCGACACCGAGGGGCCGATCTGCACCTGCGGATCCCGTGGCTGCATCGGAGTGATCATGGAGCCGCGGATGCTCCTGGCGCAGGCCGGGCACGCGGCACCGCCGAGCGGCACGGGCGATGCGCGGATGCAGCTCGAGCGGCTGTCGTCGTTGGCCGCCGCCGGAGACGAGGGAGTGCTCGCGGCCCTCGACAGCGCGGGGCGGCACCTCGCGACGGCGATCGTCGAAGTGAACAACCTCCTCGATCTCGGCATCGTCGTCCTCGGCGGGCCCGCATGGTCGAGGCTCGGCGAGCGGCTTCTGCCGGTGCTCGATCACTGGGTGCACACCACCGCCGTCAGCACGTCCACAGAGCCCGTGCATCTGCGCCCCTCGCAGATCGGAGCGGACTCCGCCGCGGTGGGGGCCGCGTGCCTCGTGCTCGACGATGCGCTCACGGCGCGGGCGTCGCGACTCATGATCAGTCGCTGACCGCGGACGGAACTCCATAGCGTTCCGTGACGGAACTGTTACTCCGCCCTCTCGACCTATTTATCCCATTTGATAGGATTATCCGTCTGAGGGCCTCAACAGCGAGGTCCGCATGCAAAGGAGCAAATCAGATGCGAACGAAGCCCCTCGCCGCCATCGGCGCGATCGCGGTCGGCGCGGTCGTCCTCTCGGGATGCGGTGCGTCCGGCGACGCAGAGACGTCCGACAGCGGCGACCGCACCATCACCGTCGCGTATCAGATGACGTCCGCGTTCCACCAGCTCGACGATCTCTTCCAGAAGGTCAAGCCGGAGTTCGAGGCCGCGAATCCCGGTGTGACGGTCAAGCTCCAGCCGATCGAATCCGAAGACGAGTACTTCACGAAGCTGGCCCTGATGAACGGCTCGCCCGACACCGCACCCGACGTGATCTATGAAGACACCTTCCAGCTGCGCTCCGACGCCGCGGCCGGCTACCTGCTGCCGATCGACGACTACCTCGATGACTGGGACGACTGGGACCAGTTCTACGACGCGGCCAAGGAGGCAGGACTCGGGGGAGACGGCAGCACCTACGGCGTCTCGATGGGCACCGACACCCGCGCGATCTACTACAACAAGGAGATCTTCGCGGCCGCGGGACTCCCCACCGACTGGCAGCCGGAGTCGTGGCAGGACATCCTCGACGCCGCTGAAGCCGTCAAGGCCTACGACGCCGACCTGATCCCGCTGAACATCTACGGCAGCAAGAGTGCGGGTGAGCAGACGTCGATGCAGGGCCTCGAGATGCTCCTCTACGGCACCGAGTCCACTCTCTACGACGCCGACTCCGACAAGTGGGCGGTGGGCTCCCAGGGTCTCACCGACGCCTTCGGCTTCTACGACACTCTCTACAAGAACGATCTCGCGACCCCGCTCGATCTCGCCCTCGACTCGACCATCGGCAGCCGTGTCTCCACCGAGCTGCTCCCCGAGGGCAAGCTCGCCATGGCCATCGACGGATCGTGGCTCCCCGGCGGCTGGATCAGCGGCGACGGTGCCTGGGACGGCTGGGCCGACACGATCGGTCTCGCGAAGATGCCGACGCAGGACGGCGGCAAGCCCGGCTTCACCTCGATGTCCGGGGGCTGGACCCTCGCGGTCGGATCCCAGACCAAGCACCCGCAGACGTCGTTCGACTTCATCGCGATGGCGCTGAACCAGGAGAACTCGCTCAAGTACGACACCGAGAACAGTCAGATCGCCGTCCGTGAGGACGTCGCGACCGACGACGCGTACCTCGCGTACAACCCGACCTTCGCGTTCTTCTCCGACCTCGTGCAGTACACGCACTTCCGTCCGACCACGCCGGACTACTCGCAGATCACCAGCGCTCTCCAGCAGGCCACCGAATCGGTGATCACCGGAGAAGCGACCCCGGAGGATGCCGCGAAGACCTACGACGACGCGCTCACCCAGATCGTCGGCCCGGACAAGGTCGAGTAGGACTCCCGCAGTGACCTCTGCAACCGCAACGCGCAGCCCGGCCCCGGTGCACCCCGGGGCCGGGCGGCGCGCCCCGCTCCGCGACCTGCTGCGCTCCGTCCCGCTGCTGCCCGCCGTGGTGCTGCTGGTCGTGTTCCTGCTCGGGCCGATCCTCTACGCCATCTGGGGATCGCTGACCAACCGCGCCCTCACCGGCTACCGGGCGGCGAAGCCCGAGTTCGTCGGATTCGACAACTACATCTCGCTGTTCACCGACCCGAACTTCTGGACGGCGCTGGTTCTCACGGTCGTCTTCGTGCTGTTCTCCGCGATCATCGGTCAGAACGTGCTGGGACTCGGTGTCGCCGCGCTCATGCGCATCGGCTCGAAGTCGGTCAACAGCGTCGTCGGCGCGCTCGTCGTCGTGGCCTGGGTGATGCCCGAGATCGTCGCCGCTTTCGCCCTGTACGCCTACTTCTCGAAGGACGGCACGCTCAACGCGCTGCTGGAGGGCATCGGCATCCCCGCGGTGAGCTGGCTCATCGAGTACCCGATGTTCGCCGTCATCCTCGCCAACGTCTGGCGGGGCACGGCCTTCTCGATGCTCGTCTACGGAGCCGCCCTCAACGAGGTGCCGCCGGAGGTGATGGAGGCCGCGCAGATCGACGGCGCGAACGCCGCCCAGCGCTTCTTCCTCATCACCATCCCGATGATCCGCCGCTCGATCTCGACGAACCTCATGCTCACCACCCTGCAGACGCTCGGCACGTTCGGGCTCATCTGGGTGATGACCAAGGGAGGGCCGGGCGTCTCGAGTTCCACCCTCCCCGTCCTCGCCTATCAGGAGGCCTTCCAGTACTCCCAGATCGGCTACGGCACGGCGATCGCCGCGGTGACGCTCGTGCTCGGTGCGATCTTCGCGATCTTCTACATCCGCATCCTCAAGCCGGAGGTCGACTGATGACTGCCACCGAAGCACTCGTCCGCCCCACCGTCCGGCGCGGCCCGCGCATCTCGGTCGCGTCGCCCGCGAAGCGCCGCTCCACGGGGCTCGCCAACGCCGTCCTGATCGTGATCGGGGTCGTGTTCCTCGTGCCCATCGCGTGGATCGCGTTCTCGGCGGTGTCTCCGTCGGCCACGGTGTCGATCTCGGTGCCGGAGAGCCTCACGCTCGACAACTTCGTCGCGGTGTTCGACTGGTCGATGACGCTGCTGCCGCTGTGGAACTCGGCGCTGATCTCGTTCGGCACGGCCCTCATCACCGTCGTCGTCGGCGTGCTCGCCGCATATCCGCTGTCGCGGCACAACTCCCGTTTCCAGCGCGGCTTCATGTACTCGGTGCTGTTCGGCTCCTGCCTGCCGATCACGGCGATGATGGTGCCGGTCTACGCGCTCTTCGTGCAGCTGAAGATGCTCGATTCGCAGGTCAGCGTGATCCTGTTCATGGCCGCCACCTCGCTGCCCATGGCGATCTGGATGCTGAAGAACTTCATGGACTCGGTGCCGGTCTCCCTCGAAGAGGCCGCATGGGTCGACGGCGCCTCCGCCATGCGGGCGCTGTGGACCATCGTCCTGCCGCTCATGCGTCCCGGCATCAGCGTCGTCTTCATCTTCGTGTTCACGCAGGCATGGGGGAACTTCTTCGTCCCGTTCGTCCTGCTGTTCAGCTCGGAGAAGATGCCGGCGGCCGTCGCGATCTTCACCTTCTTCGGCAATCACGGCGCGGTCGCCTACGGGCAGCTCGCCGCATTCGCCACGTTGTACTCCGTGCCGATCCTCGTCCTGTACCTGCTCGTGCAGCGTCTCTCCGGCAGCAGCTTCGCGCTGGCCGGCGGCGTCAAGGGCTGATCCCCGCCTCCTCGCACCCCCCGATCCAGAAAGCACCACTCATGCACGACCGCACCGCGCTCATCGAGATGCGCATCGACCGATTCATCCGCGAGCGTCTGCGCCCGGCCCGTCACCGGCTGAGCCACCCGCTCGAGGTTCGCGCCTGGGAGGCCCCGGGCGAGCCGGTGCCCTTCTCCGAGGCCGTGCAGGCCGAGTACGCGCCCACCGCGGTCGGAGCGGCGTGGGGACGCCCCTGGGGCACGACATGGTTCCGGGTGAGCGGGCAGGTGCCGGCCGAGTGGCGCACGGCATCCGGCGATCTCCCCGAGGGCACCAGGGCCGAACTGCTCGTGGACCTCGGCTTCACGGCCGGACAGAGCGGCTTCCAGGCCGAGGCCCTCGTGTGGGGTCTCGACGGCAGTCCGATCAAAGGCATCTCGCCGTTCAACAACGCGGTCGCCGCCGCGGTGCAGCCCGACGGCCGCATCGACGTGCTGCTCGAGGCGGCATCCAACCCCGACGTGGGCAGCATCTTCACGTTCGACCCGACCGCTCTCGGCGATCCCGACACCGCCGGCGTCGATCCGATCTACGTGCTCCGGGTCGTGGACGTGGCCCTGCGCGACCTGACCGTCGAGTCGCTGCTCGACGACACCGTGATCCTGCGGGGGCTCCTCGGCGAGCTCGATGCCTCGTCGCCGCGACGGGCCGAGATCGTGCAGGCGCTGGATCGCATGATCGACCTCGTCGACCCGCACGATGTCGCCGGCACGGCGGCGGAGGGCCGGGAGGCTCTGCGCGGGGTGCTGGCGAGTCCCGCCCATGCCAGCGCGCATGTGCTGCACGCCGTCGGGCACGCGCACATCGACTCGGCATGGCTGTGGCCCGTGCGCGAGACGGCACGCAAGGTGTCGCGGACCTTCTCGAACGTGCTCGCGCTGATGGACGAGAACCCCGACGTCGTCTTCGCCAGTTCGTCGGCGCAGCAGTTCGCCTGGATCAAGGAGCGCTACCCCGAGATCTGGGAGCGTCTGGTCGAGCGCGTGCGCGAGGGCCGCTTCGTTCCGGTCGGCGGCATGTGGGTCGAGTCGGACACGAACATGGTCGGCTCCGAGGCCCTCGCCCGCCAGCTCGTCGAGGGCAAGGGATTCTTCCTCCGGGAGTTCGGGATCGACACCCCTGAGGTCTGGCTGCCCGACTCCTTCGGCTACAGCGGCGCCCTTCCGCAGATCATCAAGGCCTCGGGATCGAAGTGGTTCCTGACGCAGAAGATCTCGTGGAATGAGACGAATCGGATGCCGCATCACACCTTCCTCTGGGAGGGCCTCGACGGCACACGCGTGTTCACGCACTTCCCCCCGGTGGACAAGTACAACTCGGATGCCTCGCAGGCCGATCTCGCGCACGCGCAGCGGAACTTCCAGGACAAGGGCAGAGCCCGAGTGTCACTGCTGCCGTACGGGTACGGCGACGGCGGAGGCGGACCCACCCGGGAGATGGCCGCGCAGGTCGAGCGCGCGGGGTCGCTGGAAGGGTCCCCGGTCGCCCGGCATTCCACGCCGCGGGCGTTCTTCGAGCAGGCCGAGTCCGAATACCCGTCGCCCGAGGTGTGGAGCGGCGAGCTGTATCTCGAGTTCCACCGCGGCACGTACACGAGTCAGCTGCGCACCAAGCAGGGCAACCGTCGCAGCGAGCACCTGCTCCGCGAGGCCGAGCTCTGGGCGGCGACGGCGTCGGTCCGCACCGGTCGCCCCTACCCGGCCGAGCAGCTCACCCGCCTGTGGCAGCTCGTGCTCCTCCAGCAGTTCCACGACATCCTGCCCGGCACGTCGATAGCCTGGGTGCATCAGGATGCCGAGCGCAACTATGCGGCGATCGCCGTCGAGCTCGAGCAGATCATCGCCGAGGCCCTGCGCGCACTGGTCGGCGAGGGCACGCGCAGCCTCGTCGCCAACGCGGCGCCGCACGGGTACGCCTCGGTCGGAGCGCTGGCGATCGGCGAGGCGGATGCGGTCGTGCCGGTCGTACCGATCGCGGCGGACGGCGGGTTCGTGCTCGACAACGGGCTCGTGCGAGCGACGGTCGACTCCCGCGGTGTGCTGACCTCGATCATCGACCTGACGAGCGGGCGCGAGGTCGTGCCGGCTGGTCAGAGCGCCGGCGTCTTCCAGCTGCACCGGGACACCCCGACGCAGTGGGACGCGTGGGACATCGACGAGCACTACCGCCGCAACGTCACCGATCTCCTCGACGTGGACGGCATCGAGATCGTCGACGGCGCCGTGGTGATCTCGCGCTCATTCGGTGCATCGACGCTGGTGCACAGCATCCGTCTCGATGAGGGATCGCGCACGCTGAAGCTGGCTGTCGACGTCGACTGGCGCGAGCAGCAGAAGCTGCTCAAGCTCAGTGTCCCCGTCGATGTGCACACCGATCATGCCGCCTCGGAGATCCAGTTCGGGCACATCGTGCGTCCGACCCACACCAACACCTCGTGGGACGCTGCGCGCTTCGAGACCGTGGCGCATCGATGGGTCAGAGTGGGCGAGAGCGACTTCGGCGTCGCGGTCACCAACGACTCCACCTACGGCCACGACATCACCCGGCATCCGCGTGAGAGCGGCGGCACGTACTCGACCGTGCGGCTCTCGCTCGTGAGGGCGGCGCTGTTCCCCGACCCGCAGCAGGATCAGGGCCGGCACCATCTGGAGGTCGGCATCGTCGTCGGCGGCGAGCTCGTCGATGCGGTCGCCGAGGGGTACCGCACGAACCTCGCGGAGCGCCGCCTCGTCGGCGCCGACGACGTGCACCCCCTCGTCGCGATCGATCACCCGGGCGTGGTCGTCGAGGCGGTCAAACTCGCCCAGGACGGCAGCGGCGACGTCATCGTGCGACTGTACGAGGCTCTCGGGCGTCGCGCCGATGCCACGGTCGCCGTGGGATTCCCGAGCGGTGACGCCGGCGAGGTCGACCTGCTCGAGCGTGAGATCGAGCCGGCCGCGCTGGCGGGTCAGGATGCCGACGGCATCCGTCTGTCGCTCCGACCGTTCCAGCTCGTGACGCTGCGGCTGCCGCGAGGCTGAGGGGAGGACGGGACGCCCCCACCACGGGGGAGGCGGCAGAAAGGGCGCCCCATCCGATGCCGCCATCTGGACGGCACCCCAGCTGCCGCGACAGGCGCGACAGAGCTGTATCGCAAGAGTGACACCGGAGCGCCCGCCGCGCAAGGGCTATCGCGCACGGCGGGCGCTCCGGATCACCTCAGCCGAGCGTCACGGGGTGGGCATGCCGCCGTTCACGTTCAGGGTCTCGCCGATCACGTAGCTGGATTCGGCCGACGCCAGGAACACGTAGGCGGGAGCCAGCTCCGCGGGCTGCCCCATGCGTCCGAGCGGGGTCTCCTCGCCGAACTGCTCGATCTTCTCCTGCGGCTGACCGTCGCTCGGCTGCAATGGCGTCCAGATCGGACCGGGAGCGACCGCGTTCACGCGGATCCCCTTCGGCGCGAGCTGGTCGGCGAGGCCCTTCGTGAAGGCGTTGATCGTCGCCTTGGTCGAGGCGTAGTCGACGAGGATGCCCGACGGCGAGTACGCCTGGATCGAGGTGGTGTTGATGATCGACGCACCGGCCGGCAGGTGCGGGAGCGCCGCCTTGGTGATCCAGAACATCGCGTAGACGTTCGTCTTGAAGGTGTCGTCGAACTGCTCGTCGGTGATGTCGACGAGCGACTCCTGATAGACCTGCTTCCCGCCGTTGTTCACCAGGATGTCGAGGCCGCCGAGAGCCCCCACCGTCTCCGCCACGAGAGTGCGGCAGTACTCCGGGTCGCGGAGGTCGCCGGGGAACGTGGCCACGGTGGCGCCGGCCTCGCGGAGGATGCCGGCGATGCGTGCCGCATCCTCCTCCTCTTCCGGCAGGTACGAGAGTGCGACGTCGGCACCCTCTCGCGCGAAGGCGATGGCGGTGGCCGCACCGATGCCGGAGTCGCCGCCGGTGATGAGAGCCTTGCGGCCGGTCAGGCGGCCGCTGCCACGGTAGCTGTCCTCGCCGAGGTCGGCCTTCGGGGCGAGGTCGGCGTCGAGCCCGGGCTCGGGCATGTGCTGCTTCTCGGGCTCGATGTCGGAGTAGAGCTCTGCGGGGTTGACGAAGGTGTACTGGTCACGAGACATGGTGTGTCCTCTCCTTGTTTTCGTTCGGTCTGGGGTCTGGGGCGCGGTCATCGGAGCCGGATCACCATCCGGCTCAGCGATCGCCGAGCTCGTCGGCGGGCACGACCTCGCGGATCGTCATCGCCGCGGTCAGGAAGGCCAGGTGACTGAGCGCCTGCGGGGTGTTGCCCCACGCGGCCCCGTCGTCGGCATCGATCATCTCGGCGTAGATGCCGACGTCGTTGGCGTGCTCGATCAGCGTCTCCATGAGCGCGAGGGCCTCGTCGTGTCGCCCGACGCAGGCGAGCGCCTCGACCCGCCAGAACGCGCAGGCGACGAAGGTCTTCTCCTCGTCGGCGACGCCGCTGTAGCGGTACATCAGCGCTCCGGCGCCCAGCTCGGCGCTGAGGGCGTCGATCGTCGACGCCATGCGCTCGCCGCGGTCGAATCCGCTGGGCGCGTGCAGCAGCACCGAGGCGTCGAGCTGATCGGAGCCCGCGAAGAAGACGTACGCGCCGCGGCTCTCCGACCAGCAGTGCGCATCGATCCAGGCGCGGATGCGGTCGCGCTCCGCCCGCCAGCGCTCGGCGCTGCCCGGGATCGCCCCGGACTCGGCGAGGGCGATCGCATCTTCCAGAGCTTTCCAGCACCCCATCTTCGACGACGTGTAGTGGCGCTCCTCGGGGAGCTCCCACATGCCCGAATCCGGGTTGCGCCAGACATCGCAGGTGCGATCGGCGATGCTCGCGAGCAGCCGTGAGGTCTCGACGTCGAGGACGTTTCCGGCATCGACATACGTTCGGCAGATGGCCACCAGGTCGCCGTAGACCCCGAGTTGCAGCTGGGATCCGGCGGGGTTGCCCGTGACGACGGGACCGATGCCGCGCCATCCCGAGACGTCGTACTCGTGCGGCTCGGGAACCCGAGAGCCGTCGAGTGCGTACATGACATGCAGGTCGGATCCGTGCTCACGGATCGTGCGCAGCAGCCACGACAATGCGGCGTGCGTCTCCTCTCGCAGCCCGAAGCGCACCAGGGCGTGCGCGGTGTACGCGAGGTCGCGCACCCACGCGAAGCGGTAGTCCCAGTTCTTGCCGCCGCGGGGGTTCTCGGGAAGAGACGTCGTCGCGGCTGCGGCGATGGCGCCGGAGGGACTGTGGATCAGGAGCTTGAGCGCGAGAGCGTTGCGCTGCACATGCGAGCGCCACGGCCCGTCGTACGAGAACACCGACGACCAGTGCTGCCAGTGCTGCACCGTGCGGTCGATGCCGAGATCGACGTTGTGCGCGTCGGGGATGTGCAGCGGCTCCCCGTGCGTCGCCGCCAGTGCGATCAGGTGCCGGGATCCCTGCGAGGTCGTGAACGACCCCTCCTGCTCGGGGCCGACGGACGATTCCGAGGCCGCGGCGATCGGGCCGTGCGCGAAGCCGACCACGACCAGGGCGGTCGCGCCGCTGCGGATGATGTCGGCATGCTCGGTCCGTTCCACCCACGGCGCGGCGGTCTGCAGGGAGGATCCGGGCTGCACGCGCCAGTGCATCGCGACCTCGCCCTCGACGCCGTCGATGCGCCGGGCGAGCTCGGCCCAGGGCAGTCGTCCGGCGACGCCCGAGACGAGGGCGTCGGTGACGCGCACCGTGCCGGCGTCGGTGAGAAACGTCGTCTCGAGCACGTTCGTCTCCGGCACGTAGCGCCGCTCGGTGCGGAACTTCCCGGTGGGCTGCAGCTCCACGCATCCGCCGGTCTGCTCATCGAGCAGGCGCGCGAACACGGGAAGATCGGTCAGCCCCGGAAGCGGCAGCCAGTCGATGCGCCCGTCGAGACCGATCAGCGCGACCGTTCTGCCGTCGCCGATCGGCGCGTACGACGCGAGGGGACGAGCGGAGGGGGGCATGCGTCCATGGTGCGCCCGAGGGGGAAATACCGCCTACCGCCTTGCGCGTCCTGCATCCGCTCGCTATACGAGCACCGCGGCGGGGTCAGGGGCGGACGCGCACCGTGCGGCCCTCGAAGGTGACGAGGTCGCCGTCGTGCAGCTGGCGTCCGCGGCGGCGATCGACCTCGTCGTTCACCCGCACGTAGCCGTCGATGATGACCTCTTTGGCGTCGCCGCCGGAGTCGAGGAGCCCCGAGAACTTGAGGAACTGCCCGAGGCGGATCATGTCGCCGCCGATGGAGACATCGTCGATTCGGCCGGAATTCGTCATGTCTGAATGCTAATCGCCCGACACGGTGCGAGCCGCCGTCCGGATCGGACGGCGGCTCGGGAACGACCCCGGCGGATCAGTCGTCGATGTCGGTGCCGACGACGGCGAAGTCGGCGCTGAAGTCGATGTCGACCGACTGTCGATCGCCCGTGAGCACCGACACGTCATATGGACTCACGTCGTCGTTGTCGGCGTCGAGATCGGTGATCAGGCCGTCGGCCTCGGCCAGTGCCGCGTCGACGAGGGCGCGGATCGTCGCCTCATCGAGTGTGCGGGTCGGCGCGGAATCGTCGTCGTCCTGCTCGGAGGAGACGACGGTCGTCGCGAGATCGGCGGTCACGCGGACCTCGCTCTCGCTGCCGTCCGCCGCGGTCAGCTGCACCTCCCAGGCGCCGTCGCGCTTCGCGTCGATCGAGGTGACCTCGCCGTCGGCGGCGCCGCGTGCGGCATCCGCGATCGCGACGATCTCGTCGGCCGAATCGGTGCCGATCTCACCCGCGGGTCCGCCCGAGCCGGGTGCCGCGTCGGCGGGACCGTCTTCGGCGTCGTCGCGGTCGTCTCCGGGGCGTCCGCCGCGGTCGTCGGCTCCGCGGTCGTCGCCGCGGTCGTCGGCGCCGCGGGGGCCATCGGATATCGAGGGGCGGTCGTCGTCGCCGAACTCGTCGCCGACGGCTGCGCCCAGGGCCACTCCGCCACCCACGAGCACGACGGCCGCGGCGATCCCGCCGCCGATGAGCAGCGCACGCGTGCGGCGGGGCTTCGCCGGAGCGGATGCGGGGGTCTCGGCGGCGGGATCGGCGGTGAGAGGCGCGACCGGTACGGTCTCGGCATCCGCGGCCGGGGGTGCGGGGGGAGCCGGGGGAGCCGGGGGCGTGTTCGCGGGGAGGTTCTCGGGCGTCTGGTCGGGTGTCGGGTTCTTGTCGTTCATGAGTCGATCGTCCCGCGCAGGTGCTGAAGCCACACTGAAGCCCCCTGAAGGCCTCTTCAGGAACGGGCGCTCGTGGTCGGGGCTGGTGCCGGCGTGGTGACCGGGGGAGGTGCCGTGTGCAGTGCCGGTGCCGTGTGCAGGATCACGGCACGGATGCAGGAGGGAACGACGGGTCTGGTCCTGCATCCGTGCTTCGGTCCTGCAGATGGCCCGGGGGAGAGAACCAGGGGGAAGAGAACGGGGGAGAGAAAGGGGGGAGAGATCCCGGGAACGGGTCAGCCCCGCACGGCACTCGCCACGTCGTCGAAGGATGCCGGCACGAACCCGCCGTGCGCCTGCTCGCCGTGCACCAGCTCACCCGACCCGGTCTCGGCGCTGCCGAGCACACCCCACGGGTCGACGATCCTCACGTCGTGACCGTCGAGGTGCAGCCGACGGACGCCCTCGAGCAGCATCCGCTTCGCGATGTCGTTGGCGCGCTGCACGCGGTCGAGGTCGATGACCACCGGGTCGTCGCCGGCCTGCTCCTCGGCGAAGCCCCGCAGCACCCGCTCGGCCTCCATGAAGTGCAGGTCGCCCGCGATCTCGTGCACCGCGATCCCGTCGTGCTCCACGCGACGCGACACCGACCGCGCCCGCTCGGTCGAGGTCATCAGATGCAGGCCCAGATCGTGGTTCATGCGCTCGAACATCCGCACCCCACGCGTGCTGTTGCCGTGCTCGTCGAGCCGGGGCGAGAACACCGCGATGCCGACCTGACCGGGCAGCACGCCCATCAGACCCCCGGCGACGCCGCTCTTGGCGGGGATGCCGACCGAGGTGAGCCAGTCGCCGGCCGAGTCGTACATGCCGCAGGTGGTCATGACGCTCAGCACCTGCCGGTTCACGACGGGGTCGATCAGCTGCTCGCCCTCCGGCGACAGCCCGCCGGCGGCGAGCACCGAACCCATGCGGGCGAGATCGCGCACCGAGACCGACACCGAGCACTGGCGCGTGTACCCGCGCACGATGTCGGCCGGGTCGGCGTCGAGCACGCCCACGGTGCGAAGCATGTACGCGAGCGCCATGTTGCGGTCTGCGGTCGACAGCTCGGACTCGAACACGTCCTCCGCGATCGAGAGCTCGCGGCCCGCGAGGCGGCTGTACAGGTCGAGGATGCGCTCGGCGCGACCATCGGCGTCCGTGCCGTCGACCAGGGCGTGGGCGGCGATCGCTCCCGCATTGATCATCGGATTGCGAGGGCGACCGCTCCCGGGCTCCAGCGAGATCTCGTTGAACGCGTCGCCGGACGGCTCGACGTCGATCCGTTCGAGCACGGCATCGAGACCACGATCCGCGATCGCGAGAGCGTAGGTGAACGGCTTCGAGATCGACTGGATCGTGAACTCGACGTCGGCATCCCCCGCGACGTAGACCTCGCCGTCGAGCGTGGCGACCGCGATGGCCAGGCGATCCGGGTCGGCATCCGCGAGCTCCGGGATGTACGAGGCGACCTCGCCGGCATCCTCCCCGCAGGAGTCGAGCAGCAGCTGGAGGTAGTCGATCATCGGGGTCTGCATGTGCTCCATGCTCCCACGGGCGTTCAGTCGGAGAGAGGGAGGGCGACGACGAATCGCGCCCCGTCCCAGCGTGACGCGTCGACGGAGACGGTGCCGCCGCCGGCCGCCGCGATGCCCCGGACGATCGCCAACCCGAGTCCGCTCCCGCCCGCATCGCGGCTGCGCGCCTCATCGAGCCGCACGAAGCGCTCGAAGATGCGCTCCCGCTCGGGTTCGGGCACGCCGGCGCCGTCATCCTCGATCGTCACGAACACCCACGAGCCCTGCGGGATCACGCTGATCGCGACGCGTCCGGCGCTGTGCCTCGCCGCGTTGTCCGCGAGGTTGCGCAGCAGCTGGCCGAGCAGCCGTGGGTCGCCGACGACGCGCGCGGCGGCGATGCCTGTCCCGTCGACGTCGACCCCGCGCGAGCGCAGTCGGCGCACCTCTCCGAGCGCCACATCGTCGAGATCGACCGCCTCGTCGTGAGTGCCCGCTCCCTCATCGAGGCGGGCGAGCAGCAGTAGCGACTCGACGATCCCCTGCAGGCGCAGCCCTTCGTCGGAGACGACCTCGGCCAGCTCGTCGATGCTGGTGGTGGCGGGGTGCGCCTGGGCGAGCTCGGCGTGCTGGCGGATCGTGGCCAGGGGTGACCGCAGTTCGTGGGAGGCATCCGACACGAAGCGGCGCTGAGCGGTGGCCGAGGCGTCGAGCCGATCGAGCATGCGGTTCATGGTCGTCGCGAGCGCAGCGATCTCGTCGGACGACGGGGGCACCTCGACCCGTCGGTGCAGGTGCTCTGCGGTGATGCCGTCGACCTCCCGTCGGATCCTCGTCACGGGTCTCAGCGCACGGCCGACGACCAGCCAGGTCGTGACGGCGACGAGCACGAGCAGCAACGGCACGGCCACGGCCAGCAGAACAGCCACGGTCGACAGGGTCTCGACGGAATCCTCGATCGGCACGGCGAGCACGAGGGTCTCGTCGCCGTGCAGATCATCCGAGACGATCAGCATCGGCGTGCGGTCGATCGTGCGCGTGCTCGCCCCGTCGACGATCGGCAGGGCGGTGGACCCCAGGTCGTCGAGGGCGTATTCGCTCGCCGCGCGCACCGACCCGTCCGGCGCGATGATCTGCACGATCTCGTCTTCGAGGGTGTCGATCCCGCGGCCGCCGGGCCCGTCCAGTCGCTCCGTCAGCTCATCGAGGCGCTGTTCGGCCGCACGTTCGGCACTCGCATGGATGCTGGAGCTCAGGATGCCGTAGAACGAGAACGCACCGATCAGCAGGGCGACCGCGACGACGAGGGTGGCGCCGAGAGTGGTCCGCGCCCGCACCGATCGCCACGCGCGGCTAGCCACCGTCGGCCGCCAGTCGGTATCCGGCCCCGCGGATCGTCTCGATCGCCTCGCGGCCGAACGGCTTGTCGAGCTTGCGGCGCAGATGCCCGACATAGACCTCGACGATGTTCGGGTCGCCGTCGAAGTCGTCGTCCCAGACGCCCTCGATCAGCGCTCGCTTCGAGAGCACCTGACCGCGATGGCGCATCAGGTACTCCAGCACTGCGAACTCGCGGGCGGTCAGGGTGAGGGGAGTCTCGCCGCGCCAGACGTGGTGAGACGAGGGATCGAGTCTCAGGTCGCCGGCTTCGAGGACCGCGGGGCGCGCGACCGCGCCGCGGCGCACCAGGGCGCGGATGCGGGCGACGAGGATCGCGAACGAGAACGGCTTCGTCACGTAGTCGTCGGCTCCGGTCTCGAGCGCCTCGACCTGATCCCACTCGCCGTCCTTCGCGGTGAGCATGAGCACGGGCGTCCAGTTCTCCTCGGCGCGCAGCGCCTCGCACACCTTCCAGCCGCTCATGCCGGGCATCATCAGGTCGAGGACGATCGCGTCATAGCGTGTCTCGCGCGCCCGCCAGAGCCCGTCGACCCCGTTGTGGGCGACGTCGACCGCGAAGCCCTCGGCCTCGAGTCCTCGGCGCACGGCGTCGGCCAGACGCGCCTCGTCGTCCACCACCAGGATCCGCATGATCCCAGTGTGGCGGGCGCACGCTGAATCCGCGCTGAAGCGGGGCGGTCGAGGTGTGGTCGGCGGCGGCGTGGAGGAGAACGGAGGGAGGTTGGCAGCGTGGATCGCCTGTGGTTTCATGAGGGGATGACCAGGATCCGGGGGGACAGGTCGAGAGGCACGCGTCTGCTTCTCGTCATCGCGACGACCATGCTGCTCGCGGGGTGCGCGACAGCGACCACCGGACTGTCGACGGCATCGCCGACGGCATCCCCGAGTCCCACCCCCACCGCGGCGTGCCCCCAGGTCGAAGGCGTCGAGCTGCCCGCGGACTGCGCGCCGTACGACCCCGAGAATGCGATGGCGCAGAACGACCGCTACCGCGACCGCGTGGATCTGACGGAGGCGAGCCGAACGGCGGCCGAGCGGCCGGCGACCGACATCCGCACGGCCCTCGAGGCCCTGCGCGCCTCGGGCGACCTGTCGGTCGACGCCGTGGAGGACGCGATCTCGGATGCCGGGCTGAGCGACATCCAGATCATCGGCGACGACCGCGCCGTCGCGTTCGGGGTCGCCGCACCCGAGGGCGGATGCATCTTCGGAGAGGTGTCGGCCGATGTGCTCACCGTCGAGGTCGGCGGCATCATCATGGACGGCGGCTGCCTGCCGGCGGTCGGTCACTGACCGGCGCGAGCACTCCCGCGAACACTCCTCTGGGAGGAAAACTCTGTCTCGGGAGGACCCGATCCCGCGGATTCTCCTCCCGACAGGCAGTTCTCCTCCCACGGCTTCGTCGACCGGCACCGACCGGCGTCACCGACGCCGACAGGCAGCATGGAGATCACACGTCGGTGCGGAACCCCGACGCCTTGTGCGTGCCGTCGCAGAACGGCTTGATCGTCGACAGGCCGCACCGGCAGAGCGCGACGGTGCGTCGGCTGACAGGGATCGGCTCTCCGTCGGAGTTCTCGATCACGGCCGCCCCTCTGACCAGCAGCGGCCCGTCGGGATACGCGGTGATCGTCACGGACTCCTCCGGCCCGATCATCGCGACGACCGCTCCCGCAGCGAGGACTCGCCGCGTGTCCACGACTCGAGCATGTGCCCGGCCGCCCAGCCGTCGACGGTGAGACAGGCCGCGGCGCCGAACATGATGTCCTCGAGCAGCTCGGGGCGGTCCTCGGCCAGAGCACCCGCGAGGTCACGTGCGGCGATCTGCTCGTGCACGGCATCCGCCTCGACATGCTCGTCGAAGTACTCGGTCACGTCCGCGGTGAAGCCGAGCCGGCGCAGACCGTCGCCGTACATGCGGTTGGGGATCGACGAAGTGATCTCGAACGCCGCGAGATGTCCGACGATCGCGCCGACGAGTCGTCGGTTGATGCCGAACATCGACATCATGTTGAGCGATGCGAGCGTGATCGCCGGAACGTCGTCGACGTACCCGCCGTAGGTGTCGTCGAGGCCGGCGCCCCGCATCGCGCGAGCGAAGATCGTCGCATGCACGCGGTCGGGGCGTCCTCCGCCGTACTCGTCGGACTGGATCTCGACGAGCGCGGCCTTCGCCCGACCGCGCAGACGCGGGATCGCCCAGGAGTGCGGGTCCGCCTCCCGCAGTGTGTAGATCGAGCGCTGCATGAAGAACTCGCGCATCTGCTCCTCGGTCGCCTTCTTCGCGACGTAGCGCGACAGGCTCGGGCCGGTGTCCGCCTCGGCGAGGGCGAACAGCGCGCGGCCGACCGCGTCGACGGTCGGTTCGGGCAGCTCAGGAGCCGGAACCGTGGCTCGCAGCGCCCGCTCGAACGCGTGCTCGACGAGCCCTCGGGTGGCGACCAGCGCCGGATCCCACTCCAGAGCAGGGTCGAGCTCGGGCAGCGAGCCGTACGACGAGGCGTAGAGCACGAAGAGGGCGAGCTGCACGTCGTCGTCGCGCAGGATGTCGTCGCTCGCGGCGAGGGCGACCTCTGCCCGCGCGCCGAGGTCGTCGACGTCGGTTCCGGTCAGTCGGCGGATGACGGCGTCGCTCAACGGGCCGCGGGCGGCGCAGCCATGGAGGGCGGACGGAACGAGGGTCGGTGCAGACATGCTCGCAGTCTCGCCCGCGGCCGATCGCCCGAGAAGGGACTTGACGGCGGCGCATCGGATGCGGAAGGGCGGATGCCGCAGCATCCGCCCCACCCCTCTCGTCGCGTCAGGCGTGCACCGGGTAGTGGCTGCTGATCGCGATGCGGTTCCAGCTGTTGATCACGACGACGAGCCAGGTCACGGCTGCGATCTGCTTCTCGGTCAGCACGCCGTCGATCGCGACTCCCCGGTCGGCGAGGCGACCCGGATCGCCGATGATCGTGACGTTCTCGGCGATCTGCAGCGCCGCCTGCTCTTCGGGGCTGAAGTACTGCGATTCCCACCAGCCCGCGAGCACCGCGAGGCGGTCGGCCGTCTCCCCGGCCTCGACGGCGTCGGCGCAGTGCATTCTGAGGCAGAACGCGCAGCCGTTGAGCTGCGAGGCGCGAACCTTGACCAGCTCCACGAGCAGCGGCGAGAGCCCGGCATCCGCTCCCGCCTCTGCGGCCTTTGCGGCGAACTCGAGCATCGCCTGGTACGGGGCTGCGTAGATCTTGCCGATGTTCACGTGCGACACGTCGTCTCCTTCACTGGGGAGGCGCCCGATGCGCCTCACCGGTACTGACGACGCAGCATCCGGATCTGTGACGTCAGTCCTGCCGCCTAGGCTGGAAGCATGAACAAGAACTCGCTGTGGACCGTCATCGGAGTCGTCCTCGCCGTGGTGATCGCCTGGTGGATCGTCAGCGCGCTGTTCTCGATCCTGTGGTTCATCGCCAAGCTCGCGATCGTGCTCGTCGTCGCGGGCGTGGTGTTCCTCGTCCTGCGCGGACTCTTCAGCTCGAAGGCCGAGTGACCTCTCGCACGACCAGTTGATCAGGCGACCGGAGTCTTCGCCCCCACCCGGTATCGCGCGGCGCGATGCGTGTCCTGCACCCGGTCGCCCTTGCCCTGCAGCTTGTGACGCAGCGTGCCCGGCGTGTACTCGTTCGGGTAGACGCCGCGCTCGCGCAGCACCGGGATGACGTGCTCGATCACGTCCTGCCAGGTGCCGGGAGTGACCGCATAGGCGAGGTTGAAGCCGTCGATGTCGGTCTCCTCGACCCACGACTGCAGTTCGTCGGCGATCTCGACGCCCGAGCCCACGACGGTCGGGCCGAGGCCGCCGATCGCGTTGTGGCGGCCGAAGTCGCCGACGGTCCATTCGCGACCGAGGTCGGCCTCCTCTTTCAGGTGCTGCAGGACCGACCGGATGGCGTTCGACTCGACGTTCCCGACCGGCTCGTCCTCGGCGTACTGCGACAGGTCGACGCCCATCCAGCCCGACATGAACGTCAGCGCGCCCTCGGGGCTCGCGTACGAGAGGTACTCGGCGTGCTTCGCCGCGGCATCCGCGCTCGTCGCCCCGGTGATCACCGTGAGCAGCGTGTAGATCTTGGCGTCGTAGCGGTCGCGACCGGCATCCTCGAGCGCGTCGCGGATGCGCTTCACGGTGCCCGCGAGCACCTCCTTCGAGGGCGCGGCGACGAAGATCGCCTCGGCGTTCTCCGACGCGAACTTCACCCCGCGGGGACTGGCACCGGCCTGGTAGATCACCGGAGTGCGCTGCGGCGACGGCTCGGAGATGTGGATGCCGGGAACGCTGAAGTGCTTTCCCTCGTGGCCGATCGGATGCACCTTCGCCGGGTCGGTGAAGATGCCGCGTTCGCGGTCCTCGACCACGGCGTCGTCTTCCCACGACCCCTCCCACAGCTTGTAGAGCACCTCGACGTACTCGTCGGCGTGGTCGTAGCGGTCGTCGTGGGCGAGCTGGTCGGTCTGGCCCATGTTGCGCGCCGCGCTGGGCAGGTACCCGGTGACGACGTTCCAGCCGACCCGGCCGTTCGTGAGGTGATCGAGCGTGCTCAGGCGGCGCGCGAACGGGTAGGGGTGTTCGAACGCGGTGCCCGCGGTGATGCCGAATCCGAGATGCTCGGTGACGGCGGCCATGGCGCTCACGAGCAGGATCGGATCGTTCACGGGCACCTGGGCGCCGTTGCGGATCGCCGCCTCGTTCGTGCCGCCATAGACGTCGTAGGTGCCCAGGACGTCGGCGATGAAGATGCCGTCGAAGGTCGCGCTCTCGAGCAGCTTCGCCAGATCCGTCCAGTACGAGAGGGTGTTGTACTGGCGGGAGCGGTCATCGGGATGCCGCCACAGGCCGGACGACTGGTGGGCGACGCAGTTCATGTCGAAGGCGTTGAAGCGGATCTGACGGGTCATGGCGTCTAGCAAACCCGCCGATCGGCCGCCCGGCCAGCCGCGCGACACGTGCCGACACATTCGGGGGAGTCCCCGGCGGATCGCTCGATGCGAATCGGGGCCTGGTCAGTCCCGGTCCGGGCCGATCGTCTTCACCGTCGAGGTGATCGGGCGGGGATCGGGCATGATCGTCTCGACCTGAGGTTTCGCATTCGCCTGCGCGCGGCACCAGACGACGAAGCCGACCGCGGTGAAGACGCCGTAGAAGACGTACATGAAGCCGGTCGCGTAGAAGCCGGAACTGAACAGCAGCGGCACGCCGACCACATCGACGGCTATCCAGATGAGCCAGAACTCCGTCCAACCTTTGGCCATGCCGTACGTGGCGAGCAGGGATCCGACGAACGTCCAGGCGTCCGCCCAGACTGGCTCCCACGATCCGAGCGCGCGGAAGAGCGGAGTGAGCGCGATCGTGCCGATCACCATGACCAGCACGAGGCCGATCCGGGCGCTGTTCGGAGCCCAGCGGGGCGTCACGCGCCCGCCGTCCGATGCGGCCTGGCGCCAGCGCACCCACCCGTAGACCGCGACGACGATGAACATCACCTGGCGACCGGCCTGCCCGAGCAGGTGGGGCAGCTCGTGGTCGGGATTCAGGATGGATCCGAGGAACACGGTGAGCAGCAGCAGGTTGCCCACGATCCCCACCGGCCACGCCCAGATCTTGCGCTGCATGCCGCCGAGGGCGCTCGCGAGGCCGAACACGTTGCCCACCACCTCGCGGATCAGCAGCACCTGGCCGCCGGGCAGCACCCACTGCGAGTTGAAGGCGTCGGCCAGCCAGAGCAGGGCGTTCACGAGAGCTCGTCCGGGAAGGGACGGTCGTCGAGCACGAGCTGCAGCAGGGTGAGATCGAGCCAGCGATCGAACTTGGCGCCGACTTGCGGCATCCGCCCGACCTGCAGGAAGTCGAGGCGCTTGTGCATGATGACCGAGCCGGTGTTGCCGCTCTCGACCGCCGCGACCATCACGTGCACGCCGAGCCTGCGCGCACGGTCGATCAGCTCGACCATCAGCGCTCTGCCGATGCCGCGCCCGCGCTCGCCGTCGCGGACATAGACCGAGTGCTCGACCGTGTGCCGGAAGCCGTGGTGCGGACGGAAGTCGCCGAAGGTGGCGTAGCCCAGCACTCCGGTGCCGTCTCCCGTGTCGTCGACCGCGACGAGCACCGGATATCCCCGTGCGGTGCGCTCGGCCATCCATGCCGTGCGGTCGGCGAGGTCGACGGCGTCATCGTTCCAGATGGCGGTCGTGCGCAGCACCGCATCGTTGTAGATCGCGAGGATCGCCTCGAGGTCGGCGGTCTCGGCATCCCGGATCTGGTGGTCGCTCATCGGTCTCCTGCATCTGCACGGGGGTGCGCACGGGACGACGCTAGCAGGAGGCCGTGTGGCGGGCCGTGCGTGCCGGGTGGCGGGGCCGTGCGCGCCGGGTGGTGGGGCCGGCATGCACCGTCCGCAGGACCGGCATGCACCGTCTGCAGGGCCGGCGCACGTCTGCAGGACCGAAGCTCGTCGACCATCCTGCATCCGTGCATCGATCCTGCAGACGGGCCGTGCGAGGACGAGCGGATCAGAGGGCGGGCCGCCAGTGGGTCAGTTTGGCGGGGTTGAGGACGATCCACAGCTGGGTGATCACGCCGTGTTCGACGTGGAGGTTCATGACCGAGTGCACGGCGCCCTCGTTGCGGAACACCAGGCCGATCCCGTCGCCGAACCGCTGTTCCTCCACCGTCAGACGGGGGCTCTTGGCTGCGATCCCGAGCAGGAAGCGGGCGACGTGGTCGGCTCCGCTCACGACGTTGCGCGCGGCGCTGACGACACCGCCGCCGTCGCTGCGGAGCTCGACGTCGGGGGCGAGGAATCGCAGAAGCGCGCCGATCTCGCCGGTTCGCGTGGCGTTCTGGAACGCGCGGACGACCCGATCGTGCTCATCGCGAGGAACCGCGACCGCCCGGCTCTCGCGCACGTGGCGACGAGCGGATGCCGCGAGCTGCCGCACGGCCGCGGAGGATCTGCCGACCGCCTCGGCGATCTCGTCGAACGGCACGGCGAAGACGTCGTGCATCACGAACGCCACGCGTTCGGCGGGTGTCATCGCCTCGAGCACCACGAGCAGTGCGGTCGAGACGTCGTCGTCGAGGGTGATGCGGTCGAGGGGATCCGGGGGCGACGCCGTGTGCGCCCCGATCGCCCCGGCGAACACATCGGTCGGAACGGGCTCCGGCAGCCAGGGCCCGACGTACTGCTCGCGTCGACGACGTGCCGACCCGAGGAGGTCGAGCGCGACGCGGCCGGCGACGGTCGTCAGCCAGCCCGCCGGGTTCGCGATGCCCTCGCGCTCGACATCGGTGAGCCGATACCACCGCAGGTACGTCTCCTGCACGATGTCCTCGGCATCCGCCAGCGTCCCCGTCATCCGGTAGCCGAGTGCGAGCAGACGGCGGCGTTCGCGGAAGACGTCGTCGAGATCGTCGTCCATGGGTGTCTCCTCCGGTGCGGCATCCGCCGTGTTCTCGTCCTGTGTCGCGCTCGTGGGTCGTGCTCGTGCTCGCGGGGGCTCTTGCCGCGCGTTTTCTGTCGGTGCTTTCCTGTCGCGGGTGCCTTCGCAGGATATGACGACGCAGGGTGCGCACGTGTGAGGCCTCACATTCTTGACGGCCGTCCCGTCATCACAGCGGGAGGGTGCGCGGTGGGCGCACGCACCGCGCGAAGGCGTGTTCCCGGAGCAGAGAGGAAGTCGGATGAGGATCGCCGTGGCAGGAGGAACGGGTGTCGTGGGTCGGCATGCCGTCGCGCAGGCGCGGGCCGCGGGGCATGAGGTCGTCGTGCTCTCGCGCGCGGGCGGCGTCGACGTGGGCCGTGTCGACGTGGGCCGTGTCGACGTGGGCCGTGTCGACGTGGGCCGTGTCGACGTGGGCCGTGTCGACGTGGGCCGTGTCGACGTGATCACGGGCGCGGGTCTCGTCGCGGCGCTGCAGGGCGCGGATGCCGTGATCGACGCCACGAACACGACCACCCTCTCGGCGACGAAGGCGATCGCCTTCTTCGAGACGGCGAGCCGCACTCTGCTCGCTGCGGAGGAGGTGGCGGGTGTCGGGCATCACGTCACGCTGTCGATCGTGGGGATCGACGGGATCGATTCGTCCTACTACGCGGGCAAGCTCGCACAGGAGCGGGCGGTGGCGAGGGGACCGGTGCCTTTCACGATCGCGAGAGCGGCGCAGTTCCACGAGTTCGCCGGGCAGATGCTCCAGCGGATGCGCGGGCCGGTGGCACTTCTGCCGAGGCTGCTCATGCGGCCGGTGGCCGCTCGGGAGGTCGGCGCGCATCTGGTGCGGGTCGCAGAGGGTGCGCCGGCCGGTCGGGCGAGCGACCTGGTCGGTCCGCGCGATGAGATCCTGCTCGACGTCGCCCGACGGCAGCTCGCGTATGACGGTCTGCGCCGGCGCGTGGTGGGGGCGCGCCTGCCCGGCGCATACGGCACGGGGCTCGCGTCGGGGGCGCTGCGCGGCGGCGCCGATGCCCGGCAGGGGCGCATCAGATTCGACGAGTGGCTGCGCAGTGAGGATCACGTGCGCGGCGAGTGAGGCCGCAGCGCGCTGTGGTGGGACGCGTGTGCGCCCGGTGTGGAGGCGGCGTCGCACAGTGTGGAGGCGCCGTCGCACAGTGTGGAGGCGGCGTCGCGCAGTGTGCGGGCGCCGCGATTGCGCGGCGAGTGAGGCCGCAGCGCATGCCGGCATTCCGACCATAGTTTAGAACATATGTACTAAACTGAGACCATGACCACGACCCGTCTGACGCCGCTTCTCGAGGCCATCGAGCGCCTCGGCGATGCGTGGGCCGATGCGGAGAGAAGCACCGATCTCTCGCGGTCCGAACTGCTCGACGCGCATCGCGCGGTCGGCGAGGTGCAGCGCTGTCTCGACGGGCTCCACGCCGAACTCGCGGCGACGATCGCGCACGAATCACGGCCGGAACTCGGCCCCGACGGGTTGGCCAAGGAGCAGGGATTCCGCAACGCCGGAGCACTGATCGCGACCACGACGGGCGGTTCGCCGGGCGATGCTAAGCGCCTCATCACGGTGGGTCAGGCCGCCGCACCGCGCAGCAACCTGCTGGGTGAGGCCCTGCCCGCGAAGTACCCCGCCCTGGCGGCAGCGCTCGCCGCGGGTGAGATCTCCGTGGCAGCCGCCGCGGTCATCGTCGCACTGCTCGACCGGCTTCGCCTCCGGGTGGGGGCGGCGCGGGTCGACGAGGCCGAGGGGCTGCTCGTCGCTCGCGCCGCGGGGATGACGCTCGACGACGTGCGCACGCTCGTCGCCCGCACCGAAGCCTGGCTCGACCCCGATGGGGTGGCTCCCAAAGAACAGCAGTCGCGTGATCGTCGCTCCCTCACCATGTTCGAGCGCGACGGCTCCTTCCACCTGAACCTGCAGACCGACATCGCGTCGAGCGCGCCCATCAGGGCAGCGATCCAGGCCTACGTGTCCGCGACGTTCCAGGCGCGGATCACGGCACCCGAGCCCGGCGCGGCCGACGCCGATCACCGCACCGTGGTGATGATCCAGGCCGACGCCATCACCGCCCTGTGCGAGCATGCGATCGCCTGTGACAACGGCGGGATGCCGGCGACCGGCGCGACAGTGGTGGTGCGCGTGAACCTCGACGACCTCACCTCGGGGCGGGGAGCCGCGACGATCGACGGCAGCGACCAGCCCGTGAGCATCAGCACCTGCCGACGGATGGCAGCGGGTGGCGGGATCATCCCGGTGGTGCTCGGCTCGGCCGGAGAGATCCTCGACTGGGGCCGCGAGAAGCGACTGTTCACGCGGGCGCAACGTCTCGCCCTCGTCGAGCGAGACGGTGGATGCGCGATGTGCGGCCTCCCGCCCCAGATGACCAAAGCGCATCACATCAGGTGGTGGCAGCGCGACACCGGGCCGACCGATCTGAACAACGGCGTACTGCTGTGTGAGTCGTGTCATCACCGCATCCACGACAACGGATGGGACATCAGCGTCGACGGTGTCGGTGTCGCCGCGCGGGTCTGGCTCATTCCTCCGCCGCACGTCGATCCGGCGCGGACTCCTCGCCTCGGAGGACGGGCTCGCTATGACGTCGCCGCGTGACGATACCCGTGAGCGCGGGCGGGCATTCGTCTGTCCCCCAATCGGCCTACAGACGAGGTGCCGACAACCCGCTACGGTTTGCCACGAGGCGCACGGGCATCTCGATCGACGGAGAAGAGAAATTATGAAAACGCATGCGCAGTGCCGGGCCCTGTGGCTCGCGCCACGGGTGCGGATCGCGCTCACGCTGCTGATCGGGGGGCTGCTCATCACCGGATGCACGCCGTTGATGTCTCCTCCGTCGCGTACTCCATCGCCCGTTCCGGCGGAAGAGACTGGGCCGTCCTCGGCCGCTCCTTCCGAGTCGATCCTCACTCCCGAGTCATGGGAGCTCGTGCCAGGCGAGACCGTTCTTCAGGCTCGAAGCGGATCCGAGCCGAGCGGAATCGACATTCCTATGGACGGAGCGGGCAAGACGTACGTCATGTACGCGATGTGCTCCTCAACGGAGGGGCTTTCTGTCGAGGCGATCGGAATGCGCAACGGCGAGGAGTACGTCGTCTCCGAATGGGACGTCACCTGCGACGAGGTCCCCAGCAGGAGAACGAATTACACGGACGAGGCATCCGCGACGCATCTGCTCCGTCTCTCGACCGAGGGGACGGGGGCATGGGGATTCGTCCTCGCTGACGCCGCGTGAGGAGGGCGCATCACGGCCTCCAGACGCGTAGACGGATCCGTTGACGGACGCGACGAGCGATGCGCCGAGGGACGCGTTAGGCGTGCACGTCGACGGGGGATTCCCCGCCCTCGTGGAAGTTCGGCTTCTTGCCGAAGAGCTTCGCGATGCCCAGCACGATGGCCACGATGATCAGGCCCGCGATCAGCCCGGCGATGGCAGAGAACAGGGTGTCGCCGATCCAGACGATCACACCGCCTGCGGGCTCGAGGAGGTGCTCGATGCCATGCAGGATGTCGGCTCCGAAGTGCACGCCGACCTCGCCGAGATTGACGAGCAGCAGGTGGCCACCGACCCACAGCATCGCGACGGTGCCGAGGATGCTGATGAAGCGGAACACTCCCGGCATCGAGCGCACGATCCTGGTGCCCGTGTGGCGCACGCGCTGCACCGGGCTCTTCGCCATCTTCAGGCCGATGTCGTCGATCTTCACCAGGAGCGCGACCGCGCCGTACACCACACCGGTCATGATCAGGGCGATCACCGCGAGGATCGCGAGGGTGGTCCAGATGTCGAGACCGGCCTCGAGATTCGCGAGCGAGATCAGCATGATCTCCGTAGAGAGGATCAGATCCGTGCGCACGGCGCCGAGCACCAGCTTCCGCTCGTCGCGCGCGCTCTCGTCGGCGTGCCCGTGCTGCACGCCGAACCACTCGAGCACCTTCTCGGCCCCCTCGAAGCACAGGTACGCTCCGCCGAGGATCAGCAGATAGGGCAGCACCCAGGGTGCGAAGGCGGTCAGCAGCAGCGCCACGGGGATGATGATCAGGAACTTGTTGGCGAGAGACCCCACCGCGATCTTCGCGACGACCGGCAGCTCACGCGCAGGCGTGATGCCCTGCACGTACTGGGGTGTCACGGCGGCGTCGTCGATCACGACGCCCGCGGCCTTGGCGGATGCCTTCATCGCCGCGCTCAGAATGTCATCGACGACCGCGAGCAGTCCAACCGACATGTGTGTCTCCCCTGTGGTGTGTGTGGCGGAGCAACTCTATCGACTACGACGAAACTCACAGCCCGCTCACAGTCCTGCGGGACCAAAACCGGGCATCCGCCGGTTGTGCTCTATGACGCCGCAGCCAGCTGCGTCGGAAAAGGAGACGCATCATGTCGAATGACTACGGCAGGACTCCGGAGGCCGTCAGCGACCTCACCCACCTGCAGTACGAGGTGACGCAGGAGGATGCCACCGAACCGCCCTTCCGCAACGCCTACTGGAACACGCACGACGATGGCATCTACGTCGACGTGGTGTCGGGTCAGCCCCTCTTCTCATCGGCCGACAAGTTCGACAGCGGCACCGGCTGGCCGAGCTTCACCCGGCCGATCGAAGAGGACGCGGTCACCACGCGCACCGACCGGAAGCTCTGGATGACGCGCACCGAGGCCCGCTCCACCGGAGCCGACAGCCATCTCGGGCACGTGTTCGACGACGGACCCCGCGCCGCCGGCGGCCTCCGCTACTGCATGAACTCCGCCGCCCTGCGCTTCATCCCGGCTGACAGCCTGGAGGATGAGGGGTACGGTCGCTACCGTCACCTCTTCGCCGGCGCCGACGCCGATCCCGACACCACCACCACCCCCACCTCCGAGGAGCAGTCATGACAGACACCGGAACCATCACCCGCACCCCAGGCACCGAGACCGCCGTGCTCGCAGGCGGCTGCTTCTGGGGGATGGAAGACCTCATCCGCCGCCAGCCCGGAGTGCTCGACACCCGGGTCGGCTACACCGGCGGATCGAACGACCACGCGACCTACCGCAACCACCCCGGCCACGCCGAGGCCGTGGAGATCGTGTTCGACCCGACCAAGACGACGTACCGCGACATCCTCGCGTTCTTCTTCCAGATCCATGACCCGTCGACGCTCGATCGGCAGGGCAACGACCGGGGGTCCAGCTACCGCTCGGCGATCTTCCCGCTCTCTCCCGAGCAGGAGACCGTCGCCCGCGACACCATCGCCGACGTCGACGCGTCGGGCCTGTGGCCGGGCAAGGCCGTCACCGCGATCGAGCCCGCCGGACCCTTCTGGCAGGCCGAGGAAGAGCACCAGGACTACCTGATCAAGTACCCGAACGGGTACACCTGCCACTTCCCGCGCGCCGGATGGGTGCTGCCGAAGCGGGAGCAGAGCGCCGCGGTCTGATCGCCGGCCCGTCCGTCCCCTGAGCGAGCACAGCGAGACGAACGGCCCGGTCCGTCTCCGTTCGCCGGCCGAGCGCAGCGGAACGAGGGGCCGGGTCCGTCTCCGTCCCCTGAGCGAGCGCAGCGGAACGAGGGGCCCGGTCCGTCTCCGTCCCCTGAGCGAGCGCAGCGAGACGAAGTGCTGGTCTCGTGCCCTCGTGACTCCGTCCCCTGAGCGAGCGCAGCGGAACGAAGGGCCCGGCCCGTCTCTCTCCGTCCCCTGAGCGAGCGCGGCGAGACGAAGGGCTGGTCTCGTGCCCTCGTGACTCCGTCCCCTGAGCGAGCGCAGCGAGACGAAGGGCCGCGTCAGCTCCCGGACAGGAAGGCCAGGGCCGCCTCCTTGAAGGCGCGGGATCCCGGAGCGTTGAAGTGATTGCGGTCCGGGATCTCGAAGAACCGTCCCTGCGGGGTGGCGGAGGCCAGAGCGCGGGAACCCTCGATGATCGCATCCTTCGATCCCGTCGCGAACAGGATCGGACTCGCCGGAGCGTTCGACGGATCCGGGTCGATCGTCCGTGACGAGCGCATCCCCTCGGCGAGGGCGACCAGCGCGGCGAGGTCGTTGCCGGGCACGCGTTCGGTCAGCGTGATGTAGTTCTGCGTCGTCGGATCCGACACGGGGGTCCCCTCCGCCAGATACGCGCGCACCTGATCGAGATCCAGCCGGGCGAGCGGGATCCCGTCCGGCACCCCGCCGAGCACCGCACGGCCGATGCGCTGGGGCAGGTCGCGCACGACCTCCCAGCCCACGCGCGCACCCAGCGAGTACCCGACGTAGAACGCGTCATCGACGAGATACGCGTCCATGACCGTCTCGACATCCGTCGCGAGGGTGCGGATCCCGTAGGCATCGGCCTGATGGGGCTTCTCGCTGTGCCCGTGGCCGCGCTGGTCGAGCGCGAGAACGCGATAGCCGGCCTTGGTGAGTTCCCGCACCCACCCGGTGAGCACCCACGTGTCGCGGGCGCTGGAGGCGAAGCCGTGCACGATCACCACCACGGGCGCGTCGAGGTCGCCCCACGTGTACGTCGCGAGGCGCGTGCCGTCCGCCGCGTACACCTGCTGGGGCTCAGGCATGTTGTTCAGGTCGGAGAGAGGGACTGCCACGGCATCCATTCTGGCCCTTCCGAACGACCGTGGCCGCGCACGCGACGGGGGCCGACACGCCACCCGCAGGACGGTTGGTACAAAACCATCCTGCACGTGGCGTGTCGGCCCCCGAAGTGGAGTGGGCCGGTCAGCGGATGCCGGTCAGCCCATGCCGAGCGGACCGCTCAGAAGCGGGCGCGCAGCGCGTCGCCGAGCGAGGCGTCGACGTTCGTCCAGTACTGGAAGAAGCGCTCGCGGATCGCGTCGATCGTGATGCCCTGACCCTGACCCGTGAGGGTGTCGAGGAATCGGGCGCGCTGCTCGTCGTCGAAGACCATGCGGTACAGCGTGCCGGCCTGACCGAAGTCGTCGTCGTCGAGGTGCAGGGTCGCCGCCGAGCGGATCAGCTCGCCGTCCGACTCCCAGCTCGCCTCGACGCCGGCCAGCGGGTCGGCCTCGGGGCCGCCCTCGGGGCCGTACGAGTTCGGGGTGTACACGCGGTGCTCGGCCGGGTTGAACCGGTACTGCATGTGCCCCTCGTGCATGTAGTTGCGCACCTCGGCGGCATGCGGCTGGTTGACCGGCAGCTGGTTGTAGTTCGTGCCGACGCGGTGACGCTGGGCGTCGGGGTACGCGAAGACGCGCGCCATCAGCATCTTGTCCGGGGAGATGCCGGTGCCGGGCACCTGGTTGCCGGGCGAGAACGCCGCCTGCTCGATTTCGGCGAAGAAGTTCTGCGGGTTGCGGTTCAGCGTGAACGTGCCGACCTTGATCCGCGGGTAGTCCTTCTTCGACCACGTCTTGGTGAGGTCGAACGGGTTGAAGCGGTACTCCTTCGCCTCGTCGTACGGCATGACCTGCACGTAGACGTCCCACGAGGGGTGCTCGCCGCGGGTGATCGCATCGAACAGGTCGCGGCGGTAGTGGTCGGCATCCGACCCTGCCAGCTGCTCGGCCTCGGCCGCACCCATCGCCTCGACGCCCTGGTTGGACATGAAGTGGTACTGCACCCAGAAGCGCTCGCCCTGGGCGTTGACCCACTGGTAGGTGTGCGAGCCGTAGCCGTTCATGTGGCGCCAGCTGCGGGGCAGTCCGCGGTCGCCCATGAGGTAGGTCACCTGGTGGGCGGATTCGGGCGAGAGGGTCCAGAAGTCCCACTGCATGTCGGCGTCGCGCAGGCCGGAGTCGCCGAGGCGCTTCTGCGAGTGGATGAAGTCCGGGAACTTCATCGCATCGCGGATGAAGAACGTCGGGGTGTTGTTGCCGACGATGTCGAGGTTGCCCTCGGAGGTGTAGAAGCGCAGCGAGAATCCGCGCACGTCGCGCCAGGTGTCGGGGGAGCCCTGCTCACCGGCGACCGACGAGAAGCGCAGCAGCGTCTCGCTGGTGGCGCCCGGCTGGAACACCGCGGCACGGGTGTACGCCGAGACGTCCTCCGTGACGACGAACTCGCCGAAGGCGCCGCCGCCCTTGGCGTGCGGGTTGCGCTCCGGCACACGCTCGCGGTTGAACGAGGCGAGCTTCTCGACGAGGTAGCGGTCGTGCAGGACCGTGGGGCCGTCGGCGCCGACGGTGAGCGAGTGCGCGTCGCTCGGTGCCGGGGTGCCGGTCTGGGTCGTGGTGTTCGGTTTCGTCATGTGCTTCTCCTTCTGCGCGAGGCGAGACGAGGGCATCCGTGGGTCCGGGTGCTCTCGGTGTTCACGCCTATGCGGCGTTCTGGCAACTGGGGCACAGGCCCCAGAAGGTGACTTCGGCTGTTCGGACGGTGAATCCCCCCGCCGAAGACGGGGTGAGACACGGCGCATCGCCGACGACGCAGTCCACATCGCCGACCGCACCGCACCGGGTGCAGACGACGTGGTGGTGGTTGTCGCCGATGCGCCGTTCGTAGAGCGCTGCGGAACCTGCCGGTTCGATCCGACGGAGCAGGCCCGCCGCCGTCAGGTCCGCGAGGATGTTGTGCACCGACTGGATCGACGTCGTCGGGAGCACCGCCGACACGGAACGGTAGACCCGCTCCGCATCCGTGTGGGCCATGGATTCCATCGCCTCGAGCACGGCGACCCGGCCCGCGGTCGCCCGCAGTCCCGCGTCGCGGAGCGCGGAGTCGAGTTCGGTGTCCATGCCTCGACTGTACCTGTTGTTTTGAGTTGTTCAAAAGACCGGCGTGTCGGCATCGGCGGTTGCGCACATCGTGCAGATGCGTAGCGTGGAGTGATGGCTATGAGACGAGCGGCGACGATCGGACTGATCCTGGCGGCGGGCATCGCGCTCGCCGGATGCACGGGGGAGGCCACCGGTTCACCCACCGGATCCCCGGCAGGGTCCCCCTCCCCGTCGGCGTCGACACCGCTGCCCACAAGCACCGGGGAGGCGGCGGCCGCCGACGAAGCCCTGCTGCCGATGCCCGTCGAGGAGATCAAGGACTGGGCCGAGACGGCGGTGCCCGGCGCGGATTCCGAGGGGGCCGGCCCGATCCTCTCCGGCTGGCTGAGCGAGAACACCTCCCCGCACCACAAGACGTTCCTGAAGTCTCAGGAGGCCGGTGCCTATCAGGCGCAGCTCGCCTGCCGGGGCGACGGCACCATCACTCTGACGGCCGGCGAGCTCGACGACGAGCTGTCTGCCGAGCCGATCGTCTGCGACAACGAGACGATCGCGTTCGACGTCACCACCACCGCCACCGGGATGCAGATCGTGATGGACCTCGAGGGCGCTCCCACGATCTATGCCCTGTCGCTGCAGAGGATGGGCTGAGCCGCGATCAAGGTGCCGCGGCCATGCTGAGTGCCGTGCGCAGCTGCTCTTTCGCGCGCTGATAGCGACTTCTCGCCGTGGAAGCGGGGATCCCCACGATCTGTGCCGCTTCCGCGATGCTCATGCCGTCCCAGTGCACGAGCTGGATCAGCTCGGCGAGATCAGGCTCCAGACGAGCGATCGCGTCACGCACCTCGATGTGTTCGTCAGCAGCCGGAGCGGCACAGAGCGAGGCGTTGGCGCGCACTCGTCCGGCCAGCGCCCATCGACGACGCTCGCCTCTTCTGTGATTCTGGAGCGCTCCGCGTGCGATCCCGAAAAGCCACATTCGCGCCTGTTCGGGATCGGCGGGAACGTCGCCCGCTCGGCGCCAGGTGGTGGCGAAGGTTTCGCCCAAGAGGTCAGGAGCGTCTTCGACGCCCACACGCCGGCTCAGGTACGAGAGCAGGTCGACCGAGTTCGCCCGGATGGCGTGCTCGACGCCTGATCGCCAAGACACGCGCGGCCGCATCATTCACTGATCGCTTCGCACTGGATGTCGTAGTCGGAACTCCACTGACCGGAGTCGAGCCCGTAGGCAAGAGCCTCGGCCCGCAGGGCATCCCCCAGGGCGTCGTGTGCGGCAGCCGCGTAGACGTCGTCGGCGGTCGGCCCTTCGGCTGTCTCGCGGACATCCGAGAGCTGGCCCTCAGGCGACACGGCGACCATCATTCCGCTGCCCGCTCGCCTGTGCACCTCTGCAATCGAGCCTTCGATATCCGCAGCGGCAATCGCGTCGAACGATCGGAAGTGCGCGCTCAGCGCCGCGTCGGGAGCACCCGAGATCGGACCGGTCTCGGGTGCGTCGGTGACCAGGAGCATCTTCACTCGGGCCTCGCAGTCCCTTCCGCTGGGAAGAGTGAAGGGGTAGGCGATGTCCGGGTCCTGGGCCCAGGGCGACCAGTTGAAGGTCGTCGCAGCCACAGCCGTTCCGGCTCCCCCGAGGAGAAGGAGCGACAGCCCGGCGCCGACCAGGATGCGTGCGGGGCGGTGTCGTGACGCCTCTGCGCCGCGGGCTTCACGCGAGAGCAGTGCAAGATCGCGGTCCAGGCGTGGCGTTCTCCTCACGGAGCCGGGAGCGGAGTGGGTGAGAAGGTCGTCGAGTGGGTCGCGGTCAGTCATGAGTGCCTCCAAGCAGGTTCACTTACTGACATGTCCGGCTGCGCCGCAAACGTCCACCAAGACATCGAGCGATCTGGTGGCTGCCCGTGAGCGGCGGCCGTGCGGCCGTGCGGCGGCTGCATCCTGAGCTGCGATTCGCGGTGGTCAGGACTCCGAAGGCGCGAGAGGCAGCTCGAGTCCGTAGTTCCACGACAGGATCGCCGGCTGCTCGCGATAGAAGCTCAGCACGGAGACGGATCCGGCGTCCAGGCTGATCTGCGCTCCGAAGCGGGGTGCCAGTCGAAGGTAGACGGCGGTCAGGATGCGCAGGAAGTGGCCGTGCGCGACAAGGGCGACATCCCCGTCGGCCAGGGCGGGAAGGATGCGCGTGAGCACCCGCGATGCCCGCGCAGCCACCTCTTCGACGGTCTCGCCCGGTGTCGCGCCGCGGATCACCCCGTGCGTGAAGGCGCTCCAGTTGTAGCCCAGTTCCTCGCGGATGTCCTTCGTCGTGCGTCCCTCGTATCCGCCGTAGTCCCACTCCACCAGCAGCGGATCGACCTCGGCGTGCAGACCCGCGAGCTCGGCGGTGCGCCGGGCACGCTGCAGCGGCGAAGTCAGGACGAGCGAGAAGTCGTAGTCGGCGACCAGTTCTCCGGCTCCGCGAGCGAGATCCTCACCCCGGGAGGTGAGCGGGATGTCGGTGAGGCCGGTGTGCAGACCGGCCTTCGACCATTCGGTCTCGCCGTGGCGCAGGAGCACGAGCTTTCCCGAGGGATTGTCGGGCGCGGGGCGGTCGGGCAGCGGGTCGTGTTCGGTGAGCGCAGGCACACCGCAACCGTAGTCCGCACGCGTCGTGGGGGGACAGCCCCGCCGGGACTCAGACGAACGTGACGGTCTGCTGCAGGCGCGTGCGCACGTCGAACAGCTCGTTGCCCCCGATCGCGCGGGCGCCCGGCACTCCCTGGCGCAGCACCATCGACAGCGCGCTGCGCCGCACGACCACGACCGGCATGCCGCGGCTGCTGCCGAGCGGCGTGACGGCCTGCGCGAGATCGTCGTCGGGGAGCACCATGATCGCGCCGCCGAACTTCACCCTGGCGGCCTTGGCCACCGTGCGCATGCGGGCGAGGGCCGCGGTGACCGGTGCGCGGGTGCCGAGGCTCGGTCCGGTGATCTCGCCGCGACGGAAGCCGACGACCCCGCCGAAGTCCTCCGACATCACGCCGTACAGACCCGACGGGCTGAGCACCACGTGGTCGAGCTTGTCGTCGGCATCCGCGCCCGTGGCGACATCGTGCCAGACGGTGAAGCCCATGCCGAGGGCGCTCACCGTGCGGGCGGTCGCCTCTTCGGCCAGAGCATCGGCGAGCAGTCGTCGCAGGTCTCGCGGAGCCGAGCGCACGAGCGCGGGGTCATAGGGGTCCGGCACCTCGACGCCGCGGCCCGCCCATTCGCGGATCAGCGACAGGTAGCGCTCGCGACGCCAGCCGCCGGGATGGCCGTACGAGCGCGCCCGGGGGCGGGTGTCGGTGCGCGTCGCGGTGTGCGGACGCCATCCGCTCCACTCCGGCTCCGACGGGATGCCCGGGTGCGTGCCGCTGCGGCGGTCGTAGGCGGCGCGACTCTCGGCGGTGCCGACGAGCTCCCACGCGCGCTGCACCTGGATGAACACGGCCGCGTCGCCGCCGGTGTCCGGATGCGTCTCGCGCAGCCGCAGCCGGTAGGCGCGTCGCAGTTCGACATCGTCGACCGACGGATCCACACCGAGGATCTCGTAGGCGGAGGCCGAGAGCGGGCTGTCGAACATCGCTCTCCTTCCGAGATCGCGGCATCCAGAATATCCGGCCGCTGTTGTGTATCGGCCCGGCAGTCGGGATCAGCCGGGATCCGTCACGATCAGTCGGGCACGTCGACGATGCGCTCGCCGCCGATCACCGGCACGACGGCTCCCGCGGAGGCCGCCGCGATGTCCTCCGCGAGCCGGTCGAGCTCGGGCGCCGGAACCCAGGCCTCCAGCGTCGCCCGTGCCCCGTACCGAGGTTCGCCGAGCGTCGCCCCGTGGTGCAGCACCCAGTCGCGCAGCAGGTTGTCGAAGCGCCCGGCGTCGGCGTGCGAGACCTCCATCGTGATCCGGGTGAGCGACTGCCGGCGCACGAGCGATGCCAGGTCGAGGGCCTCGGAGACGGCCGAGGAGTAGGCCCGCACCAACCCGCCGGCGCCGAGCTTCACCCCGCCGAAGTAGCGGGTGACCACCGCGACGACATCGGTCAGCTCGCGGCGGCGCAGCACCTCGAGCATCGGCACGCCGGCTGTCCCCGAGGGCTCGCCGTCGTCGGAGGACCGCGCCTGATCGCCGAGCAGGCCGGTCACCATCGCGGTGCAGTTGTGCCGGGCATCCCACCACTGCCTGCGGAGGCGCGCGATCACGGCATCCGCGTCCTCGACCGAGATGACCGGAGTGACGGTCGCGATGAATCGGGACTTCTTGATGACCAGCTCGTGCTCCACAGGCGCGGCGATGGTCGCCGGGTGGCTGCGGGGCGGAGTCATCCGCCTCAGACTACCCAGCCCGGGTGCCTGCTCAGCGCCGCCTGCTCAGAGCAAGCTCCTGCTCAACGGTCGACGAACGACATCTGCTGCGGGTTGTAGCGGTCGCCCTGCACCCCGACGCGCGCCGCGAGCTGGTCGAGATCCGCCATCTCGTCGGCCGAGAGCGACACGGCGGTCGATCCCGCATTCTCGGCGATGCGCGAGGTGCGTCTGGTGCCGGGGATCGGGACGATGAACGGCTCCCGGGCGAGCAGCCAGGCCAGCGCGACCTGTCCGGAGGATGCCTCCTTCGCCTCCGCGAGGGCTGTGACGTGACTCACGAGGGCCTGGTTCGCGGCCCGGTTCTCCTCGCTGAAGCGCGGGATCGTGCCGCGGATGTCGCCGTCCGAGAACGAGGTGCTCTGATCGACCGTGCCGGTGAGGAACCCCTTGCCCAGCGGGCTGAAGGGCACGAAGCCGATGCCGAGGTCGGCGAGGGTGGGCAGCACCTCGGCTTCGGGATCCCGGGTCCACAGCGAGTACTCGCTCTGCAGGGCGGTGACCGGCTGCACCGCATGCGCGCGCCGGATCGTCGGGGCGGATGCTTCGGAGAGGCCGAAGTGGCGCACCTTGCCCTCGGCGATCAGCTCGCCCACCGTGCCGGCGACATCCTCGATCGGCACGTCGGGGTCGACGCGGTGCTGGTAGAAGAGGTCCAGCACGTCCGTGCGCAGCCGTCGCAGCGACTCCTCGGCGACGCGGCGGATCTGCTCGGGCCGACTGTCGAGGCCGATGCTCGTGCCGCCTTCGATGCGCCAGCCGAACTTCGTCGCGATGACGACCCGGTCGCGGATCGGCTGCAGCGCCTCGCCCACGAGCTCTTCGTTGACGTACGGCCCGTAGACCTCGGCCGTGTCGAAGAACGTCACTCCGTGGTCGAGCGCGGAACGGAGCACGGCGATCATCTCGTCGCGGCTGCCCGGGTTGGGGCCGTAGCTCTGCGACATCCCCATGCAGCCGAGACCGATGGCCGAGACCTCGAGTCCCTGTCCGAGTGTGCGAGTGTGCATGTCGTGTCCTTTCGTCGAGGACGACGCTACGCCCGCGCTCGACGCGGTGGGAGGCCCTGCCGGAGCCTCCCTCCGGCATCCTGAGTTCACGATTCAGCATGAACAGTCCCGGAAAGGCCGGAACCGGCCGATTCCTCGGGAGCCGGCCGGCTCATGCTGAGTTGTGAACGCGAAACCCGGCTACTCCGCGGAGTCGTCGCGCAGGTACGCGATGTGCGCCGCGTGCCGCGTCAGGTGGTTCTGCGACCTGCGCACGAAAAGCCACGCCACGAGCAGCAGCACGAACCAGATCGGCGTCACCAGCAGCGCGGTCAGCGTGTCGGGCTGCGTCGTGAGCGCCCACAGGATGAACACGAAGAACGCCAGCACGACGTAGACCATGAAGATGCCACCGGGCATCCGGAACGTCGACGTCGCGACCTTCTCGGGACGCCGGCGCCGGTATGCCAGGTAGCTGCAGAGGAAGATCGTCCACACGAACATGAAGCACACCGCCGAGACGGTGGTCACCATCGAGAACGCGGTGCCGATGTCCTCGCCCGCGTACAGCAGCACCACGCCGGACAGCAGCAGGATGCACGAGAGGAACAGGGCGTTCTGCGGCACGCGCCGTCTCGACAGGCGGCCGAAGAGTCGCGGCGCATCGCCGTCCTGTGCGAGGCCGAACACCATGCGCGAGGTCGAGTAGATGCCGGAGTTCGCGCTGGACATCGCCGAGGTCAGCACGACGAGGTTGACGACCGTGGCGGCGATGCCGAGGCCCGCGAGGGCGAACATCGCGATGAACGGGCTCTCGTTCGCGACGTACTCCGTCCACGGGGTGACGGCCATCAGGATCACGAGTGCGCCGACGTAGAACAGCAGGATGCGGATCGGGATCGCGTTGATCGCCTTGGGCAGATTGCGCTCGGGGTCTTTGGTCTCGGCCGCCGCCGTGCCGACGAGCTCCACGCCGACGAACGCGAAGACCGCGATCTGGAATCCGGCGACGAAGCCCAGGAAGCCGTGCGGGAACATCCCGCCGTGCTCCCACAGGTTGGCGAAGCTCGCGGTTCCCGCGTCGTGCTGGAAGCCGGTGAAGATCATCACCAGACCGGTGATGATGAGGGCGACGATCGCGATGATCTTGATGAGGGCGAACCAGAACTCCATCTCGCCGAACGCGGCGACGGTGGGCAGGTTCAGTGCGAGCAGGATCACGACCACGAGCACCCCGGGAATCCACAACGGGATGCCGGGGAACAGCGCGTCGGAGTAGCCGGCGATCGCGATCACGTCGGCGACTCCGGTCACCACCCAGCAGAACCAGTACGTCCAGCCGGTGAAGAACCCTGCCCAGGGACCGAGCAGGTCGCTGGCGAAGTCGCTGAACGACTTGTACTTGAGGTTGGAGAGCAGCAGCTCGCCCATCGCGCGCATGACGAAGAAGAGCATGAACCCGATGATCATGTAGACGAAGATCACCGAGGGTCCGGCGACCGAGATCGTCTTGCCGCTGCCCATGAACAGGCCCGTGCCGATCGCGCCGCCGATCGCGAGCAGCTGGATGTGGCGGTTGCTCAGCGCCCGCTTCAGGTGCTGCTCGTCACCGCCCGCGGATCCGCCCGTGGATCCGCCCGCGGATCCGCCCTTCGCTCCGTCCACGCCGACGGTCGCGCCTGTGTTCTCTGTCGTCATCGTTCGAGCCTCCGGTGGTTCTGTGCCGCCTCCCGCTGCGGCATCCTTCCGACCGTACTTCGCGATCGGGGGTGTCGGCGGAGCGAATCGCGTCGACATGCCGCAACACGTCGTCGCGCGGGTGCCCGGCTCAGCCCGACGACGCGGAGGAGGGGGCGCGGTAGGTGCCGATGATCGCCGCGATGAGGTCGGAGTACGCGGCGTCCTGGCTCGCGAACGAGCCGTTGTTGCGTCCGTGACGGAGCACTTCGACCCGATCCGACACGGCCTGCACATCGGCGATGTTGTGGCTGATGAAGACCACGCCGAGACCGAGCTCGCGGAGCCGCTCGATGTGCGTGAGGACGTCGGCGGTCTGCGCGACGCTGAGCGACGCCGTCGGCTCGTCGAGGATCACGATGCGAGGCTGACTGATGAGCGTGCGGGCGATCGCGACCGCCTGGCGCTGCCCGCCCGACAGGGTGTTCAGAGCGGAGCGGATCGAGGGGATGTTCGCGGCGAGGTCGCTGAGAGCCTGTCGCGTCGACTGCTCCATCTCGCCCTCGCGCAGCATCCCGCTCGGCGTGCGCAGCTCGCGGCCGAGGAAGACGTTCGCCGTGACGTCGAGGTTCTCGCACACCGCGAGATCCTGGAACACCGTGGCGATCCCGAGCCGATGGGCTTCCGCGGGCCTCGAGATGTCGACGCGTTCGCCGTCGATGCGGATCTCGCCCGAGGTGGGCGTCAACGCCCCGGCGATGATCTTGGCCAGAGTGGACTTGCCGGCGGCGTTGTCTCCGATGAGGCCGACCACCTCACGAGCATGCACGGTGAAGTCGACGTCGGTGAGGGCCTCGACCGCCCCGAAGCGCATCGAGATCCCGCGCAGGGTGAGCAGGGGCTCCGCCTGCGCCGCGGTGATGTTCACGAGCGGTCCTCGAGCAGCTGCGACGGATCCGTCGACTGCAGGATGTGGATGATCGCGCCGGTGAGAACGGCGTCCCTGCCGAACGACGAGGGCACAGGGTCGCGCCGCGGAGTCCGCCCCTGCGGCGCGTTGTCGCGGACGGCGGCGGCGAACGGCAGCAGGAAGATGGGCCCCGCGTCGACCAGCTCGCCCCCGACCGTGATCACCTCGGGCGCGAGCGACTGGTGGGCGGCCGCCACGACGCGTCCGAGTGCGGTCGCGGCGTCGGCGACGACCCGCGCGCACCCGGGGTCGCCCGCGGCCGCGCGGGCGATGACATCTTTGAACGTCACCTGCCCGAAGGTGGCGCGCAGGGGCGCGGTGACCGCTTCGGCCCCGGCCACGGTTTCGAGGCAGCCGCGCTGCCCGCAGGCGCAGACGGATCCCGCGGGGTCGACCTGCACATGGCCGATCTCGCCCGCCGTTCCGGAGCGTCCACGGTAGATCTGCGAATTCAGGACCACGCCGGCGCTCGCCGTGTACGAAGCATGCACGAACAGGCTGTCCTTCACGTCTCGCGCCGTGCCCAGCGTGGCCTCGGCGAGGGCGGCGAGGTTCGCGTCCTTCTCGACGAGCACGGGGCAGCCGATCCGCTGCTCGACGACCTCGGCGACCGGCCGCGTCTCCCATCGGCGCATCACCCCGCTGTAGGCGATCAGCCCCGTCTCCGGGTCGATCGGTGCGGGCAGGGCGATGCAGACGCCGATCAGATCGTCGGCATCCGCGGCGATCATGCCGAGCATGTCGATGATGAGAAGAGTGATGCGATCGAGCACCGTGTCTTCGGCGTGGTCCGTCGGCAGCGGCATCGACCGGTCGGCCAGGACGTCCTGTCCCACGTCGGAGAGCCGCACGCGCATGCTGCGGTTGCCGATCTGCACGGCGGCGACCAGGCCCGCCCGCCGAGCGATCGTCACGAGCTGCGCACGGCGTCCGCTGCGCGAGGTCGGGTGCGTCTCGATGAGGCCCGAGAGGCCGAGCTCCTTCACGATGGCCGAGACGGTGGCCGTCGAGAGGCTGGTCGCTTCGGCGAGCTCGACCTGGGTGAGCCCGCCGAAGCGCTTGACCGCATCGACGATCTTCGCCGTGTTGGCCTCGCGCAACCCCGACTGGGATCCCGCGGGCCATCTGCTCATAGCGGGAGCTTATCGCGCGTCGATGCCGTCGCCGCGGTCAGCGGGCGGCACCGGCCCGACGCTTGTTCCAGACGTCGAAGGCGACCGCGATCAGCAGCACGAGACCCTTGACCACCTGCTGGGTCGCCTGGTCCAGACCCATGAGCTGCATGCCGTTGCTCATCACCGCCATGATCAGGCCACCGACGATCGCCCCGCCCACGCGGCCGACACCGCCGGTGACGGCCGCACCGCCGATGAAGCAGGCGGCGATGGCGTCGAGCTCGAACATGTTGCCCGCCCCCGGCTGGGCACCGTTCGTGCGCGACGAGAACACGACCCCGGCGATTCCGGCGAGCATGCCCATGTTCACGAAGATCCAGAAGTTGACCCTCTGCACGTTCACGCCGCTGAGCAGGGCCGCGTGCAGGTTGCCGCCGATCGCGTAGACGTGGCGGCCGAACACGCTCTTCTGCGTGATCACCGAGTACGCGATGATCAGCACCGCGAGGATGATCAGCACGAACGGCAGGCCGCGGCTGGTGGAGAGCTGGTAGCCGAACCACATCACGACGGCCGCCACGATCGCGATCTTGGCGACGAACCAGCCCAGTGCCTCGACCGACTGTTGGTGAGCGAGCTTCGACCGGCGGCTGCGGACCTGCCAGACGGCGTAGCCGACGACGCCGATCGCGAAGATCACGAGAGTGAACACGTCGACCCCGTATCCGCCGAACAAGCCGTTTATGAACCCGTTGGCGATCGAGTAGTAGGTGCCGCCGAACGGCGACAGCGAGACGTTGCTCAGCACGATGAAGGTGAGTCCGCGGAACAGGAGCATGCCGGCCAGCGTCACGATGAAGGCGGGGATGCCGACGTACGCCACCCAGAAGCCCTGCCAGGCCCCGACGAGCAGCCCGACGGCGATCGCCGCGAGAACGCCCACCCACCACGGCTGCTGTCCGCGGATCACGATGACAGCGGCCGTCGCACCGGTGAGCGCCACCACCGAGCCGACGGACAGATCGATGTGGCCCGCGATGATGACGATCACCATGCCGATCGCGAGGATCAGGATGTAGGAGTACTGGAGGACGATGTTCGTGAGGTTGCCCGGCGAGAGGAACGTCGGGTTCAGGATCGCGAAGAACGCGACGATCGCGATGAAGGCGACGAGGATGCCGCTCTGGCGGAGGTTCCGTGTGGCGAGGCTGAAGAGGTTGCTGACGCCGGTCATCGCGCGGCCGTCCTTTCGAGGGTCATGAGCTGCATGAGGTTCTCCTGTGTGGCTTCTGCGGCGGGGAGTTCACCGGTGATCCTGCCGAAGGCCAGGGTGTAGATGCGGTCGCAGATGCCGAGGAGCTCGGGCAGCTCCGAGGAGATCACCAGCACTCCCTTGCCGGCCGCGACCAGGCGATTGATGATCGTGTAGATCTCGTACTTCGCGCCGACGTCGATACCGCGGGTCGGCTCGTCGAGGATCAGGACGTCGGGTGCGGTCTGGATCCACTTGCTCAGCACGACCTTCTGCTGATTGCCTCCGGAGAGGTTGCCGACGAGCTGGAGCACGCTGGGGGTCTTGATGTTCAGCTCGGCACGGTACTGCTCCGCCACCTGCAGTTCGCGGTTGGCATTGATCCATCCGCCGGGGCTGATCAGGCGCAGTGACGCCATGGTGATGTTGTGCCGGATGTCGTCGATGAGGTTGAGCCCGAATCGCTTGCGGTCCTCGGTGGCGTAGGCGATGCCCGCACGGATGGCGGCGCTCGTCGTCGAGGTGTTCACCTCTTTGCCGCGGACGAAGACCTTGCCGCGTGCATGGCGTCCGTAGGTGCGCCCGAACACGCTCATCGCGAGTTCCGTGCGTCCGGCGCCCATGAGACCGGCGATGCCGACGACCTCTCCGGCGCGGACCGACAGAGAGGCGTCGTCGACCATGACGCGTCCCGGCTGGGTGGGGTGGCTCACCGACCAGTTCTCGATGCGCAGCACCTCCTCGCCCGGGTTCGAGACGCGCTCGGGGTAGCGGTGGGCCAGATCGCGGCCGACCATTCCCCGGATTATCCGCTCCTGGGTCGAGGCGGGATCCTTCATGTCGAGGGTCTCGATCGTCTTGCCGTCGCGGATGATCGTGGTGCGGTCGGCGATCTCGGCGATCTCGTTGAGCTTGTGCGAGATGATGATCGACGTCATGCCCTCGTCGCGCAGCCGGCGAAGCAGATCGAGCAGGTGCGCGGAATCGGTGTCGTTGAGCGCGGCGGTCGGCTCGTCGAGGATCAGCAGGCGCACGTTCTTCGACAGCGCCTTGGCGATCTCGACGAGCTGCTGCTTTCCCACGCCGAGCTGCGCGACGGGCGTGGCCGGGTTCTCGTCGAGCCCCACCTGTGCGAGGAGCGCGGATGCCTCGGCGTTCGCCCTGTCCCAGTCGATGAGGCCGTTCTTCGCCCGACGCTCGTTGCCGAGGAAGATGTTCTCGGCGACGCTCAGATAGGGGATCAGCGCGAGCTCCTGGTGGATGATCACGATCCCCTTCTGCTCGGAGTCGGTGATCGCGCCGAAGGCGGCCACCTCGCCCTCGTAGATGATCTCGCCGTCGTACGTGCCGTGCGGATAGACGCCGGAGAGCACCTTCATGAGGGTGGACTTGCCCGCGCCGTTCTCGCCGCAGATCGCGAGGATCTCGCCGCGGTTCACGTCGAGGCTGACGCCCTGGAGCGCCTTCACACCCGGGAAGCTCTTCTCGATCTCCCGCATCTGCAGAACCGGTGTCGTCATGACCCGATGTCCTTTCGTGAGAGTGGGGCGTGCTGCCGGTCCGGCAGCACGCCCCGAGGGAGATCTATTCGGCGACGCCCGAGTCGACCTCGGCCTGCGTCCAGTAGCCGGAGTCGACCAGGAGCGAGGTGATGTTGTCCTTGTAGACGATGTCGGACTGCAGCAGGTACGAGGGCACGACCTTCACCCCGTTGTCGTAGGTCTCGGTGTCGTTCGCCTCGGGCTCATCGCCCTCGAGCATCGCCTCTGCGGCGACGACCGACTGCTCGGCGAGCTTGCGGGTGTCCTTGAAGATCGACGAGAACTGCACGCCCTTGTCGATCAGCGTGATGGAGGCGATCTCGGCATCCTGGCCCGTGACGACGGGCAGGCCGTCGGCGATGGTGGCCCCGAACCCGCCGGTGCCCTGCAGCGCCGTGATGATGCCGCGCGAGAGCCCGTCGTACGGCGACAGCACTCCGTCGAGCTTCGTGCCGTTGCCGTAGGTCGAGGTCAGCAGATCCTCCATGCGCTTCTGTGCGGTCTCCTGCTGCCAGCGCAGGGTCGCGGCCTGCTCGATCTCGACCTGGCCGGACGGAACCGCGAGCACGCCGTCGTCGATGAACGGCTGCAGGGTGTCCATCGCGCCCTTCCAGAAGAAGTGCGCGTTGTTGTCGTCGAGCGAGCCGGCGAACAGCTCGATGTTGAAGGGCCCCTTCTGGCCGGTCTCCTTGCCGTCGGCGTCGAGGACTCCGAGGCCGACGAGCAGCGAGGTGGCCTGCTGCACGCCGACCTTGTAGTTGTCGAAGGTCACGTAGAAGTCGACGTGCTCGCTGTCGCGGATCAGGCGGTCGTAGGAGATCACCGGGATGTTGGCGGCCGCCGCGGCGTCGAGCTGCGACGACAGCGCGGTGCCGTCGATGGCCGCGACGATGAGCAGGTCGGCGCCCTTGGTGATCATCTGGTCGATCTGCTGACCCTGAGTGGGGATGTCGTCGCCGGCGTACTGCAGCTCGACCTGGTACCCGGCATCCTCGAGGCCCGCCTGCACCGCGTCGCCGTCGGCGATCCAGCGCTCCGAGGTCTCGGTCGGCATCGAGACGCCGATGAGCATGTCGCCCTTGTCGGCGCCCTCTGCTCCTGCGGGTCCGCCGGTCGAGCCTGCTCCTCCTCCGCCACAGCCGGCGAGGGCGAGTGCCCCGACCAGGCCGAGTGCGGCCAGTGCGTACTTCTTCTTCATCACGAGCTCCTTCGCTGTGCATGCGTGGTGGGCGCCATCGCCCGAGATCGGAATCCCGGCCATTCGGGACTCGCTCCGGAGACACTTTCCTTGAGTTCGAGTCTCGAAGTCAAGGGGCTGTGATCAATTCGTGACTTCCGGGAGTGCGTCCGCGAGCAGGGTGCTGTTGACGTCAACCCACGCGGTCCGCGGATCCGCTCGGTTCGAGGTTCGAAGTCAAGACCGGCGTTGCCAGGTCCGAGAGAATCGACCCTTTCGCCGCCCCGAATCGATTCGATATCCTGAACGCTCCCCCGATCATCCCCAGTCCTGCGAGCCGCTCCCTCATGGCCACCTCCCTCACCACGGGCCGCCCGTGGCGCGTCATCCTCTCGTTCTCGATCCCGCTGCTGCTCGGCAACGTCGTGCAGCAGATGTACCAGTTCGCCGACGCCGTCGTCGTCGGCAGGCACCTCGGCGTGCAGTCGCTCGCCGCCGTCGGCGCGACGGGCAGCCTGCTGTTCCTGCTGATCGGATTCGCGTGGGGTCTCACCAGCGGCTTCGCGATCCCCATCGCCCAGGCATTCGGTGCGGGCGACGGCGCTGCCGTGCGGCGATCCGTCGCGACCGGCGTGATCCTGACCGGTGCGACGAGTGTGGTCCTCACCGTCGTCGCGCCGCTGATCGCGGCGCCCCTGCTCGATCTGCTCCAGACGCCCGCAGAGCTCATGCCCGAGGCGACGACCTTCACGCAGATCAGCTTCATCGGCGCGAGCGCGACGATGTTCTTCAACTACCTGTCGGCGATCATCCGTGCGATCGGCGACTCCCGCACCCCGCTGATCTTCCTCACCGTCTCGTGCGTCCTCAACGTCGCACTGGTCGTGCTGATGGTGGGTCCGCTCGACTGGGGCGTGGGCGGCGCGGCGCTCGCCACCGTCATCGCACAGGCGGTCTCGGTGGTGCTCTGCCTCGAGTTCGTGCGTCGTCGTCTGCCGATGCTGCACCTGCGCCGTGCGGACTGGCGGGTCTCCCGCGACGACGTCCGCGAGCACCTGCGGCTCGGTCTGCCGATGGGGTTCCAGGCGTCGATCATCGCGATCGGCACCCTCACCGTGCAGGTCGCGCTGAACACCCTCGGCTCCGATGCGGTCGCCGCGTACACCACGGCTTCCCGCGTCGACGGTCTGGCGGTGGCGTTCCTGTCGTCGCTGGGACTCGCGTCCTCGATGTACGCGGCGCAGAATCTGGGCGGTCGGCGGCCCGACCGCATCCGCCGAGGAGTCATCGAGGGCACCTGGATGGCGGTGATCACGGGCGCCCTGCTCGGCGCGCTCATCATCGCGTTCGGCACCTCCATGGTGCGGCTGTTCGTGGGGGAGGGGTCCGACGAGGTCGTGCGCCTCGCGCACCTCATGCTCGTCATCAACGGATGCGGCTACTGGGCGCTCGGGGTGCTGTTCGTGCTCCGCGGCGCGCTGCAGGGACTCGGCCACACCCTCATCCCCACGGTCACCGGCGTCATCGAGCTGGTGATGCGGGTGGGCGCGGCCGTCGTGCTGGGCGCACTGATCGGCTTCGAGGGGGTGGCTCTCAGCAACCCGCTGGCGTGGCTCGGGGCGATCACGCTGCTGGTTCCGGCCTACGTGCGCGCCCACCGGTCGCTCGCGCGCATGCCGGTCGACCCGGTCGAGTCCACCGAGACGTCCGCCATCGCGATCGTCGGACCCACCGACGGATCCATGGTCGTCGATGCGGTGCTCACCCAGCCCGTGCGGGTGGTGCGCGGCTCGCGGTTCGCCTGGCTGACCCGGCGCTGACCCGGCGTTGACCCGGCGTTGACTCGGGGGCGGGCGGCTCGCCGCGTCGGGCGCGGCGCGAGGCGTCACGATCGCAGAACATCATCCTTGAGACGGATGCCCGGAATGCCGACACTTCGTAATGTTGGTCATACGGAGGTTCCGTTGACCGGGGGGTCGTGATGACGTCATCGAGAGTGGCAAGCGAACTGGCATCGATTCTGGTGCCGATCGGTATGGCCGGGGCGGTGTTCGCGGCACTGTGCGCGATCGTCGCAGCCGTCGCGATCATGCGCGGCGCGGCAGGACTCGCCGGCGGAGCAGTGGGCCTGTGGATACCCGGCGCCCTGCTCAGCTCGACGGCGTCGTTCGCGAGCCAGTGGACGCCGATGCTCGTGTCGGGCGGCATGCTCGTCGCGATGCTCGTGATCGGAGCGGTGGCGCGCGGGGTCGTGAACGCCGGCGAACCCGCACGGCAGGCGGCGCGTGAGGCTCGGGCCGCGGCGGTCGTCGATGCCGTCACGGTCGCCGAAGGTGCAGCATCCGCCACGCCCCGCAGCACGAAGCCGGCCACCAGCACGGGCAGTCAGCCGGCGCTGGCCGGCTGACACAGCGCGCGGCGATGCCGTTCAGCGATGCCGCTCAGCGGTGGTCGCGCGGCGATTCTCAGCGCTGCCGCTCAGCGGTAGTCGCGGTCGAGGTGCTGCCGCGCGTCGTCTCCCGAGGCGACGCGCTCGCTCTCGCGCGCCCGCAGCTCCACCCGGCGGATCTTGCCCGAGATCGTCTTGGGCAGCTCGGGCACGAACTCGATGATGCGCACCCGCAGATGGGCGGAGAGTCGGTCGTGGGCGTACGCGAAGATCGACCGTGCGGCCGCGGTGTCGTCGACCGCCGCATCCGCCCGCAGGCAGACATACGCCTTGGGCACCGCCAGCCGCGTGGGATCGGGGCTGGGAATCACCGCCGCCTCGACCACGAGGTCGTGCTCCAGCAGCACCGACTCGAGCTCGAACGGTGAGATCTTGTAGTCCGATGCCTTGAAGACGTCGTCGGCGCGACCGATGTAGGTGAGGTAGCCGTCGGCATCCCGCTGCGCGATGTCACCGGTGTGGTGATAGCCGCCCATCCGCGACTCGGCCGTCTTCTCGGGATCGTCGTAGTACCCGGCCATGAGCCCTGTGGGCGGATGCGCGAGGTCCAGCGCGATCTCGCCCTCGGCGTCGGCGAGCTCGCCGGTCGCGGGGTCAAGCAGCACGACCGGGTAACCGGGAAGGGGGCGGCCCATCGAGCCGACCTTCACGACCTGACCGGGGGAGTTGCCGACGCAGGCCGTCATCTCGGTCTGCCCGAATCCGTCGCGGATCGTGCCGCCCCAGGCGTCGCGCACGCGGTCGATGACCTCGGGATTCAGCGGTTCGCCGGCGCCGACGAGTTCGCGCGGCGGGTGGGTGAGGCGCCCGAGATCCGCCTGGATCAGCATGCGCCAGACCGTCGGCGGGGCGCAGAACGTCGAGACGTGGTGGGTGTCCATGACCTGCATGAGAGTGTTCGCGTCGAAGCGGTCGTAGTTGTACACGAACACCGTGGCCTCGGCGAGGAACGGCGAGTAGAAGCTCGACCAGGCGTGCTTGGCCCAGCCGGGTGACGAGATGTTGAGGTGCACGTCGTCGGGACGCACGCCCAGCCACCACATCGTCGACAGGTGCCCGATCGGGTACGAGACGTGCGTGTGCTGCACGAGCTTCGGACGGCTGGTGGTGCCGCTCGTGAAGTAGAGCAGGGCCGTGGCGTCGGCGGGGGTCGGTGCATCCGGCTCGAACGTCGTCGGCGCGGTGGTCGAGTCGTCGAAGCGCGTCCACCCCTCGGGGATGCCGTCGCCCACCCCGATGCGCAGCACCTGCGCGTCGATGTCGGCGATGCGCTCGGCGAGTCCGCCCGTCGTCACGATCGCGCGGGCGCGGCCGTGCTCGACGCGGTAGGCGAGGTCGGATGCCGAGAGCAGCGTCGAGGTGGGGATCGACACGGCCCCGATCTTGGTGATCGCGAGCATCACCTCCCACAGCTCGATCGTGTTGCCGAGCATCACGATCACGTGGTCGCCCCGGCGGATGCCGATGCCGGTGAGCCACGCGGCGACCTGGTCGGAACGCGCCGACAGCTCGCCGTACGTCCACGACCTGCGGGTGAGGTCGGCGGAGACGATCTGCACGGCCGGGCGCTCGGGCCTCTCGCCGGCGATGACGTCGAACCACTCCAGTGCGAAGTTGAACGTCGCGGGTGTCGGCCACGAGAATCCGTCGCGGGCCGCGGCGTAGTCGGTGGCGTTCGCGAAGAGGAAGTCGCGCATCTCTCGGACCGATGTCGTGGCTGCGGTGGCGCTGCGGCTCATGAGGGGCTCCCTTGCTCGACGGACGACGTGTCCATCCTCGCCCACGATCCTCTCAGCGCGCGAGCAGACCCGCGCCGTCGCGCAGCTCGAACACCAGTTGGGTCTCGGTACCGCGCACCACGGGGTGCACCGTGATGTGCTCGAGCACGATGTCGCGCAGCGCCGTGGCATCCTGCACCGCGACGTGCACCAGGAAGTCGTCGACGCCCGCGACGTGGAACACCTGCAGCACCCGGGGGATGCCGGCGAGCGCGTCGAACAGTGCGGTGACCTTCGGGCCGGTGTGGTTCGCCAGCCGCACTTTGATGATCGCCTGCAGCGGCGATCCGAGGGCGGCCTCGTCGACCCTGATGCGGGTGTCGCGGATGATCCCTCGTTCGCGCAGAGAGCGCACCCGGTGGGCGCAGGTCGATTCGGCGAGACCCAGGCCGCGGGCGAGCGCCTTGTTGGTGACCTCGGCGTCTCGGGTGAGCACGGCGAGGATCTCGAGATCGACCTCGTCGAGTTGCGCTTTCGCCAACGTGACCATCTCCCTGCAGCTCCGTTCCGCTCAGAATAGCGAGATCGGCGGATGCAGTGAGTGATTCTGTCGAACCGCGGCGGCAAAAGCGCATTTCCGGCAACGTGGAAGCATGACTGCACCGTTGCATCCAGACACCCTCGCCGTGCACAGCGGGCGCGCCGACCTCGACGGACTCGGCGTGCACGCCCTGCCGATCGACCTCTCGACGACCAATCCGCTTCCCGACATCGAACGGGGCGGCGATTCGTACGAGGCGATGGCGACGGGGGGCCGTCCACCTGCCGACGGCAGCCTCGTCTATGCGCGCCTCTGGAATCCGACCGTCGCGCGGTTCGAAGACGCGCTCGCCGAACTGGAGCACGCCGAGGCGTCGGTCGCGTTCGCGTCGGGGATGGCGGCGATGACCGCCGTGATCCTCGCCCACGGTCCGGCGGCGGGTAAGCACCACGTGGTGGCGGTGCGTCCGCTCTACGGGGGCACCGACCACCTGCTCGGGTCGGGGCTCCTCGGCGTCGAGACGACCTACTGCGAGGCGGCCGACGTCGCCGCGGCGATCCGCCAGGACACGGGTCTGGTGGTGCTCGAGACTCCGGCGAACCCGACCCTCGACCTCGCCGATATCGCCGCCGTCGTCGCTCGCGCGGGAGACGTGCCGGTCGTCGTCGACAACACCTTCGCGACGCCGGTGCTGCAGAACCCGATCGATCACGGCGCGGCCATGTCGCTGCACAGCGCGACCAAGTATCTGGGCGGCCACGGCGACGTGATCGCCGGAGTGGTGGCCTGCAGCGAGACGACGGCCGAGGCCCTGCGCCGGGTGCGGGCGGTGACGGGAGGTCTGCTGCATCCGCTGGGCGCCTATCTGCTGCACCGCGGACTCACCACCCTGCCGGTGCGGATGCGCGCGCAGCAGGAGAACGCGCGACGCATCGTGCAGTGGCTGGGGGATCGCCCCGAGGTGGCCGAGGTCTTCTACCCGGGGCTCGACGGCGACCCCGCCGGCATCCTCGAGAGGCAGATGCGGGGCACCGGGGCGATGATCGCGATGCGGATGCGGGGCGGCTTCGCCGCGGCATCCGCGGTGACCTCGTCGACCACCCTGTTCACCCACGCCGTGTCGCTGGGCGGCGTCGACTCTCTGATCCAGCATCCCGCCGCCCTCACGCACCGACCGGTCCCGGAGGAGGCGCGACCCGACGCCGACGTCCTGCGACTCTCGATCGGTCTGGAGAACGTCGACGATCTGATCGCCGACCTCGCGCGGGCGTTCGCGGAACTGCCCTCCGCGCGCACACTCGTCGGGGTCGGGCGCGGGGTCGGGGTCGGGGTCGGGGTCGGGCGCGACTGAGGGACCGGCCGTCTGCCGGATCGACTGAGGGACCGGGCCGTCTGCCGGATCGACTGAGGGACCGGGCCGTCTGCAGGATCGACGCATGGATGCAGGATGATCCGGCAGATCTGGTCCTGCATCCGTGCCGAGGTCCTGCATCCGGCCGCCGGCGTGGCCGGGGCACCGGGCCTACGGCAGGCGGATGGTCCCCGTGGCCAGGCGCTCGGTCGGCATCCGGTCACGGTTGTACGTGATCTCGCTGTAGCCGTGCGGGGTGGGCAGGCCGTCGTCATCCAGGCTCACGAACACGATCTTCTCGATCGTGAGGATGCGCTTGCGGGTGATCATGTTGCGGGCGACGGCCCGCATGGTCAGTGACGTGGTGCCGAAGTGCGTCGCCTGCAGGCCGATCTCGATCAGGTCGCCCTGCACAGCGGACGCCTCGAAGTTGATCTCCGAGATGTGCTTGGTCACCGCCCGGTAGTTGCCGAGCTGGACGATCGCGTAGATCGCCGCCTCCTCGTCGATCCACTTCAGCAGGCTGCCGCCGAACAGCGAGCCGTTCGCGTTCAGGTCCTCGGGCTTGACCCATTTGCGGGTGCGGAAGTTGATGCCGTCCTCGGACCACTGCCACTCGGGAGTCTTGTTCGTCGCCATGCTCCGAGGGTAGGAGCCTCGTGAGTCGGGAAGGTTACGCCTGCACATCCGTGCATCGTGAGGGGTGATCCGCCGAGGGCTGATCTGCCCCGAGCGGATTCCACCCCGCGGCAGAGCGAGGCGGCGGATGCTGGTCGCATGAGCGAAGACAACCGCATCCCGCAGTTCGGCCCCGAGACCAGAAGAGCCCTGTTCCACGAGCGTGTGCTCGTGCTCGACGGCGCACTCGACGACGACAACGGCACGTTGCTCATGACGCAGCTGCTGACTCTCTCGGCCGAGGATCCGACCACCGACATTGCCCTGTGGATCCACTCGCCCGGGGGCTCGGTGCCGTCGATGCTCGCGATCCGCGACCTGATGACCATGGTGCCGAACGACGTATCGACGCTGGCGCTCGGGCTCGCCTGCAGCGCGGGGCAGTTCCTGCTCTCGGCGGGCACGAAGGGCAAGCGCCGCGCGCTGCCGCATGCGCGCATCCTGATGCATCAGGGGTCTGCGGGCATCGGCGGATCGGCGGGCGAGATCGAGACCCAGGCCGACGACCTTCGGCACATGCGCGACACGGTGCTCGGGCTGATCGCCGCCGACACCGGGCAGCCGGTGGATCGCATCTTCGAGGACTCGCTGCACGACCGCTGGTACACCGCAGGGCAGGCGAAGGACTACGGCTTCATCGATGAGATCGTCGCCTCGCTCGGGAACCTCATGCCGCGTCGACGGGCTCGGGTCGGACTGGGGGCGAGCGCATGAGCGGCTACACGATCCCGAACGTCATCGCCCAGCATCCGCGGGGCGACCGGGTCATGGACGTCTACTCGCACCTGCTCGCGGAGAGGGTCATCTATCTCGGCACGGGGATCGATGCGGGGGTCGCGAACGCGCTGATCGCGCAGCTGCTGCACCTGGATGCCGACAGTCAGGATTCCGGCATCCAGTTCTACATCAACAGCGAAGGAGGTGACCCGGGGGCGGCGCTCGCGATCTACGACACGATGCAGCACATCCGCCCCGCCGTCGCGACGACCTGTGTCGGGCAGGCGATCGGACCCGCCGCGCTGCTCGTCGCCGCCGGAGCACCGGGGCAGCGCGCCGCACTCGCCCATGCCCGGATCGTGCTGCATCAACCGGCCGGACAGTCGCGCGGGGCGATCCCCGACCTGATCCTCGCGGCCGACGAGGTCGTGCGGGTGCGTGCGGACATGGAGGCGATCCTCGCCAGGCACAGCGGGCGGTCGCTGACCGAGCTGCGTGCCGACACCGATCGCGACCGCGTCTTCACGGCATCCGCCGCGCTGGACTACGGACTGATCGACACCGTGCTGGGGGAGCGGGCCGTCTGATGGGCGGTGCGGGGTCGATAACGCATCCCGCCCGCGGTGCGGGGTTGATAACGCATCCCAAACGGCCAAATCCGGTGCACGATCGACCCCGCACCATCGACCCCGCACCGCGAGGCACTGGGTGAGGGCGCTGAGGGCGCGCATTGGGTCAGGCTGCGAGGGCGAAGGCCCCGCGGGCGACGGACACCGCAGCGGATGCCGGAGCCGCCGTCGTCTGGCGCAGCTCGTCGGCGACGGCGCTCGTCAGCTCGATCAGTGACGTGTCGAGCGCACCCGCGATCGCGGCGATCATCTCGCTCGAGGGCTCCTTGAGTCCTCGTTCGACCTCAGAGAGGTATTGGGGCGAGACTCCGGCGTTCCCGGCCGTCTCGGTCAGGGTCTCGTCGCGGTGGTGGCGTCGGCGTCGCAGCTGGTCGCCGACCATCTGGCGCCATAGGGGTTCAGGCTCACTGGGACGAGGGCGGGTAGAGCGAGATGCGCGAGGGAACGGGACGAGGTCGGCCATGCCTCACGATAATCCGCCGTCAGCGAGGGATTCGAGCCGTTCTGCTCAGAGCAGAAAGCTCCGCTCACGCGTCGGTGCGCTCCGCCGACGCGGTCTCAGAAGATGCCGCAGCATCCGTCGCCGCCCAGCTCGCGAGCATGCGCAGCTTCTCCTCCGATGCGGACCCCGGTTCGGCCGTGTAGGTCGACATCTGCAGGCCGGGGTCGGCCGGCAGCTCGAACGCCTCGTAGGTGAGTTCCATCTCGCCCACGACGGGGTGGTTGATCCTCTTGACGCCGCTGCGATGGAAGCGCACGTTGTGCGCGGCCCACAGGGTGCGGAACCGCTCGCTGCGCGTCGACAGCTCGCCCACGAGGTCGGTGAGCGTGCGGTCGAACGGGTTGCGTCCGGCCTCGCCGCGCATCGCGGCCACGAGCTCCCGGGTGTTGCGCTCCCACTCGGGGTAGAACTCCTGCGCGGCCGGGTCGAGGAACGCGAAGCGGGCGCTGTTCGGCACCGCGGTCGTGAAGAGCGGGGCGTAGAGCGCGCGGCCCAGTGCGTTCGCCGCGAGGTAGTCGAAGTAGTTGTTGCGCACGATCGCCGGCGCCTCCGTCATCGCGTCGAGCAGGCGCAGGATGCTGGGTCGCAGCGTCGCAGCCTTCCTGCGCGGAGTGCGGGCGACCGGTGACGCGTTGGCCGTGCGGGCGAGGTCGAACAGGTGCGCCGTCTCGGCCTCGTCGAGCTGCAGGGCGCGGGCGAGGGCGTCGAGCACCGTGTCGGAGACCCCGGAGAGGTCGCCGCGCTCGAGGCGGGTGTAGTAGTCGACGCTGACGCCGGCGAGCAGCGACACCTCTTCGCGGCGGAGTCCCGGTACGCGCCGGTTGCCGCCGTAGGCGGGCAGGCCCGCCTGATCGGGGGTGATGCGATCGCGCCTCGACGAGAGGAATTCGCGGACCTCGGTGCGGGTGTCCATGTGATCGACGGTACGCCCCCCCAGAGCATCGAGGGAGGTTCCACCAGACTCTCCCTCGTCGTCGAGAGGTCTGAGTCAGAGCGCCGCAGTCACACCCGGGAGCAGCTTGGCCGCGATCGCGCCGAGCTGCTCCCGCTCTGCGTCCGTGAGCGGGTCGAAGATCAGCTCACGGATCTGCGCGACGTGCACGGGGGCTGCTCCCCGGAGCAGTTCGCGACCGGCATCCGTCAGCGCGGCGGTCAGCGTGCGCTTGTCGGTGCTGCACGAGGTGCGCGTCACCCATCCGCGTTCTTCGAGCGAGTCGATGGTGTGGCTGAGCCGCGAGCGGCTGAGCCCCGCGATCTGCGCGAGCTCGGTCATCGGGATCGCGCGATCGTCCTGGCCCGCCAGAGTCACGAGGATCGCGTAGTGCGCGTGCTTGAGTCCGGTCTCGGCCTTCAGCGCGCGATCGAGCACCTGCGGCAGCAGCTGGACGAACCGGATGGTCGGCAGCCACGTCTGCATCTCGATGTCGTCGAGCCTCCGGTCGGTCATCTGCACGCTCCCGATGCTCGCCGTGCTCACGCCGCGGACAGATCGAGCGTGTGCGCGGTGTGGTCGCGCTTGGCCTCGAGGTAGCGGTGGTTCGCGTCCGACAGGTGCACACCGGTGCGCACGTGCTCGGTGACGCGGATCCCGAGGGATTCCAGCTGCGTCGCCTTGTCGGGGTTGTTGCTCAGCAGGCGGATGCTGTCGGCACCCACCGCGTGCAGCATCTGCGCCGCGACCGTGTAGTCGCGCTCGTCCTCGCCACGCCCGAGCGCCACGTTCGCCTCGTACGTGTCGAGCCCTGCGTCCTGCAGCGCGTACGCGTCGAGCTTGGCGTACAGGCCGATGCCTCGGCCTTCCTGGCGCAGGTAGAGCAGGAATCCGCCCTCGTTCGCGATGCGCTCGACGGCCTCCCGCAGCTGCGGCCCGCAGTCGCAGCGCTCGGATCCGAACACATCGCCGGTCAGGCATTCGCTGTGCGGGCGCACGAGCGGCGCATTCCCGCCGGCGGCTGCACGGTCGAGCGCGCTCTTCCAGTCGCCGAGGCCCAGGAGCAGGTGCTCGCGGCCATCGACCAGTCCGTCGAACGTCACGACGTCGGCAGCGGTCGAGAACCCGTCGGCGAAGCGCATCGGCACGCGCACCCGGGTGCGCTCCGTGGCGACCGGGACGACGGTTGAAATTTCAATCATGTGGGGTGAAACGCTCCGCGCGCCCGACTATTCCCGCGAAGGGTGTCTCATCAGAACCTCCCGCGCACGCGACAGAAGGAGTTGACTGGAACCTCGACATCGAAGGAGCACACTCATGCGTGGAGTAGTCATGTACGCACCCGGCGACGTGCGCGTCGAGGACCGCGAGAAACCGACCATCACCCGTCCGACCGACGCCGTGATCAGGATCGCCGCGACCTGCATCTGCGGATCCGACCTGTGGCCCTACCGGGGCGCGAACGAGGTCGATCACGACCCGATGGGCCACGAGTACGTCGGCATCGTCGAGGAGATCGGTGCCGACGTGAAGACGGTGAACGTGGGTGACTTCGTCGTCGGCTCATTCATGGCCTCCGACAACACCTGCGAGATCTGCCGGGCCGGATACCAGTCGCGCTGCGTGCACGTGGTGCCGATGGGCCGATTCGGCACCCAGGCCGAGTACTCGCTGATCCCGCACGCCGACGGCACTCTCGTCGCGACGCCGGGGCAGCCCGACGCCGATCTGATCCCCTCGCTGCTCGCGGCATCCGACGTGCTGGGCACCGGATGGTTCGCCGCCGTCGCCGCAGAGGTCGGCCCCGGCAAGACCGTCGCCGTGGTCGGTGACGGAGCAGTGGGTCTGCTCGGCGTGCTCGCCGCGCGTGAGCTCGGCGCCGAGCGGATCATCGCGATGAGCCGGCACGCCGACCGTCAGGCGCTGGCGCGCGAGTTCGGCGCGACCGACATCGTCGAAGAGCGCGGAGACGAGGGCGTCGCCCGCATCAAGGAGCTCACGAACGGTCTCGGCGCGCACTCGGTGATCGAGGCCGTCGGCACGCAGGAGTCGATGATGCAGGCGATCCGCGCGACCCGCCCCGGCGGTCACGTCGGATACGTCGGGGTCTCGCACGATGTCGCGCTGCCCGGTGAGGAGCTCTTCTTCTCGGGCGTGCACCTGCACGGCGGCCCTGCTCCGGTTCGTCGCTTCCTCCCCGAGCTGATCCAGCTCATCTGGGATCGCAGGATCGACCCCGGCCGGGTGTTCGACCTCACGCTGCCGCTCGAGGATGCCGCTGAGGGCTATCGCGCCATGGACGAGCGACGCGCCACCAAGGTGCTGCTCACGGTCTGAGCCGACCCTCGACGGCCCGATCGCGGCGGCGCACGAGTCGGAGCTCGCTGGCCAGGATGCCGAGCACGACGAGTGCGCCGCCGATCAGCGCCGCGGCGGGCAGTCGCTCGCCGGCGATGCGTCCGATCGCGGCCGCCCACACCGGCTCGCCCGCGTAGATGATCGTCGCACGGGTCGGCGAGACCGACTTCTGCGCCCAGTTCATCGTGAGCTGGATGATGCAGCTCGCCGCCCCGAGTCCGACCGCGCAGCCGACCCAGATCCACGAGAACTCGGGGAGCCCCTCACCGACGACCGGCATGGTCAGGATGCCGAGCACCCCGGCGGTGAGGAGCTGGATGATGGTGATGCGGCCGAGGTCGATCCTGCCGGCGAACACGCTGATCAGGATGATCTCGGCCGCGATCGGCAGGGTGCTGATCATCGTGAGGATCTCGCCCGACCCCAGCGTCAGCGCGAACGCGTCGGGGCCGGCGATGAGCAGCAGCCCGAGGAACGCGAGTCCCGCGCCGACGAACGCCATCGCCGGCGGACGCTTGCGGAACACCGCCCACTGCGCGAGCGGCACGAGCGGGATGTACATCGCGGTGATGAAGGCCGATGTGCTCGAGTCGATGGTCTGCAGCCCCACGGTCTGCAGTCCGTAGCCCAGGTGGATCATCACGCCGATCGCGGCTCCCGCCCCGATGTCGCGCCAGCGGATGCCGCGCAGAGCGCCCCGGAAGATCACGATGCTGATCACCCCGGCGACGAGGAATCGGATGCCGACGAAGAACCACGGGCCCGAGTGCTGCATCGCCCAGTGCACGAGCAGGAAGGTGCTGCCCCAGACCGCCGTCACGGCGATGAGTGCGACCTCCTGCCGATGGAGCCCCATCCAGCGGAATCGAGTGGACATGCGGGTCCTTTCTCGACGCGGCCGGATCGAGCCTAGTGCCCGGCGGATGCGGCATCCGGCGCCGCCCTCGGTACCCTCGCAGCATGAGCAACTTCGTGAGCGCCGAGCAGCTGAGCGCACTGCAGTCCTCGGGGGCACCCGTCCGGGTGATCGACGTGCGCTGGCGCCTCGACCGGCCGGACGGTCACGCGGAGTACCTCGGCGGACACATCCCCGGGGCGGTCTACGTGCCGCTCGCCACCGAGCTCGCCACGCACGGGGAGGCGTCGGAAGGACGGCATCCGCTTCCCTCCACGCGGACCCTGCAGGATGCCGCGCGCCGCTGGGGCGTGCGCCGGGGCGACCTCGTGATCGCATACGACGACGCGAAGGGCCTGAGCGCGTCCCGCGCATGGTGGCTGCTGCGTCAGGCGGGCGTCGAGGTCCGGGTGCTCGACGGCGGCCTCCCTGCGTGGACCGCGGCCGGCCTTCCCCTCGCGACGGACGACGTGCAGGTGGACCCGGGAGATGTGGTGCTGAGCGAGATCGGGGCCGATGCGATCTCGATCGACGAGGCCGCCGCCTTCCCCGAGAGAGGCATCCTGCTCGATGTGCGCGCTCCCGAGCGGTATCGCGGCGAGCACGAGCCGCTCGACCCGGTCGCCGGGCACATCCCCGGGGCGGTCAACGTGCCGATGGCAGCGCACCTCGACGCGGAGGGGCGGATCCTCGACATGCACACCCTGCAGGCGACCTTCGCGAAGGTCGGGGTGACCGAGGGCACGTCGGTGGCGGCGTACTGCGGCTCGGGTATCACTGCCGCGCACACCGCGCTGGTGCTCGACGAGGTCGGCATCGCGGCGAAGGTCTTCCCCGGCTCCTGGAGTCAGTGGTCGAACACCCCGGGGCGTCCGGTCGCGACGGGCGATCAGCCCGCGTGAGCGACGCCCCCACCAGGGTGGCGGCCGTCAGCGACCGTCGGCGTAGCTCCAGCTGACGCCGAGCGCCCCCGGACCGAACGCGCGGCGCACCTGGTGCACAGACCCGCGACCTTCGAGCGACAGCTCGGTCGTCGTCACCCCGGCGGGAGTCTCGACGCGCTCTTCGATGCGGTCGGGCAGGGCATCGGGGTGGAAGCGCGTCCAGACGAGCAGTTCCCGGCACTGTCGTGCCATGGCATGCCCCGTCTCGCGCTGCGGCGGATAGCCCGCGGGGTACTCGACCGACCATTCGACCATCGCGGTCGCCGGCGCGGTCAGCGGCGCGTCGAACTCGAACAGCACGCCGTGCACCTCGCCGTTCGGGTGCGAGTAGTGGGCCGAGATGCGTCCGCCCGACACGGCCCTGATGATCGGGGGAGGCGTGCTGATGCCGGGGCTGATCTCGAGGAACGGCGTCGACGTGACGGTGCCGACCGTCGCCTGCAGGATGCTGCGGGTGATCGAGTACGCGACGTTGCCTGACGCGTCGACGTCGGTCACGGAATGAGTCGTGAGCTCGCGGGTGGTGTCGGGGTACTCCGCGCCGAGGGCGGTGTACGCGTCCTTCACGGCCTGTTCGAGTTCCTCCTCGTCGAGGGGGAACTGAATGGGGCCGAGCGGGCCGGTGCGGTTGGTCGTGCCCAGCAGCCCCGTCAGCGAGCCGGGGGCGAGATGCAGCAGCTGCTCGATGTCTCCCAGTGCCGCCATCGACTGGGCGCCCTCGGGTCGGCGCGCCCCCGACCGCCAGTAGCTCAGCGTCGCCATCGACACGCTGTTGCCGCGGGCGCGCAGCAGCTCGTGCAGCTTCGCCAAAGTCAATCCACGCGCATTGATCGCGTCACGGAGCGAGCCTGCGAAAGCGTCGGTGTACCTTCGGATCCCCGTTTCCAAACCCATCACAGCACCCCCTCCGGTATGTGAAGAATCGAGTTCTACAGTGAGCATACGACCACACCAGCATCGCGTAGGGGTACGAGGTGCTATTTCTGGGGTCATAGGCGAGAACAGTCGTGGGCAGGGTGCCCGAACTCACGATGATTCGAGCTACGACGCAGTGTCGCCCCCGTCGCTGCGTTCTGTCGCGGGGCCCGATGATCGATCTGGGGAGATCCATCGGGCCCCGCGAACACCTCTCCTCCGGGGTCCGACCCACTGCGCACCCCCGCGTAGACTGGGAGGAACACCTCGGAGGACCCTGCATCGTCATGTCTGCCCCTGCCCGCGCGTTCACCGTGCGTCACGTCCAGTTGCTGCGCGCGCTCTTCGCCGCGGCCGCTGCGGTGATGATCACGTTCTCTCCTGACCACTCCGCGGCCGTCGGGCTCTCGGTGTTCAGCGGGTTCGTGCTGACGACCGGGCTCGTGATGCTGGTCGCCGCATGGCTCGTGTACCCGGCAGGACAACGCTGGCCCGCCATCGTGTGGGCCCTGCTCGGATTCGTCGCAGGGATGACGGCAGGCGTACCGGCCTGGCGCACCGAAGACGTGTTCTTCGTCGTCGTGATCGCCTGGGCCGCCGCCACCGGGATCCTCGAGCTCGTCGTGGGCCTGCGCGGTCGACGGTCGGGCGAGGCGACGGCGCGTGATTCCGTGACCCTCGGTGCCTTCGGGCTGCTGCTCGCCGTGCTGCTGCTCACGATCCCCGCCGGTTTCGTGCAGCCCTACGCCATCGAGGGGGCCGGCGAGTTCGAGCTCACCGGCATCATCCTCGGTGTCGGCATGTTCGGCGGGTACGCGGCGATCGTCGCGGTCTTCCTCGCGATCGCCGGTCTCAGCCCGAAGGGCGACGACGCGGCCGCCGACCCGCAGACGATCGAGAACGACACCGCCCCCACCGGGCACGCAGACACCGCCCCCACCGGGCACGGAGGAGAGCGATGAGCGACGAGAAGCCCACGCGGCGCGACATTCTGCGCCCGCTGCACCTGCTGGGGATCGCCCTCGCCTGCGGTGTGTTCGCTGCGGTCGTGACGCTCGTGTCGACCGGTGCCTTCACCGCGCGGGTGAACAGCGCCATCGCGAGCGGCACCTACGACGGTCTGACTCCCATCGCCCTGGGGCTCGTGGTCGGCGGCGGTGCGTTCATCGTCACCCTGCTGTTCCTCGCGATGCTGATCCTCGTCGTCGATCCGGCCGAGGTGACCAAGACGGTCGATCGCCCGGTGCTCTACGACGCCGAGCCCGACGCCGACGAGCCCGATTCCGACGGGCCCGACGCCGACGGGCCCGACGCCGACGAGCCTGACGCCGACGGGCCTGGTCGCGGCGCGTCCGCCTGATTCGCCTGATCCGCCTGATCCGCCTGATCCGCGCCGCCCCTCTCTGACACTGGCTCCCTGCGCCGCGCCGCCCTGCTGTGCGGGGTCACTTTCGCACCTGATTTCCCTGCGGGGTCACTTTCGCACCTGATTCCCCTGTTTCCGATGCGCTATCGACCCCGCCGGGAACGTCCGATGCGCTATCGACCCCGCGGGGAGCGTGAGTCTCCGGCATCCATCCGGAATAGTCGCCGGCCGCCGCCGCTTGTGCCTGTAGTGACTGCCTCGATCGATCGCGCCTCCATCGGACTCCGCTCGACGCGTGGCCCGGTGCTCGGTGCGCTCATGCTCGCCACCGGACTCATCGCGATCGATGCGACGATCCTGGCGACGGCGGTGCCCAGCATCGTCCGCGATCTCGGCAGCTACCAGCAGTTCCCGTGGCTGTTCTCGGTCTACCTCCTCGCGCAGGCGGTCAGCGTGCCGATCTACTCGCGCTTCGCGGACACCGTGGGACGCAAGCCGATCATCCTGCTCGGCATCGGACTCTTCCTGCTCGGCTCGGTGCTGTCGGGGTTCGCCTGGAGCATGACCGCCCTGATCGTCTTCCGGATCATCCAGGGCCTCGGCGCCGGGGCCGTCGCGCCGATGTCGATGACCATCGTCGGCGACATCTACACGGTCGCCGAGCGCGCCAAGGTGCAGGGATACATCGCCTCGGTCTGGGCGATCTCCTCGGTGGTCGGCCCCGCCCTCGGCGGGATCTTCGCCCAGCTCGACGCGTGGCGGTGGATCTTCTGGGTCAACATCCCGCTGTGCCTGATCGCGGGGTGGATGCTGCTGCGCAGGTACCACGAAGAGAAGCAGACGCAGCGGCACCGCATCGACTACGCCGGAGCCGTGCTGCTCACGATCGGACTCACCGGCCTCATCCTCGGGATGCTCGAGGGCGGCAACGCCTGGGCCTGGATCTCCGTGCCCAGCGCCATCTGCTTCGGACTCGGAGTCCTGGCGCTGATCGCGTTCGGGATCGTCGAACGACGGGCCGCAGAGCCGATCGTGGACCTCAGGCTTGCCGCTCGTCCGCTCATCCTCACGACCACGATCGTGTCGCTCGGCGTCGGTGCGCTCATGACGGGCGTCACGAGCTTCGCACCCGCCTATCTCGAAGGGTCGATCGGCATCGCCCCGCTGCTGTCGGGACTCGCGGTGGCGGCGCTGACTCTCGGATGGCCGCTGGCCGCGGCGAACTCCGGGCGCCTGTACCTGCGCATCGGGTTCCGCCGCACGGCGCTCACGGGCATGTCGATCACGGCTGTCGCGGCGATCGCCCTCGCCGTGGTGTCGCCCTGGCCGAACCCGTTCTCGATCGCGGCCGTCGCCTTCGTGCTCGGGTTCGGTCTGGGGTGGACCGCGGCGCCCACGCTCATCGCCGCCCAGGCCTCGGTCGGCTGGGGAGAGCGAGGAGCCGTCACCGGCATGAACGCCTTCGCCCGATCGGCGGGAAGCGCGCTCGGAGTGGCCGTGTTCGGTGCGATCTCGAACTCGGTCATCGCCCGGGGCGCGGGGCCGGAGGATGCGGCGACCATCATCTCGGCATCCGTCTGGGTGTTCATCGCCGCCGCGATCGTGGCGGTGCTGACGTTGATCGCCGCGGCGTTCATGCCGCGCGACTCCGCCGGGGCGCATTCCGGTGAGCCGCGCTCTGGCGGGCCGCGATCTGGCGAGCCGCGCTCTGGCGAGCCGCGCTCTGGCGAGCCGCGCTCGTAGCCGTTCGCGACCGTCTCCGCAGCGGCGCCGATCCTGCGCGGGCTTCCCCGGTGCGTGGTTCCCTGGTGCGGGTCTCTTATGCATCCGAGATCGGTGCGGGGTCACTTGCGCATCCCTGATCGGTGCGGGGTCAGTTGTGCATCCGATTCGGCTGTTTGCGACGCGTTATTGACCCCGCGTGAATCGCGCGGTGCGTTATTGACCCCGCGTCGAGCGGTCGGATGCGACGCGCTCGCGTTCGCCCACGTCGGTGCGGGGTCACTTGTGCATCCGATTCGGCCTGTTGCGGTGCGCTATTGACCCCGCACGAATCGCGCGACGCGTTATTGACCCGGCCTGCATCGCGCGGTGCGTTATTGACCCCGCCTGGAGTACGGGATGCACTATTGACCCCGGCTGGTGCGGTCGGATGCGACGCGCTCGCGTTCGCCCACGGCGGTGCGGGGTCACTTGTGCATCCCTGATCGGTGCGGGGTCACTTGTGCATCCAATTCGGCTGTTTGCGATGCGTTGTTGACCCCGCCCCGATCGCGCGATGCGTTATTGACCCCGCACAGATCGCGCGATGCGCTGTGCCCCCTGCGCAGAAGGCGCGGATGGATGCGTAGCCCACCCGCACGCGCACCCGCCCCGCACGCGCACCCACCCCGCACGCGCACCCGCCCCGCACGCGCACCCGCACCGACCGGGACGCGCAGACTACGTCGCGAGCTGCTCGGCGATGCCCGTGTAGGTCGCGGGGGTGAGCGCGAGCAGACGCTGCTTCGCGGCATCCCCGATCTCGAGCTTCTCGACGAATTCCGCGAGATCCGCCGCACCGACCCGGTGTCCGCGGGTCAGCTCCTTGAGCAGGGCGTAGGGGTCGGTGATCGACGAGCGACCGGCGACGACCTCGGCGCGGATGACGGTCTGGATCGCCTCGGCGAGGACCTCCCAGTTCACGTCGAGGTCGGCGAGCAGGACATCGCGCGACAGCGAGATCGCGTTCAGCCCGCGGCGCAGGTTGTCGATCGCGAGCAGCGAGTGTCCGAAGGCCACGCCGATGTTGCGCTGGGTGGTCGAGTCGGTGAGGTCGCGCTGCAGGCGGCTGGTCACCAGAGTCTGACCGAGGGACGCGAGCAGAGCGCCCGAGATCTCGAGGTTCGCCTCGGCGTTCTCGAAGCGGATCGGGTTGATCTTGTGCGGCATGGTCGACGATCCGGTCGCGCCGGCGACGGGGATCTGCGCGAAGTAGCCGAGCGAGATGTACGTCCAGATGTCGGTCGCGAGATTGTGCAGGATGCCGCCGGCATGGCGGATCCGGTCGTACAGCTCGACCTGCCAGTCGTGGGATTCGATCTGCGTGGTGAGCAGATTGAAGCCGAGTCCGAGGCTCTCGATGTACTCGCGGGAGATGGTGGGCCAGTCGGCGTCGGGGTCGGCCGACAGGTGCGCGGACCAGGTGCCCGTCGCGCCCGAGAACTTTGCGAGGTAGTCGGATGCCGCGATCTGGGCGCGCACGCGCTCGAGACGCCATGCGAAGACGGCGATCTCCTTGCCCATGGTCGACGGCGTGGCGGGCTGGCCGTGCGTGCGTGACAGCATCGGGGCGTCGGCGTGCTCGGCCGCGAGTTCGCGCAGCTTCGCGATCACGACGTCGAGGCCGGGCAGCCAGACCTCCTCGACCGCGCGCTTGACGGTCAGAGCGTACGAGGCCGAGTTGATGTCCTCGCTGGTGCAGGCGAAGTGCGTGAGCTCGGCGATCCGGTCGAGGCCGAGACTGCTGAGGCGGTCGCGCACGAGGTACTCGATGGCCTTCACATCGTGCTGCGTGACGGCCTCCTTCTCGGCGAGCCAGTCGATCTCGGCCTGGCCGAAGTCGCGGTAGAGGGCGCGCAGGCGCTCCTTGTCGGCATCCGACAGCGGGCTCGTCTCGAACAGCGAGCGGTCGGTGAGGGCGATCAGCCACTCGACCTCGACCTCGACCCGCGCGCGGTTCAGGCCCGCCTCCGAGAGGAAGTCGGCGAGTCCGGTGACGGCGCCGCGATAGCGACCGTCGAGGGGGCTCAGGGGCTGGGGCGGGAGCGAAGGCTGGAAAGTCAGGGGAGTCCTCCTGATAGGGCCCCTGGCGAGCGGGGCGTGCGGGGCCGACGGATGGCCGGCTCGAGCTGGCGGAACAGGCCGCGGGTCGCCGTCTCAATCATACCGAGCACGGAATCGAACATCTCGGGGCCTGCGTAGTACGGATCGGGGACGTCGTGGGTGACGGCGTCGGGGTCGAAGCCGAGCAGCAGCGTGACCTTGCCCTCTTCGTCTTCGTCTCGCGCCCATTCGCGCAGGTTCCGCTCGTGGGTGCGGTCGAGCGCGACCACCAGATCGTTGTCGGCGAAGGAGGCGAAGGTGAACTGCTTCGCCCGATGCTGCGAGCCGTCGTATCCCCGGCGGGTGAGGGCGTCGAGTGTGCGGTGATCCGCCCGCTCGCCGAGGTGCCAGTCTCCCGTCCCCGCACTGCGCGAGATGATCCGCGAGCCGAGTCCCTGGCGTTCCGCGAGATCGCGGAAGACGACCTCGGCCATCGGAGAGCGGCAGATGTTCCCCGTGCACACGAAGATCACGCGGAAGGGATCCGGGGATGTCACCGTCCTATTCTGCCGCTCGGCGTCGATCTGCGCGACGCCCGCGTCGCCTTCCGGCCGTATCGATGCCCTCTGCACCGATGCCGGCGACCGAGCGACTCCTCACCGCGACCGGAAGATCGGCCGTTCTGCGGCGTGCGCACGGCCCCGGATCGCGGATGCTGGGCGCATGCACTCCTCCTTCGCACTCGTACAGACGGGCTCGGCAGATGTCGTATGGGCCAAGGCTCGGGCGGCCGGCGAGATCCGCGCAGCCGTCGACGCGCTCGACGACGCCGGGGCGGCTCTGCGCGGCCTCGCGGTCGACACCCGATGGCGCTCGGGCGGGGTGACGGCGTTGCGTGAGACGCTGGCCGACGTCGGCCGGCGCGTGGGCGTCGAAACGGCGGGCGCGCGCGATCGTGAGGCCGAGGTCGCGCGGATCGATGCGACGTGAGCGGTCTGACGATCGATCACGGCGGGGTGATCTCGGTCGATCCCGACGAGCTGCGCGACGCCGCGCGTCGTCTCGACCGGGTCGCCTCGCGCATCGATGCGGCGCGGGTCGCTCTCGACGCCGCGCAGCGGATCATCGTCGACACGCCGGGTTTCAGCGCGTACGTCGACATCGTCCTGCTGTGGGGCGCCGTGCAGCACGCGTCGTCGCTCGCGGAGGAGTGTCGCGAGGCCGTGTCGAGCACCCTGCTGATGGCTGACGTCTACGAGTACGTCGAGCTGCGGGCCGAGGCTGAGATGCTCGCGCACACCGACCCTGCGGCGGCCGATCGACTGAGTCTCCGAGCCGAACGGCTCGGTGCCTCGGACGACCGCATCCCCACGATGGCCGCTCAGTTCGAGGCCGCTTGGCGCACGCGACGATTCGAGGGGCTGGTGGGCAACCCGGTGCTGCCGGGGCTGTACGGCGACGTCTTCGGGCTGGCGGCGCTGGTGGGGGTGTTCTCGGGGTTCGGCAAGATCCTGCCGGGAGAGATGCTCTCGGGCAGGGCCGATCGGGTGACCGTGGCGCCGGTGAAGACCTCGTCGCCGTCGAGCGGCCCCGCGGGGCTCGCCGCGGCCTTCGGTCGCATGCCCACCGCCGAGGGAGCGCAGGTGGCGGTCGAGAAGTACTCCTATTCCGACGGTCGCACCCGGTACGTCGCCTACCTGAAGGGCACGCAGAGCGTCGGCTGGGGCGGCCGCGAGCCCTGGGACCTCAAATCCAACGCCGAGCTGTACACGAACAGGCGCTCGGCCTCGTATCAGGCGACCCTCGACGCGCTCGCCGCCGCGGGCGCGGACGCGGGCGACGAGGTCGACGTCGTCGCCCATTCCCAGTCGGGCATGGTCACCGGGCATCTGTCCATGGAGAGCGAGTTCGACGTGCGGGTGCAGATCACGGCGGGGAGCCCGGTCGAACCCACGCTCGACCCCGACCAGACCCTCGTGCAGCTGCGCCACACCGACGATCCGGTGTCGGCGCTCGCCGGCGGCGGTTCACCCGAGGGCACGGGGTCATCCGACAGCGTCACCCTCTCGCGGGAGGGCGATCCGCTGAACACGATCGAGGACATCTGGGTCGACACCCATCTGCTGCACTCGTACACCGAGACCGCGGAGATGGCGGATGCCTCCGGGGACCCGAGGGTGGAGGCTCTCGACGAGTTCTGGGATGACCTCTCCGACGCCGAGATCATCGAACGCACCGAGTACCACGCGGAGCGGGTGCAGTGACCGGCCGGTCGCCCGCCATTCAGTCGCGGCGCTGCTTCTTGCTCTGCGGGCGCAGGATGAAGCCGAACACGCCGTTGATCAGCGAGATGATCAGTGCGGCGAGCACACCCCACCAGAAGCTGCCGACCGTCAGGCCCCAGCCGAAGCCGCTGGTGATCCAGGCGGTGAGCCACAGCAGGAAGCCGTTGATGACGAAGCCGATGAGCCCCAGGGTCAGGATGTACAGCGGGAACGCGACGATCTTGACGACGGTGCCGATGATCGTGTTGACCAGCGCGAAGATGGCGGCGACCGCGAGAAGGGTCAGCACGAGCTGCAGGGTCTCGCCGGGCGCGAACGCTCGGATCTGCACCTGCAGGGCGGGGATCAGCGTGACGACCCAGAGGGCGAACGCGTTGACGACGACTCGGATGATGAAGCGCATGGTGAGGCCAGTCTTCCATGCGCGACGCGAGAAGTCAGCGGATGTGCGCCGAGGGCTATCGGATGTGCGAGGCGATGACTGCGGTGATCGCCTCGAGGTCCATCCTGCTCTGTGCGACGTCCAGGACGAGATCGAAGGCTTCGTCATTGGAGAACGTCACGTCGTATCCGTTGAGCCGGATGAAGGTGAACGTCAGATACAACGAGAGGCGCTTGTTCCCGTCGAACAGCGAGTGATTCTGGGCGACAGAACTGATCAGGGCGGCGGCCTTCGCAGCGAAAGACGGATACGCGTCAGTGCCGAACATGCCGGACGCCGGTCGGGCCAGGGCCGAGAACAACAGACCCTCGTCGCGCACGCGCAGTCCGAGTTTCGCGATCAGCGCCAGTGCCTGCTCCGGTTCGATGTACTCGGTCACGGATCAGGCATCTTCGAGGCGGGTGAGAGCGTCCGCGTAGCGTTCCCCCACCTCGTCAGCGATCGAGAGCACCCGTTCCGTCTTCGACTCGCTGTTCGCGAAGCGGGTCGCCGCCTCTATGAGCACCGCATGCTTCGAGATGTGACGCGCGCGCGCGATCTCCTCGAGCTGGGCATCGAGTTCCTCGGGAAGTCTCACCGTCATCGCCATACCAAAATGGTACTACCTCGCGAAAGTGGTCGCCAGGGCCTGCGGGATCCTTAGACTCATCCTTGTGACCGACCCGATCCTGCCGCGAATCCGTCCCGCCATCGCCGCCCTCGCGCCGTATAGACAGGGCAAGCAGGCGGGGCCCGACGCGTACAAGCTGTCGAGCAACGAGAACCCGTTCGAACCGCTCCCCTCGGTCGCCGCCGCCCTGCAGCACACCACGCCGATCAACCGCTACCCCGATGCCACCGCCACGCGGCTGCGCGAGCGGCTCGGCGCGCGCTTCGCGGTCGAGCCCGACCAGGTGCACGTCGCGGCCGGAAGCGTGTCGATCCTGCACCAGCTGATCCTCGCCACCGCGTCGGTCGACGACGAGGTCGTCTACGCGTGGCGGTCCTTCGAGGCCTACCCGAGCCTGCCGCTGGTCGCCGGGGCGACCGGGGTTCCGGTACCGCTGACCGCGGAGTCGCGTCACGATCTCGACGCGATGGCGGATGCCGTCACCGACCGCACCCGGGCGATCATCCTCTGCACGCCGAACAACCCGACCGGGCCGATCATCACCAGTGACGAGTTCGCGACGTTCGTCGAGCGCGTGCCGACCGATGTGCTGATCATCCTCGACGAGGCCTATGCCGAGTTCGTCGCGGCCCCCGACGCGGTCGACGGCCTCGAGGAGCGGGTGTTCGAACGGCATCCGAATGTGGTCGTGCTGCGCACGTTCTCCAAGGCGTACGGACTGGCGGGTCTGCGCATCGGCTACGCGATCGGCAACGAGAAGGTCCTCGACGCGGCCCGGACGACGGGCATCCCGCTCTCCGTCACGTCGGCGGCCGAGAACGCGGCGATCGCGAGCCTCGATGCCGAGGCCGAGCTCCTCGAGCGGGTCGCCGTGATCGTCGAGCGACGCACCCGCCTGCTCGAAGGGCTGCGCGCGCAGGGCTGGGACGTCCCTGACGCGCAGGCGAACTTCGTCTGGCTCCCGACCGGGGAGCGCACCGAGTCGGTGGCGGCCGCGTTCGTCGCGGCCGACCTGATCGTGCGTCCGTTCCCCGGCGACGGCATCCGCATCTCCGTGGGCGAGGAGGCCGCGGTCGACCGCGTCATCGAGGTCGCCGCCGGCCTCCGCTGACCTCGTCACGCGACCGGCGGGGCGGCCCGAGACCGCCTGTTCTCCGGTTTCCCGGCAGATGCGAGGACGTCCTAGGTATGCGTGACCACGCATGCGCACGCCGGTAGCGTGGGACCGTGACCTCGCCAGAGACTGAACTCGTCCGCGTCCTCGATCAGGACGGTCGCTTCACGCCCAGCCCGGCCGCCGAGCGGTATCTGCCGTTGATCGAGGCGATCAGCGACGCCGAGCTCGAGCAGTTCTACAGCGACATGGTCGTCATCCGCGCGATCGACACCCAGGCCACGAACCTGCAACGTCAGGGTCAGCTCGCGCTGTGGCCGCCGAGCCGCGGGCAGGAGGCCGCGCAGGTCGGATCCGCCCGCGCCGCGCGTGCGCAGGACACGATCTTCCCGTCGTACCGTGAGCACGCGGTCACGCGCATCCGCGGCGTCGACCCCGTCGACATCATCAAGCTCATGCGCGGTGTCTCGCACGGCGGATGGGACCCCACGGATCCGAAGAACGGCAACACCCGGCTGTACACGCTCGTGCTCGGCTCGCAGGTGCTGCACGCGACCGGGTACGCGATGGGACTGAACTTCGACGGTCGCTCCGGCACCGGAGACCCCGAGCGAGACGAAGCCGTCATCGTCTACTACGGCGATGGGGCATCGAGCCAGGGCGACGTGCACGAAGCCATGGTCTTCGCGGCGAGCTACCAGGCACCGACCGTCTTCTTCCTGCAGAACAACCACTGGGCGATCTCCGTGCCCGTGTCGACGCAGTCGCGCGTGCCGCTCGTCGAGCGCAGCGCCGGCTACGGCATCCCCAGCATCCGGGTCGACGGCAACGACGTGCTCGCCAGCTATGCGGTGTCCCGCATCGCCCTCGACGAGGCGCGGGGCGGGGCCGGGCCCCGGGCGATCGAAGCCGTCACCTACCGGGTCGGTGCGCACACCACCAGCGACGATCCCACCAAGTACCGCGGCTCGGACGAGGAGCAGTCCTGGGCCCTGCGCGATCCGATCGACCGGATGCGCTCCTTCCTCGAGAACCGGGGGGCATCGGCACAGTTCTTCGCCGATGTCGAGGCCGAGGCGGCCGACGCGGCAGAGGATCTGCGTGCCCGGAGCGTCGAGCTCGTCGCCCCGACGGCCGACAAGATCTTCGACCACGTGTACAGCGACCCGAATCCGCTCATCGCGGAGCAGAAGGCCTGGCACAAGAGGTACGAGGCATCGTTCGAAGGAGACGGCAAGTGACCCTCGAGACGATGCCGTTCAGCAAGGCGCTCAACGCCGGGCTGCGCAAGGCGATGGAGGATGACCCCAAGGTCCTGCTCATGGGCGAGGACATCGGCAAGCTCGGCGGCGTGTTCCGCGTGACCGAGCACCTGCAGCGCGACTTCGGCGAGCAGCGCGTGCTCGACACGCCCCTCGCCGAGTCCGGGATCGTGGGCACCGCGATCGGACTCGCGATGGTCGGGTTCCGTCCGGTGATCGAGATCCAGTTCGACGGATTCGTGTTCCCGGCGTTCGACCAGATCACGACGCAGCTGGCGAAGCTCACCAACCGTCACGAGGGAAACCTCAGCCTGCCCATCGTGATCCGCATCCCGTACGGCGGGCACATCGGTGCCGTCGAGCACCACCAGGAGAGCCCCGAGGCGTACTTCGCGCACACCCCGGGTCTGCGTGTGGTGTCGCCGTCGACCCCGAACGACGCGTACTGGATGATCCAGGAGGCCATCGCGTCGAACGATCCGGTGATCTTCATGGAGCCCAAGAGCCGCTACTGGCCCAAGGGCGAGGTCGACCTCGCCGGATCCGCCGCGCCGCTGCACTCGTCGCGCGTGGTGCGCACCGGCTCCGACGTCACCCTCGTCGGTCATGGCGCCATGGTCACGACCCTGCTGCAGGCCGCGGCGCTCGCCGAGTCCGAGGGCACCAGCTGCGAGGTCGTCGACGTCCGCTCGCTGTCGCCCATCGACTACGAGCCCATCCTCAACTCGGTGCGCAAGACCGGTCGCATGGTCTACGCGCAGGAGGCGCCGGGCTTCACCAGCATCGGCAGCGAGGTGGCGGCGACCGTCATGGAGCGCGCCTTCTACGCCCTCGAGGCACCGGTGCTGCGCGTCTCGGGGTACGACACCCCGTTCCCACCCGCGAAGCTCGAGGGCACCTACCTCCCGGATGCCGACCGCATCCTCGAGGCCGTCGACCGCTCGCTGGCCTACTGATGCCCGCCGCAGTCGCCTTTCCCCCGGTCATTGAGCGCGGAGCGCAGCGACGAGACGAGATGCCTCCACGCGTTTCGTCTCGCTCTGCTCGCTCAACGACCGCGAACGAGTAAGGATCACCCATGAGCACGCAGAACTTCACCCTCCCCGATGTCGGCGAGGGGCTGACCGAGGCCGAGATCGTGACGTGGAAGGTCGCACCCGGTGACACGGTCGCCATCAACGACGTCATCTGCGAGATCGAGACGGCCAAGTCGCTCGTCGAGCTGCCCTCGCCGCACGCCGGTGTCGTCGGCGAGCTGCTCGCGGCCGAGGGCGAGACGGTCGAGGTCGGCGCCCCGATCATCACCTTCGTGACGGATGCCCGCGACGACGCCGGCCCCGGCGTGGTCGCGACCGCGGAGGCGCCCGCGCCCGAAGAGGGCGGCGGGTCGGTCCTCGTCGGCTACGGCACCGGCGGCGGCGCGACGTCTCGTCGCAAGCGTCCGGCGGAGCGTCCGGTGCGCTCGTCCGTCGGCGTGATCGCGAAGCCCCCGATCCGCAAGCTCGCCCGTGACCTGGGCGTCGACCTCACGACGGTCACGCCGACGGGCGCCGACGGCGAGGTCACCCGCGACGACGTGGTCACCCACGCCCAGCAGGCCAGTGTCTTCCGCAACATCGAGACGCCCGAGTGGGGTGCCGTGCGCGAAGAGACGGTGCCCGCGCCGCAGAGCGCACCTTCGGGCCTCGCTCGGGGGCTGTCGCCGGCCGCGCCCGCAGCGCCGGCAGCGACCGTGTCCGACGACCGCACCGAATCGATCCCGGTCAAGGGCGTGCGCAAGGCGACCTCGTCGGCGATGGTGCAGAGCGCCTATTCCGCTCCGCACGTCACGGTGTGGAAGGAGATCGACGCGAGCCGCACGATGGAGCTCGTCAAGCGCCTCAAGGCCTCGCCGGACTACACCGACATCCGCGTCTCGCCGCTGCTGATCATGGCTCGCGCCGTCATCTGGGCGGCCCGCCGCACCCCGATGGTGAACGCGGCCTGGGTCGAGACCGAGGGCGGGGCCGAGATCTCGGTGCGCCACTACGTGAACCTCGGCATCGCGGCGGCCACGCCCCGCGGCCTGCTCGTGCCGAACATCAAGGACGCGCAGGACCTCAGCATGAAGGACCTCGCCCGGGCCCTGAACCGCCTCACCCTGACGGCGCGCGAGGGCAAGACCAGCCCCGCCGACCAGCAGGGCGGCACGATCACGATCACCAACATCGGCGTGTTCGGGATGGATGCCGGCACGCCCATCATCAACCCCGGCGAGGCGGGCATCGTGGCCATGGGCACGATCAGCCAGAAGCCGTGGGTCGTCGACGGCGAGGTGCGCCCCCGCTGGGTCACCACGGTCGCCGGATCCTTCGACCACCGCGTGATCGACGGCGACGGCATGAGCCGCTTCATCGCCGACGTGGCATCCGTGCTCGAGGAGCCCGCACTGCTCGTGGAGTGATGTGAGCCGGCCCGCAACAATGCATCGGCTGAGAGCACTTCAGGGGGAGGGGCTGATCTTCTGGATTGGTATGTCGACACGTGACCCCTGGGCAGTGTGGCGCCTCGCCCAGACGCAGGTCGCCTGGTGTATCGGTATGTGCACCGCTGAGTTGAAGGGGCATCCACTCTGGTCGGCGCCGGGTAGGTGTAGAGAGAAGGTGCTACTACAAGCGGGAGACCGTGACAGCGCCTGTACGCCGACCGTCTTCGGCATGAAAGTGTGCCGAACTGGTGGTCCAGCTTGCCGTAGCCGCCGAACCGATGCCCACCTGTGCCCTTTTCGAACTTGTCCTGCGCACCTGACGGGCTTCGCCGGATAGGCGCAGATGGCACCAGCCGTTATGGCTACGCCTCGGAGCTTGCGCTAGTCGTTCCCGCGTTCCTCATCTCGCGCAGCGAGCTGCACGCGGCGACGAACAACGAGCTCGCGAGTTCCAGTGATCAACAGAACCAGGCCGAGTACACCGGCGACAGCGGCGGTGACAAACTGCCACCATTCGTCGCCAGCGAATGCGAATGACGCGCTAAGAATCACCACTCCGATTCCTAGGAGCAGTTTCCCCCACGCGAGGCCACCTGTTTCGTTCGGACCGGGCATTGACATGTTTCTACTCTACATCCCGAAACTCGTACGAGACTATGCGCTCACGCTCATGTGCCTTGACAACATGTCCTCTGGACGGGCGCCCAAGTGGTATACGCGCCTGATCCAGGGGGGTTACGAGTTGTTCCACTGACTACTAGACGTTTGTCTAGGTATTCGGCTTAAAGGTCTAGATCCCCAATATATTCCATCGCTGTCCGCCAAAACGGACAGATTTCGTCGGAGTCGTCCCTGTACGCTCAGTCCGGTATCTCAGAGAATGCGGTCAGCAACGTTCGCTCGGACAATGGTGCAGGATCTGATATGCCGCAAAGTCGGGATGCTCTTGTGAATGACTTCCTGCAATATCAAGGGGGTCTTTTGGAAAGTAAAATGACTGACGTTGTCGCCGCCAGAACAATCCGAGAGTGGATAAGTGGCGAACGAACTGAGTGTCGGCGCATATTCTTCGTCTCGAACGGCGCAGATCCGTCTGTGCTTGATGGGGTGATCGGCGGAGATGACGTCGTCTTGCTGCCTCTGGACTGCGACTGGTCGACAGCGCGCGCACGGGAGGTTCGGTACGCGGGGCAACTGCTCGATGTTGGAGATGAACTCTTCATCAACGGCAGAAGTGTCGAACTTCAGGACTACCTGTCCGCGGGGTTTGTTGAAATCGTAGGTCCGACTGCGGTGCGGTTCTTTGATGAGGCGGGCTGGCGTGCGTTCTTCGATGACGCGGATCTCGCGCGACAAACTGGCGTCTTTCCTGCCCCCTTGGTCGATCCGCGCGTGGTCCTAGCCGACCGAAACGCCCTTGATGCCGAGCGGGCGAGTGCAGCCCCCCTCGCCGTCCGCCTGGATGCGGACGGCGCGATTGGTCTTGGCATGCAGGGCATCATTCTCGGGCACACGGATGACTTGGGCTCGGCGATCAACCGCCTTGTGTCTAGGGCAGAGGCGTTCACCGCTGCTGTGCCAGCTGCGGTCGTGGACGACGACCTGGTGTCTCGCCCTTGGTTGCCGCGCTATCTCCGCGCCGCGGAGCTCATCAAGATGTTGCGCATCGCGACCGGGGCGATCGAGATCGACGGCTTCGGCTGGTCCCACGTGACCGACGAGCGCGCGGATGCGGAACCCCTCTCGTCGGATCCGTTTCTCGTCAACGGATCCGAGGGGATCCTTTTCGCGAACGTCGCCAGCAGGCGTCGTCAGCTCTTGACTCCGCTCACGGCTGACGTTGTGTCGATACTCCAAACCTCGAGTTACATCGACTTGGCGCATGACCGAGTGGCGGCCCGACACGGCACTGGACGCTCGACGGCTGCGAACCTCTGCTCCAATGCACTCGAACTTCTCAGCGTGAACCTTGGCGCTCAGCGGATTCCGGAAGAAGCTGGGCTGACCGGGAGCGTGCTGTGAGCACTACGCAGAGTTTGTGGACCTCACTTCTCCCGGCGGACGCCAATTTCACGGACGAGCGGATCGCTGTGGGTGCGGCCGGCCATCGAGTTGAATACCTCGACGGTTCAACACGCTTGTGCGCTACGAGCGGGCTCTGGAACGTTCCGCTGGGGTACGGCAACCCGGCCATCACGGACGCCGTTTCGAAGGCGATGAGGGACGCGTCCTACCTATCTCTCTTCAGAGCGCCTCATCGTTACGCGGCGGACGCTGCTGACGCGCTCATTGAGCTCGCGGACGCGACGAGATACGAACGAGTGATCTTCTCCACGTCTGGAGGTGCCGCGAACGACATCGCTATGAAGCTCGCTCGACAGTACTGGGCTCAGAAGGGCTCCGCGTCACGGAACATTGTGGTCGGTCTCACGGGTAGCTACCACGGCACGATGTACGGTGGCCACGCTCTGAGCGGCGACGACCTAATGCAGGCAGCGTATGCGGTAGACCGCCGCTCAGTCCGACATGTTCCCTATGACGATGGAGGCGCGCGCCTCGACACATTGCTGGCGAGAGAAGGATCTCGCGTCGCGGCGGTCGTGGTGGAACCGGTTCTCGGCAGTGGAGCGTATCCCGTCCCCGCTGAGTTCATCGAACGCCTCATGACCCTTCGTGACAAGTACGGGTTCCTCATCGTCGCGGACGAAGTCGCAACGGGATTCGGGCGGACAGGCAGAATGTTCGCCACGGATGGATGGTCAGTCGCGCCGAACGTCATGATCCTCTCGAAGGCTCTCACCAACGGTGCGATGGGTGCTGCTGCTGTTCTCGTGGATGCTCGGGTGAGCCGAGAGTTCATAAAGGGGGGATGGACGTTTGTTCACGGCGAAACTCAGGCGGGAACCCCGGCGTGCGCCGCGGCGATCTTGGCAGTGATTGGCGAGCTGAGAGCAATCGACGTCGAATCAACGACTCAAGCCCTCGGCAGCGACCTTCGGCGCATCGCAGAGGGTCTGAAAGACGATGGTCGAGTGGCGGGAATCACCGGCGAAGGCTGCTTCCTCGGTCTTGAACTTCGGCACGACGGCGGAACCGAGTACACCGGCGCGGAAATACTCGACCTGGTGTCGACCATCGCGGATCACGGCGTACTCGTCCAGCCCGGTCCGAGTTCAATCGAACTGATTCCCGCTTACGGCTTCAGCATTGACGAACTCGAGGAGCTGGAGGCGGCTCTGCGATCAGGCCTGAGGCAGTACGCGGACGCACGACCGTGAGCCGCCGGACCCTGGGCGAAGGGCCGACGATGTGGTCAGGCAGCGGAATCACAGCCGACACGGTCCGTGGGGTCATCGCTAACCGCAGCGCCGTGATCGTCTCGGACATGAATGTGCCCAGCGCTGCGGCGCTTACGAAGTACGGGCGAAGCATCCGGCTCGACGCTCGACAGGTTCACATCGACACCGTGCGTTCGCTAGCGCAGGATATCGCGACAGTGCAACCAGAGGTCGTCGTGGCCATCGGTGGGGGAACAATCATCGACGCTGCGAAGATCGCAACACTGGGCGCCCGTTCGAGCAGTACTTTCACATACCTGATGGAACACGCACTCCGCTCAGGGCTCACCGTGTTGCCTCCGGCTCAACCGTCAACCGACTTGGTTGCGATTCCCACAACTGTTGGAACCTCGACGGAGACGAACAGTGTCGGGATTCTCGCGACCAGTCACGGGTATCGCCTCATAGTCGGGCATTCACTTCGCCCGCGGCACGCGATCATCGACTCGGACAACCTTGACTCCCTGCCGGATAGTGCCCTGCGTGCTGGCGCCCTTGAGGCGTTGTTGCGACTCGCGGGGGTGAGCACCAGCACCTCGGGCAACGAGCGCGCCCACCGAGATGCTGTTGTCATCGCTCGATCCATCCTCGATGCGGCGAACAGTGATCTGGGTAGCAGCGCAACGCGCCTGCGGGTTGCACGATTGAGCGCGGCTACACAGCGGACTGGCGCGCTCCGGGGTCGTGACCCCTATGCCGCTCGCCACTGGTATGTGGCCAACGAGGTCGCGTTCGCTCTGTCCGTATCGAAGATGTCAGCCACTGCAGCCATCATTGGCGCGATATGGACGCGAATCTGCGCCGGCGACCATCGTTGGGGGACTAAAGACAGCCTCGAAGCATTCTGGCGTGCAATGACGGAGCGCGCCATGCTGCCACGTGAACCGGTTGCTGGCGTCACTGCCCTCATCGAGTCTTGGTCCATCGAACGCCCATCGCGACCTGACGACCGATCAATGCGAGAGATTGCCGCGGCCTCGGAGCTCGCTTGGGGCAATCGTCGCCCCATGCTTCGAGGCGTCGGTGAAAAGGATGTCCGTGAGGTCCTAGAGGAATCTCTCTGGGCCGCGGATGAACCAGCACTTCGGGCTGACCGAAGTCTTCATGAATACGAGGAGGTGAATACATGAATATCAACACCAGCCAGATTCAGTTCGAGGAACTCGACGAGATGGAGGCGCCCAGTTGGGAGAGCTTCTACCAGGGCGTAATTGTCGGGGTGGGGGTTATCGGGATTCTTGCCATGACCTGAGCCGCGTCAGACCGGATGGGTAAGGAAGGGGGTGAAATATGGACAAGACTCTGCAGGCGCTCGATTACGTCGAACTCGACGCGATGGAAGCGCCGGATGACGCGAACGATTGGGTTCGCGGCGTTGCGGTCGGTGTGATCATCGGCGTTCTCGCCTTGACGTGACCGCAAACGAAAGCACACGAGTCACACCCGGGGAGGTGAGAAATGCAGAAGCAACTTGACTTCGTCGAACTCGACGAGCTCGACGCACCGCTCGAGTGGTGGGAGCACGTTGGTTACATCGTGACCATTGTCGGTGGTGCCGTAGCAATCGCGACCTGACGCACGGGTGCGGGTGGACGACTTTCGACCGCCCGCACCCTATGGAGAAAGAAAGGACACCCTCATGACGGGTGGGATCACCGAATCGGTGAAGTCACGACTAGCCGTGCTGAACGCAACGCCAAGTCCGCAGGACCTATATGCAGGCGCGGGAGCGGACTTCTACGAACGCCTTGTAGGGGGTGATCGGTCAGAAGTCCGGGAAGTGCTTGCGCTGGCTCGTGACACTGAGGGGAATGTGCTCGACATCGCCGCTGGCAGCGGGCGGCTCACCATCCCACTTGTCCGATGCGGAAAGCGAGTCACTGCCATTGACTTGTCGCCGGACATGCTCGCGCTCCTGCAGCGGGCGCTGCCCGCGAACCCCCTCCTCGAGTGTGTTGTGGCAGACATGCGCACATTCGCGCTAGGACGACTGTACGATCTCATCGTCATCGGGGCCACCTCGATCACGCTCCTGGATCGGGTGGGGAGGCAAGCTCTCTACGCACGTGTTCGGTCGCATCTTTCCGACGGAGGAACGTTCGCACTCACCATTGCGGGCTCAACCGGTGGGCGGGCGCTGAGCAACACCGAAGATCAGATCGTCACAGTTGAGGGAGTCGACGGCCAGGAAGATTATCTCTACTCCCAGCAGGTAATCGAGGGTGGCGCAGCCCGCGTCGTGAACTGGGTGCGCGAATCGGCGCTGACGATCGACGCTACGGTGACCATCTTGACAAGCCGTCTGCGGATACTCACAGAAGAGATGTTGTCTGCCGAGCTGGTTGAAGCCGGGTTCACCGAACCGGCCGTCCGACCTGTGCGCGCACACGCGGGCGCTGACATCCTCCTCCTGCAAACGTCGTCGCGTGGTCAGGTAACGCCCCGATGAAATCAGCGTCAACAAGCTTTCTCCCCATCCGCCGCGCCGCGCTCGATCCATTGACTCTGGACAGTCGACCGAGTCTTGCCTCGACGGTCGCCTTCGAGGAGCCGACCGTCGAGGGAGCCCCCTGGATAGTGACAGTCGAGGGGGTGCCCACCTCCCGGGTGTCCGGTGCCGTTGTGGAACTACTGTCAGCGATGGACGGAAGATCATCGGTCCGCGACCTCCGCAAGGAGGTCGCCCCCGACGAGCCGGAACCGCAATTCCTCACTCTCGTAGACCGATTTCAGCAGAGCGGGCTGCTTGAAGGCACACAACGGAAGAGCGCCGGGAGAGTCGTGTTCCGCGCACCGCTGACTCTGCAGATCGCGACTCTGCGCGCCCCAGCCATGTTCAGACGCCTCGACCGAATTGTCCGGCCCTTCCCGGGGCGGGCGGGTCTGATCGTCCTCGCAGGCCTAGCGCTCCTTGGTTCCGTTGCCGCAATCATTCAGGTCTCGGACGTGGCGAGGCTGCTGTTCTCGCCGATGCCGCTTCTCCAGCTTGTCGTCGTGCTCGTCGTGCTCGTCGTGCTCACACTGATCCACGAGGGCGCTCATGGGCTCGCGCTGACCCGATTCGGCGGACGCCCTCGCCGCGCAGGCTTCATGATCTTCTATCTCACGCCCGCCTTCTTCGTCGACGTCACCGACGGCTGGCGACTGCGCCACAAGTGGCAGAGAGCATGGGTGGCGCTCGCCGGCCCCGCCGTCCATGCTGTCATCGGTTCAGCCTTCGCACTCGCCGCATTGTTGGCGTCTGCCACCGATCTCCAGCAATTGCTGTTGCTGCTCGCGATTGCTTGCTACGGCATCGTGCTCGTGAATCTCGTACCGTTCGTGAGATTCGATGGATATATCGCGCTCATGAGCGCGTTGGACGAACCGAACCTGCGGGAACGAACGAAGCGAGACGGCGGGAATTGGCTAGTTCATCTGCTTTACGGGGGAAGCCGCGCCCCGAAGCGCCTCAATCGCTGGTGGAGTGTGCCCTTCGGAATTGCGAGCATCCTTGCGCCTGTTTGTCTAGTGATCTTCGCCGTCATGCGCATCGCCCACGCCCTCGCGGGCGGTGGCCTCGTCGCCGGGGTTGTGGTCCTCAGCCTCGAGGTAGCCGTGCTCATCTTGGGCCTGACAGCAATCGCTGGTGGCTTACGCAGAGCATGGCGCGTAGGTGTGTCGGCGTGGAGGTTCGTCCTCGTGAACCTCGTTATCGCGGCGACTGTCGCTCTCGCGGGGGTGTGGATCGTCGTCCCCCTCACAGCGACCGCAGGATTCACTGTCGGCGAGGATAATACCGTCGTTATCGTCCAAGGCGGAAGCACGGAGGATCCCATCCCGGACGGTGCCCGTCTCACTCTCCTAACGAATGGCGTCATGGGGAGCCTTCCTGTGGGGTCGAGCACCTACGAAGCGCGGGTGCCCCAGTCTGTGAACGTTCCGCTCGACGCCCTCTTCCCTGTCAAGATGCACGACGTCGACGTCCCGGCCACCGCTATCGGCGTAGCCCACCTTGGCTCAGACCCAGGACAGGTCCCATCCTCCGGCCAAGCCCGTATGGAACTGGGCAATGTCAACCTATGGCAATCGCTGTGGAACCAGGCCGTCGCCCAGCCCCTCGCCGGGCTCCTGAAACGCTGAACGACTTCTACCGAAGGAAAGAAATGAACGACAACGCAATCGAAGTTCGAGAGCTCACCAAGAAGTACGGGTACGTGACAGCAGTTCAAGACCTGTCCTTCACCGTCCCGCGAGGAGCCATCGTGGGACTTCTCGGGCCCAACGGCGCAGGAAAGTCCACGACGCTTCGAACCATCGTCGGGCTTCTGCGACCGACGAGTGGCACCGCGACCATTGACGGAGCGCCATTCGCAGCGCTCAGGAACCCGGCCTCACACGTCGGCGTGCAGATGGATGGGTTTGGCTTCGAGGTGGGGATCACAGCACGACGTCATCTCGAGATCGCGCGCCTCGCCGCCGGCGCTCCTCGCCAGCGGGTCGATGAGGTGTTGGAAGAGGTGGACCTTCTCTCTGTCGCCAAGCGGAGGGTGAAGACTTTCTCAACGGGTATGGTGCAACGCCTGGGGTTGGCTGCAGCCCTCATCGGATCCCCTCAGACCCTGATCTTGGATGAACCCGCCAACGGGCTCGATCCTGACGGCATTCGTTGGCTCCGCCGGTATCTCCGCGACTATGCAGCACGTGGAGGAACGGTCCTGATCTCCAGCCACCAACTCGCAGAACTCGAGCAGGTTGTGGATGACGTTGTGGTGATCAAGCGAAGGGCTTTGTACGCAGGAAAGCTCAGCGACCTCGTGGCCCGTGATGGCGATTCCCTGGAGGACCGATACTTCGATCTCGTGGAAGGGGTCGTGGCATGATCTCCGCAATCAGAAGCGAAGCGGTGCGTTCAGTGAGCGGACTGTCGCTGTGGGCTGTCTACGTCCTCGCCGTCTTTGTCCCGGTCGTCGTGCTCTCCTCAGATCGCACACTGACTGATCTGAGCGGACTGAGCTCGGGAGCTGCGACAGCACAACTGCTGCAACCGCTCGCATGGTCGTTCATCACTGCCGCCTTCGTGGGCGCATACGCCGTCACCCGGGAGTACTACTACGCGTCGATGGACCGAACGCTCACTGAACTTGGCTATAGCCGGGCTTTCCGGGGCAAGATGATCGCCGGATTGATGACGGCAATCGCTCTCGCGCTCTGCATGTTCGCACTCTGGACCGTCGTCGTATACTTCATCCTCAATCAAGAGGGACTGGTGCTCAATATTGACGAGGCCGCGGTGCGCATCTACGCTGGTGCGCTTCTGGGAGTCATCATGGGTGCGTTCGTCGGCGGCGCTGTGGGGTGGATTTCACGCAACTACTACATCGGGGCAGCGATTGTCTTGGCGTTCCCTATTGGGGTGGAGTTCGCCCTCCTGGGGACGTCGCCCGACGTGGCGCGTTTTTCCCCAGGCATGACTATCGCAGCGCTAAGCGTCCCTGAATACAAGGACCGCCTCCTCGAGTTTGCCCCGGCCGTCAGCGTCGCCGGCGCTTGGACAGTGGGTTTGGTGCTACTCGCGTGGTTCGTAGCACGTCGGCGCGTCGCCTGATGGTGCGCCAGGCCTTCAGAGCCCAGTTCCGAAGTCTCACGGGCGACGTCGTTCTTCTTGGTGTTGCCTCGGCAGCGTTCGTGATGGCGCTCTCCCTTGCGGTGAGTGTGCCGACGGATTTTGCTGATGCGCCAGCCCAGGTGCGTCAGGAGTTCCTCGCGCCTTTCGGCACGATCATGGCGACATACGGAGCTGTTCTCGCAGCGATCTACGGTTCCTTTCGGTACACGATTGACAGGCGGAACGGTGTCGTCGCTCACCGTCTCACGCTGCAACCTCGCTGGGCCAGTTTTCTGTCACGGGCTCCAGTCGCAGCGCTGGGCGGTGCTCTCGTCGCGCTGGCCACAGTCGTCGGGGGGCATGTCGCTCTCACGGTCTCCACGGGCGGTACAGATGTCGACTTGGCGATGGTGGCAGCAACCTCCGTGGTCGGAGCAGTCGCGGGATTGTGGGGGTTCGGAGTGGGGCTCGTAGTTCAGCAGCACCTACTCGCGCTGTTCGTTGCGCCAGTCTCCTTGGGGGCTGCGATGGTCGTCGCTATCTTCTGGGCGCCTGGGGCGGTGTGGTTTCCGCTTCCGGCCATACTGGCCGGCGCTGGATTCGACCTCAGCAATATCGGCATCGACAGTGCTGCTTTGCTTGAGGGACCGCTTTCGACGGCTATCGCGGTGGCGTGGACTGTCCTGATTTTGGCGGCCGGAGCAACCTCCTTCCTATCTCGCGATGTGACGTAGGCGCCGCGACGTTCGGTGAGTTCAGCGTCGGAGCGCGGCGCTGCCCGCCTTGCATCGGGGTGGGAATGACAGACTCTAACGCGCGAGCGAATCGCCGTTCTGGCGCGCCCAGAGTGAAACGGCTACGGCGTATGACGCGCAGTGAAAGTCCATCCGTCTACCTTCCCCGTGAGGTCGTCGAGACGGACGAGCGGAGCGGATGACGTTGGAGCTGAGCTGAGCTCCGAGGCTCGTAGTCGGATGAAGCAAATAGTGCGAGCGTCCAACATTCTGGTGCCCGTTGTGGCGTTGCTCGCATCTGTTACCGCGCGGCGCCCTGCCTCCGCCGCGTTGCGGTGAGGCGGACCTCAACGTCCTTCTTTCCGGGTCTGCTGCGCCAGCTCCGAGCCCGACGATGCGTCGTTGGCAGTCCGACTCGTTTAGAGCACCGCAGGGCAGGAGGCGAAGGACGGTGCACTCGCCCCACCGCAACGAACATGTCACGTCACGCGAGCGCGATCCCCAGCCGTGCGCGCGGCCGCGACCGCTTACTCAGTGATTCACAGGCCTTGAATCAGGCCCTCCAGCGACATCGGTTCAGGGTCGGGCACATTGGAGTAGACCTGCCGGGGCGTCCACACGATGGACAGTCTGCGCCGCCCCTGATGCGAAGGACCCAGCGCTAACTGGTCCACCCGTGCGGCGTGACCGCTTGAGAGCATTTTCTTCACGAACAGCAGTCGTGCGACTGGGCGCAGCACGGCATCGTCGAGACCGAGGCCCCGGATCTCCGCGAACGGGTCAAGGGGGCGCGAGCCCCGGTGGGCCCCGTCTCCCAGCAAGGTCGTGCCGAACAGCCCATCGGACAACTGGCGTCGGAACATCTCGGTAGTACTCACTCCGTTGATGCTCCCCACAGGCTGCCGATATTTGCCGTCCTGCCCCACGACGAGAGTGAGCGTCTCCTCGAAGCGTGCGCGCCGGTCGGGCGGACATCCTCCTCGCCGACCTCCGCGACGAGGAGTGGGTCTCCGTGCATGAGGGATTCCCTCGCGGGAGTGCTCGACTACCTGGCCGCACTGTCGGGGTCACCCCTGCGGATCGCGCATCGCATCAACGAGTTCTCGGTGACGGCGGAGGTCGTGCGTGCCGGGGCGGCGATCGCCGTCATGCCTCGCGCGACGGCCACGCCTCTGGCGGTGGACGGCCTGGTTCTCAGACCGCTGTCGGACGTGGATCTGGTCCGCCACGTCGACGTGCTGGCTCGGCCGGATGCCCTGGCCTACACCTCGGTCAGGCGGGTGCTGCGAACTCTGCAGGATGTCGCCGCCCGTCTGCAGAGCGATCCGCTCAGCTCACCGCGCTGACGCGCGCACGTCACCGCGCTGACGCGTGCATGTCACCGCGCTGACGCGCGTCTCGGGGGCAGCTCCGCGAGCGTCGTGATCGACGCGGTGGCGGGGTCCCAGTGCCGTACGACGCGGGCGTGCGCAGCGATGTCCCCGCCGACGAGGTCGAGCGCTGCCGCAAGGTCGGCGACGCGCAGCCGGCGGGCGAGCGCGACGTGCGGCATCCATTCGCCCGGTGCGGTGTGCGGGGCATCCGCGCCAGGACCGACGGCACCGTGCACCAGGGACCGAAGGGCGAGCAGTTCCCCGGTGGGAACGATGCTCCGCGCCAGGACGCGCCGATCCCCGCAACCGAAGAGCAGTGGAGCACCCAGTGTGAGCGGGAACGACGGGATGCCGTCGAAGACCTCCGCGCCCAGGGTGGGCAGACCGACGCGTGCGACCAGGGTGAGGTGAGGGCGGTTGCTCGCCGAGGTGTGCGCCGCGAGGCTCGACATCCCGGCCGCGGCGAGAGCATCCCATTCGGCCCGGATCGCGACGTCGGCCTCCGTGTCGAACAGCAGCTCGATCGACGAGGGGGAGCGCTGAGGCTCTGGTTCGTGCACGGCTCAGCTCGCCGCGCTGAGACGCCGTTCCGCCAGCAGCGGCACGGCCACCTCGCGCGCGGCCATTCGCGCGGTCGCGACCGCGCCGATCGATACGACCTCGGCGCCGAGCGTGGAGGCGAGGATCTCGGGGGCCGGCAGGTGCAGCTGGGTCGGCAGCACCTCGCGTGCGGCGGCGAGCACCGGCTCGATGCTCCCGGCGACCCCTCCGCAGATGATCACGCGCGCGGGGTCGTACATGCTGCCGAGCACGCCGACGACGCGGGCGAGCGTCGCGCCGACCCGTGACGTCGCGAGCAGCGCATCGCCATCACCGGCGGATGCCGCGGTCAACACGATCCGCGGATCGATGCGATCCTCACCTGCGAGCCGACCGACCGCCGAGTCCGCGTCGATGTCGCCGCTCTCGACCCCCGCGCGCACCTCGTCCTGCAGGGCGTAGCGCAGACCGAAGGCCGATCCGACGCCGATGATGTGGTCGAACACGACGCCCTCGCCGACGCCGCCGTGCGCGCCGTGCAGCACGTGGCCGTCCACGACCACGCCGCCGCCGAACCGCTCGCTCGCGAGCAGGGCGACGTAGTCGCGGCATCCGACGGCGGCCCCCGCCGACCCCTCGGCGATCGCGGCGAGCTGCGCATCGTTCTTGATCTCGACGACGGGCGCCCACTCGTCGAGAGCGTCGGCGAGCCCCGGGTTCGTGCGCTCCCAGAAGCCCTCGGGGTGCGGCGGCGAGACGCCGACCCGGTTCACCGGCGCGGCGACGCCGACGCAGATCGCGAGCACCGCCTCGCGCGGGACCTCGGCCTCGGCGAGCGCGTGCGCCATCTGATCGAGGATCGTGGCGCGCCGCGCCGCCGCCGACTGTGTCGGATCGAGGTCGGTGCGGTGGTGCACGAGGGTGCGGTCGAGCGGATCCGAGATCGTGACCGCGAGGTGGGTGTCTCCGGCATCCACCCCGATGACGACGCCGAGGTCGGATGCCAGCACGAAGCGCCGCGCGGGGCGCCCCGCGCGGTAGCTTCCTGCCACCCGCGCGTTGGGGAGTTCCCGCAGCACGGCGGCGTCGACGAGGGTGTCGATCGCGTCGATCGCGGTCGAGCGGGTCAGCGTGGTGGTCGCCATCGCCTCACTCGCGGTGAACTCGCCGGCGGTCCACGCGAAGTCGAGGATCGCGCCGACACTGGCTCGTCCGGTGCCCAGACCTGCGGATACTTCTGTCACGGGTCTTGACCTCACTCTCGTTCACATGAGACAGTACCGTTCATCGAAGTAAATTCGCTCACTAGATTTAGTCTGCGTATCTACAGCACGAAAGGACAACGGTGTCTGTGAAACCACCACGCCCGGCGCAGATCGTCGCCGGTGCGGCCGCTCTCGCCCTGGTCGGGGCCGCCCTCACCGGCTGCTCGACGGCCGGCGGAACCGAGAACATCCGCTTCACGTTCAGCAAGCGGGAGGCGATCGAGTTCATGACCGAACTCGTGGCGCAGTACAACTCCTCGCAGGACAAGGTGCGGGTCGAGATCGACACCTCGGGTGTCGACGTCGTCTCGGCCAGCTTCGTGCGGGGCAACCCGCCCGACATCATGCTCGCCAACTACAACTACGAGATCGCCCGCTTCGTGCAGCGCTGCGCGCTCACCGATCTGTCGGGCACCGACGCCGCCTCGACCATCCGCGACGATCTGCAGCCCCTCATGGAGCAGTACGGGTCGTGCGAGGGGCGCACGAGCGCACTGCCATACTCGGTGATGGGTGCCTCCGTGATCTACAACAAGGAGATCTTCGCGCAGCAGGGCCTCGAGGTCCCGCAGACCTGGGACGAGCTCCTCGCCGTCTGCGATCAGCTGAAGCAGGCGGGCATCGACCCGTTCTACGCCACCTTCAAGGACGACTGGACGGTCGCCCAGGGCTGGTACGACTACACCGCCGGCGGCTCGGTCGACGTGATCGACTTCTTCGACACGCTCGCGACCGAAGGCACCGGTGTGGGACCCGACTCCCAGGCCTCGTTCGAGAAGGACTTCGCCGAGCCCATGGACCGCATGATGACGCTGGTGAAGGACTACACGAACGCGGATGCCGCGAGCCGGGGTTACGGCGACGGCAACCTCGCCTTCGGCAAGGGCGAGGCCGCGATGTACCTGCAGGGGCCGTGGGCGTTCAGCGAGATCGAGAAGACCGCCCCCGACCTCGACCTCGGCACCTTCCCGCTGCCGATGACCGACGACCCCGCCGACCTCGGCGTGCGCGTCAACATGGACCTCGCCGCGATGATCCCCGAAGGATCGCGCCACCAGGAGGCCGCCCGTGACTTCCTGGAGTACCTGTTCCTGCCCGAGCACATCGAGGAGTACAACACCTCGCAGCTCGGCTTCACCCCCACGAACGATGCTCCGGCTCCCGACGACCCGCGCGTCGCGGGCATGGTCGAGTACTACCAGAACGGCCAGATCTATCAGGGTCCGTCGGTGCTCGTGCCCAAGACCCTTCCGGTCTTCAACTACGCGCAGGCGATGGTGCTCGGCGCGTCCCCGACCTCCACGTTGCGCACCATGGATGCCGACTGGGCCAGGATCGCGTTCCGCGCTCCCATCCCGTCGACCCAGGACAACGCATCGGCTGAGACAGAGGAGTCCACGCCATGACGAACGCCACCCCGGCACCCGCCGTGTCGAACATCACGAAGCCGAACACCCCGACGACCGACACCACGGCGATCGTCACGGGCGGCGCTCGCAAGCTCGGACACCGCGCGCGCAAGGTCGAGCCCATCTACTACCTGTTCCTGCTGCCGACGCTGGTGATCTTCACGCTCGCGATCACGGTGCCCGGCGTCATGGGGATCTTCTTCAGCTTCACCGACTCCATCGGCATCGGCGAGTGGAGCTTCAACGGGCTGACCAACTACATCGCGATGTTCAGCGACCCGGCCATCCTGCAGAGCTACCTGTTCACGTTCGGCTTCTCGATCGCGACGGTGATCGTCGTCAACGTGATCGCGTTCCTGCTGGCGGTCGGGCTGACCTCCCGCATCCGCTTCAAGACGGGTCTTCGCACGATCTTCGTGATCCCCATGGTGATCTCGGGCATCATCATCGCCTACGTCTTCAACTTCCTCTTCTCCAACTCCATCCCGGCCGCGGGCGCCGCCACCGGCATCCCGTGGCTGTCGACCAGCCTGCTCGCCAATCCGGATCTCGCCTGGGTCGCGATCGTCATCGTGACCGCCTGGCAGGCCGTACCGGGCACGCTGCTGATCTACATCGCGGGGCTCCTCTCAGTGCCGGGCGAGGTGTACGAGGCCGCGAGCATCGACGGGGCGAACAAGACGCAGCAGCTGCTCCGCATCACGCTGCCGCTCGTCGCCGGCTACGTGGTGATCAACGTGATCCTCGGCTTCAAGGGCTTCCTGAACGCCTACGACATCATCGTCGGACTCACCAACGGCGGACCCGGCACGTCCACCCGCAGCGTCGCGATGACGATCATCGCGGGCTTCAACGGCGGCGACTACGCCTACCAGATGGCGAACGCGACGATCTTCTTCATCGTCGCCGTGCTCATCTCCCTGCTGCAGCTGTCGCTGACCCGCGGAAGGAACGCACTCTGATGTCGACGCAGACACTCACCACCATCCCCACCTCGGGCAAGAAGCCGCGCATCCGTATGGAGCGCGTCAACTGGTCGGGCACGATCATCCTGATCCTGTGCGCGGTCACCGTGCTGCTGCCGCTGTACGTGACCATCTCGATGGCCTTCAAGACCACCGGCCAGGCGGTCGACGGCAACGCCTTCTCGCTGCCGGCTCCGTTCAGCATCGACGGCTTCGTCGAGGCATGGAACCTCACGAAGTTCCCGGTCGGCGCCGGCATCTCGCTGCTGGTCACGGCCGGAACGGTCATCGCGACCATCGTGCTCGCCGCATTCGCCTCGTACGCGATCGTCCGCAACTGGGACCACCGCCTGTTCCGCTGGTCGTTCTTCTACCTGCTGGCCGCGATGTTCATCCCGTTCCCCGTGGTCGCGCTGCCGCAGATCCAGCTCACCGGATGGGTCGGACTCGACAACCCGTTCGGCGTGATCATCCTCGCGACGATGTTCCAGCTGAGCTTCAGCGTGCTGCTGTTCACCGCATTCCTGCGGTCGATCCCGCTCGAGCTCGAGGAGAGTGCGCGCATCGACGGCGCGACGACGTGGCAGACGTTCTGGCAGCTGATCTTCCCGCTGCTCGCACCGATGAGCGCGACCGTCGGGATCTTCGCGTTCCTGTACGCCTGGAACGACTTCATGATGCCGTCGCTGATCATCTCTGATCCCGCGATGCAGACCCTGCCCGTGCGGCAGAACCTGTTCCAGACCCAGTTCAGCAACAACTACAACGTGTCGTTCGCCTCGTACCTGATGGCGATGGCCCCGGCGATCCTGGCGTACCTGTTCACGCAGCGCTTCGTCATGGAGGGCGTCACGCAGGGCGCCGTCAAGGGCTGACGCATCTCCCACCGCAGACCGCAACACGAAGGAGCAGTACCCCTCATGACCGATGCGCTTCTCACCGAGACCCGCGACGACACGACGGCAGCATGGTGGCGACAGGCCGCCGTGTACCAGATCTACCCCCGCAGCTTCGCGGACGCGAACGGCGACGGACTCGGCGACATCCCGGGCATCGTCTCGCGCGCCGACTACCTGCGCGATCTCGGCATCGACGCCGTGTGGCTCAGCCCGTTCTACCCCTCGGCCCTCGCCGACGGCGGATACGACGTGGCGGACTACCGCGACGTCGACCCGCGTCTCGGCACGCTCGACGACTTCGACGACATGGTCGCGGCGCTGCACGCGCGCGGCATCCGCGTGATCGTCGACATCGTGCCGAACCACTCGTCGGATCTGCACGAATGGTTCCGGGAGGCGCTCGCCGCAGGGCGCGGCTCGGCGGCGCGCGATCGGTACATCTTCCGTGAGGGCTCCGGGCCCGACGGCTCCGAGCCCCCGACGGACTGGACCGCGGCCTTCGGAGGATCGGCCTGGGAGCGCGTCGAGGACGGACAGTGGTTCCTGCACAGCTTCGCGCCCGAGCAGCCCGACCTCAACTGGGATCACCCGGAGGTGCGGGAGGACTTCCTGACGACCCTGCGGTTCTGGTCGGACCGGGGTGTCGACGGATTCCGCATCGACGTGGCGCACATGCTCACGAAGGACCTCAGCGAACCGCTGCCGAGCACCGCCGAGCTCGAGCTCCTGCCGCACGACGGCAGCCACCCGCTCTACGACCGCGATGACGTGCACGAGGTGTACGCCGAGTGGCGCCGGGTCTTCAACGAGTACGACCCGCCCCGCACGGCCGTCGCCGAGGCGTGGGTGAGCACACCCGAGCGCCGGGCCAAGTACGCCTCGGCCGAGGGGCTCGGACAGGCGTTCAACTTCGACCTGCTCGTCGCGGACTTCGATGCGACCCAGTTCCGCACGATCATCGCCGACAACCTCGCGCAGGCTCGCGAGACCGGCTCGTCGACCACCTGGGTGCTGTCGAACCACGACGTGACCCGGCACGCGACCCGCTACGGCCTGGCGCCGCTCGCCGGTCGCACCGGTGTGAAGCAGGGTGTCGAGTGGGTGGCCGCCGGCGGCCCCGCCGATCAGCTCGACCGCGAGGGCGGTCTGCGCCGGGCGCACGCCGCGACGCTGCTGCTGCTCGGGCTGCCCGGCAGCACGTACCTGTACCAGGGCGAGGAGCTCGGTCTGCAGGAGGTGGCCGAGATCGGTCCGGGCGAGCGACAGGACCCGTCGTTCTTCCGCGGAGCGGACTTCGACGGTCTCGGACGTGACGGATGCCGCGTGCCGCTGCCGTGGACGGCATCCGGCCCCTCGTTCGGGTTCGGCACAGGGGAGGCGCACCTGCCCCAGCCCGATTGGTTCGGCCGGTACGCGGTGGATGTCGAGGACGGCGACCCGTCGTCGACCCTGACCCTGTACCGCGAGGCCCTGCGGCTGCGCCGCGAGCTGCAGACCGATGAGAGCCTCGAATGGATCGAGACCGGCCGCGCCGACGTGCTGCGCTTCGCCCGCCCGAACGGCTGGCAGGTCGTGACGAACTTCGGCGCGGAGCCGTTCGACCTCGGGGCGGATGCCGCGGACGTCGTGCTCGGCACCGTCGTCGACGGGGCGGTGCCGGCGGATTCGACCGTGTGGATCGCGTCCGGTCTGACCGGCTGACGCGTTTCGTCTCGTCGCTGCGCTCCTCGCTCAACGAGCGGGCTGCCGCGGACTCGCCCGCTGAGCGGGGCCGCCGCGGACTCGCTCGCTGAGCGAGCGCAGCGAGACGAAGTGCGCCCGCGGGGTGGCCGTGGACTCGCTCGCTGAGCGGGGTGGCCGTGGACTCGTCGGGCCGACGGGGCGGCCGCGGACCCGTCGGGTGAGCGGGGTGGCCGTGGAGCGAGCGGGGTGGCCGCGGACTCGCTCGCTGAGCGAGCGCAGCGAGACGAAGTGCGCTCGTCGGGCGGGCGGGGCGCCGTGCGCCCGTGGGATGAGCGGGGTGGCCGCGGACTCGCCCGCTGAGCGGGGTGGCCGCGGACTCGTGGGGGGGCGGGACGCCGTGCGCCCGTGGGGCGGGCGGGACGCCGTGCGACCGTGGGATGGACGGGGTGGCCACGGACTCGCCCGCTGAGCGAGCGCAGCGAGACGAAGTGCGCTCGTCGGGCGGGCGGGGTGGCCGTGGACTTGTCGGATGGGCGGGGCGGCCGTGGACTCGCCCGCTGAGCGAGCGCAGCGAGACGAAGTGCGCCCGTCGCCAATTTGATAATGGTTCTCATTAGCGTCTAGAGTGGGCGACATGAAGAAGCCGCTCGTCGCCCTCGTCCTCGCATCCGCCGCCGCCCTCACGCTGGCCGGATGCTCGAGCGCCCCCGCCGGGGCCGGTGCGGACGACGGCACCATCACGGTGGCGGCGAGCACCAACGTCTACGGCTCCCTCGCCGCGCAGATCGGCGGAGACCGCGTCGACGTCACCTCGATCATCGAGTCCGTCACGCAGGACCCGCATTCGTACGAGGCCTCGGCGCGCGACCGTCTCACGGTGCAGAAGGCCGACCTCGTGATCGAGAACGGAGGCGGCTACGACGCCTTCATCGACACGCTGCTGCAGGATGCCGGCGACCCGCACCTGGTCACCGCGGTCGAGTTCTCGCACGACTACCCCGGCAATGAGGGTCACGACCACGCCGACGAGGAGAGCGAGAAGGGCGAGGAGCCGCATGACCACGATCACGCCGAAGGCGAGGAGGGTCACGACGGCCACGACCACATCGAGGGCTTCAACGAGCACGTCTGGTTCGACCCGCACACGATGATCCACGTCGTCGAGGCGATCGCCGACGAGCTGAGCGAGATCGACCCCGACGGCGAGAAGGACTTCACCGCGAACGCGAAGAAGATCGTCGACGACCTCGAGGGCTTCGAGACCCGGCTCGAGACGCTGAAGACCGAGGCCGGCGGCGCGAACGTGATCATCACCGAGCCCGTTCCCGGATACCTCGCCGCGGCCGCGGGACTCACCGACGTCACCCCCGACGGCTTCGCGGAATCGGTCGAGGAGGGCAGCGACGTCGCCCCCGCGACTCTGCTCGAGACGCTCAACGTGATCGACGGCGGAGACGTGCGTGCGCTGCTCACCAACGCGCAGACCGGCGGAGCCGAGACGCAGCGCGTCGAAGACGCCGCGACCGCCGCCGGCATCCCTGTCGTCGCCTTCACGGAGCTGCTCCCCGACGGATCGTCGTACTCTGAGTGGATGAGTGACGCGATCCAGAGCCTCGCCGACGCGCTCCAGTCGTGAGCGCCGCCGCCGACGCGCGGGCAGGAGCCGAGACGCAGGACCCCGTTCTGCATGTGCGCGGAGCCGCTCTGCAGCGCGGTGACCGTGAGCTGTGGTCGGGTCTCGATCTGACGGTGCAGCCGGGCGAGTTCATCGCCGTGCTCGGCCCGTCGGGCTCGGGCAAGACCACGCTGCTGCGGGCGATCCTCGGGTTGCAGCCCCTCTCGGCCGGCGAGATCACGGTGGCCGGCGGGCCGGTGCGCAAGGGAAACCCGCGCATCGGGTACATCCCGCAGCAGCGCTCGCTCGCCCCCGACACGAGCATGCGGGCCCGCGACCTCGTGGCGCTCGGGGTGCAGGGCAGCCGGTTCGGCGTGCCCGTGCCGCACCGGGGCGACCGGGAGAAGGTCGATCGGCTTCTCGAAGCCGTCGGCGCCTCGCACTATGCCGACCGCCGGGTCGGACTCCTCTCGGGCGGCGAGCAGCAGCGGCTGCGCGTGGGACAGGCGCTCGCCGACGAGCCCACGCTGCTGCTGTGCGACGAGCCGCTGTCGAACCTCGACCTCGCGAACCAGGTGGCCGTCACCGACATCATCGATCGGCAGCGCCGCGAGCGCGGCGCGGCCGTGCTGTTCGTCACGCACGACATCAACCCGATCCTCGGCAGGGTCGACCGGATCCTGTACATCGCCGGCGGGCGGTTCGTGCTCGGCACCCCCGAAGAGGTGCTGCAGACGCGCGTGCTCACCGCCCTCTACGGCACCCCGGTCTTCGTGCTGCGGGCAGGCGACCGTCTCGTCGTCGTCGGCGTGCCCGACGCCGAGCCCCACCACGACCACGCGCACGACCACGGAGGTGCCGCATGACCGTCGCGAGCGGCATCGTCGCGGCGGTCGACTGGAGCGACGTCTTCTCCTTCCAGGACTACGGCGAGCTCGTCGCCCTGCTCGCGAACTCGATCATCGCGGGCGCCGTGCTCGGCATCGTCGGCGGACTCATCGGCGTGTTCGTGATGCAGCGCGACCTCGCGTTCGCGGTGCACGGGGTCAGCGAACTGTCGTTCGCCGGAGCCGCCGCAGCGCTGCTCTTCGGCGGCAGCGTGGTCGCGGGATCCCTCGGCGGAGCGCTCGTCGCGGCCATCCTGATCGGCGTGCTCGGTGCGAAGGCCAGGGACCGCAACTCGATCGTCGGGGTGCTGATGCCGTTCGGCCTCGGCCTCGGCATCCTCTTCCTCTCGCTGTACGACGGGCGCAGCGCCAACCGCTTCAGCCTGCTCACCGGGCAGATCGTCTCGGTGTCGAGTCCCGATCTCGGCTGGCTGCTCGGCATCAGCATCGTGGTGCTGGTGGGGCTGCTGCTCATGTGGAACCCGCTGCGCTTCGACTCGCTCGATCCCGAATCCGCCGCCGCGCGCGGAGTGCCGACGCGTGCCGTCAGCCTGCTGTTCATGGTGCTGCTCGGGCTCATCGTGGCCGTGAGCGTGCACATCATCGGGGCGCTCCTCGTGATGGCGCTGCTGGTCACTCCGGCCGCCGCCGCGATGCGCCTCACCGCAGGACCGGTGGCCGTGCCCCTGCTCGCGGCTCTCTTCGGGTTCGTGTCGGCGGTCGGCGGCATCCTGCTCGCTCTCGCGGGCACGCTGCCGGTGAGCCCGTACATCACCACCCTGTCGTTCACGATCTACGTCGTGTGCTGGATCATCCAGCGCGCACGCGGCGGTGTGCGCCGCGTGCGCGCCTGACACTCCCAGGGCCCGGCAAGGGCGGCGCGCCTAGAATCGTGGGTATGGCTCAGCGGAACACCTGGCAGCGCGAGCGCGTGCGCGAAGCCCTCGCCGACGCGCGCGGCTTCGTCAGCGCGCAGAACCTGCACGCCGGTCTGCGCGACGACAACACCGGCATCGGCCTCGCGACGGTCTACCGCGCGCTCGCCGGACTCGCGGCGTCCGGCGACGCCGACTCGCTGCAGAGCCCCGAGGGCGAGGCGCTGTATCGCGCCTGCACCACGCAGGGCCATCACCACCACCTGATCTGCCGCAACTGCGGGCTCACCGTCGAGATCGAGGCCACCGACGTCGAGCAGTGGGCGCATCGCACCGCGGCACTGCACGGGTTCACGGATGCCGCGCACGTCGTCGACATCTTCGGGCTCTGCGCCTCCTGCACCAACAAGCGCGACGCCGAAGAGGCAGCGACCGCGTGAGCGCCCCGACCGCCACCCACACCCCGCACCCGCAACGGCTCTCCCGGCCGCCGCGCTCGCCGTGGGTCGGCGTCGCACTCGGCGCGGCCCTCGTGGCCGCCCTGTTCCTCGTGGACCGGTTCCTGCCCGAGCTGTTCACCGCCAGCCTTCCCGCCAGGGCCCAGGACGGCCTGACGCTCGCGATGAGCGTGCTGATCGAGGCGCTGCCGTTCGTGGTCCTCGGCGTGCTGCTCTCGATCGTGGTGCAGGTGTGGCTGCCCGCCGACGTCATCCACCGCTGGCTGCCGAAGCGCGCCTGGGCCCGTCGTGCGGTGCTGTCGCTGCTCGGCATGCTCATCCCGGTGTGCGAATGCGGCAACGTGCCGTTCGCGCGCGGGCTCATGATGCGCGGACTCGCGCCGGCCGAAGCCATGACCTTCCTCATCGCCGCGCCGATCGTGAACCCGATCGTCATCCTCACCACGCACGCGGCGTTCGGCTTCGACGACGGCATCCTCGTCGCCCGTCTGATCGGCGGATACCTGATCGCCAACCTCATCGGCTGGATCTACAGCCGCCACCCCGACCCGAACGCCATGCTCACGCAGCGATTCGTCGACACCTGCGAGCGCGTCACCCACGAGCACGGCACGCCCGTTCGCCGCAGCCTCACGCAGTTCCTCGTCGAGTTGCGCGCCGTGATGCCCGCGCTCATCATCGGCTCGGCGCTCGCCGGCGCCGTGCAGGTGCTGATCCCGCGTGACGTGCTGCTGGCCATCGGCTCGAACCCGGTGCTGTCGATCCTCGCGATGATGGCCCTCGCGATGACGGTCGCGATCTGCTCGAACGTCGACGCGTTCTTCGCGCTCTCCTTCGCCTCGACCTTCTCGTCGGGTGCCCTCGTGGCTTTCCTGCTCGTCGGCCCCCTCGTCGACGTGAAGATGCTCGCGCTGATGCGCACCACCTTCACCACCCGCACGCTCGTCGGCATCGTCGGCGTCGTGGTGTTCGCCGCCTTCGCGATCGGGATCGGGGTGAACGTCCTTGTCTGACCGAACGCATGACCGCACGCACGACCGTGCCGACCGACGCCGGGCGCTCGGCAGCCGCTGGCTGGGCATCGGCCTGGCCACGCTCGTCGCCGTCGTGACGCTCGGGCTCGGCCTGACCGGTCGACTGAATCTCTACATCAGCCCCGAGTCGATCTGGTTCGCGTGCGCGGCCGCCGTCGTGACCATCGCAGGCGCGATCTGGTCGTTCGCGCTGCCGCTCGGCGAAGAGGGCGATCACGGGCACGACCACGGGCACGCGGTGGCGGATTCGTCGGAGCACCCGGATGCCGCGCCGTCGCCCCGGCGCACCCTCGCCCTGGCCGGCACGGTCACCGGCGGCGTCGTCGCATCCGGCGTCGTGATCGCCGCGCTCGTGCTGCCTCCCGCGTCGCTGTCGGTCGAGCTCGCGATGTCGCGCGTGGGAGAGCAGACGGCGCTGTTCGCGGGCGCCGACGACGTGACCCTCGGCGTGGCCGACACCTCCACCTTCGGGGTGGGCGACTGGGCGAGCGTGTTCGCGACGGCCACCAACACAGCGGCATACGACGGCAAGACCGTCACGCTCACGGGGTTCGTCACACCGACGGATGCCGACGGCGTGAACCTCACCCGCCTGGTCATCACGCACTGCGTGATCGACGCGCAGCCCGCGACGCTGCCGGTGACGATCGATGCGGGCGAGTACTCGACCGGTCAGTGGGTGCAGGTCGATGGCACAGTGAAGGCCGACGTCGATGGATCGCTGCACGTCGAACCGACCACGGTGACCGCGATCGACGAGCCTCGGGACCCGTATGAGTACTGACGATCAGCGACCCGACGTGCCCGACGTTCCTGACGTTCCCGACGTGCCGCGCACGAGGGCCGAGATGCGAGCCGCCCGCGAGGCTGCTGCTGCTGCTGCTGAGGCTGAGGCCGCCCGTTCTGCGGATGCCGGCGGCGGAGCCGAGCGAGATGACGCATCCGGTGCAGAGGGGGCGCGTTTCGTCTCGCCTGCGGCTCGCTCAACGGGCGGGGAGGCGGTGCCTGCGGCCGGTTCGGTGGGTGGGGAAGCGGTGCCTGCGGCTGAGGAGGCGCGTTTCGTCTCGCCTGCGGCTCGCTCGACGGGCGGGGAGGCGGTGCCTGCGGCTCGCTCAACGGGCGGGGATGCGGTGCCTGCGGCCGGTTCGGTGGGCGGGGAGGCGGTGCCTGCGGCTCGCTCTACGGGCGGGGATGCGGTGGCTGCGGCTCGCTCAACGGGCGGAGAAGCGGCGCCGACGACGCCCGCTGCCCCGCGCGACCGCCGATTCCTGTTCGCCCTCGGCGCCGTGCTGGGCATCCTCGTCCTCGTCGGCGGCACGCTCGGGTTCGTCAGTCTGACGCAGGGGCCGCGCATCACCGAGGTGCAGGTGAACCCGAAAGAGGCGATCGAGTCGTCGGGCAGTCGCGTCATCCTCACGGCCAACCAGTCTCTCGCGACCATCGACGAGTCGCAGGTGACCGTCGAGCCTGCGGTGCCGTTCACCCTCGATGCGGCGGGCCGGGGCATCGGCATCCGCTTCACGGTGCCGCTCGACGACGACACCGACTACACCGTGAGCGTCGCCGATGCCGTGGGCGCGGGCGGTGGACCCTCGTCGACGCTGACCACGAGCTTCTCGACGCCGGCATCCACTCTGTTCCTGCTGCAACGTGACCCCGAGGGGAAGGACTCGATCTTCCGCACCGACCTCGCCGGCGAGGGCGTGAAGGTGTTCACCGCCGACAAGATCAACGACTTCCGCGCGACCTCGTCGCAGCTCGTCGTGTCGATCGAGGAGGACGAGGGATCCAAGCTCCTCGTCATGGACCGTGACGGCAAGAACTCGCGCGAGCTCGAACTGCCCGGCGTCGGATACGTCCGTGCGATCCAGGTCTCGGACCGCGGCGGCTACGTGGGGTACAGCTACTCCGACAAGGAGGTCAGCGACACCGAGGGCCGGGCGAGCGTGCTCGTCACCCAGTCGCTCAGCGGCGACGACGAGCCCGTGGTGACCGAGGTCGGCGACAAGGAGGCGAACATCTTCGTCTGGCAGTTCGTGCCGGACAGCGCGGCGGTGCTGTTCATCGACTTCGACGGGGCGCTGTCGCTGGTCGACCGCTCGACCGACGCGGGTGTGCAGTCCCTCGGACTCGCGACGACGATCCAGGGCATCTCCCGGGGCACCTACACGGCCATCGTCGAACGGCTCGACGGAACGGTGGTCGAGCTGAACCTCGCCGACGGCACCGAGGTGCCGCTCGAGCCGTCCGACCCGGACTACGGCACGGCGACCACGATCACGCCGTTCCCCGGCGGCACGCTGCGCCATGTGGTCGCGCGCGATGAGAACGGCATCCCCAGCGGTCAGGCGGTCGTGCGCGTCGACGACGACGGAAAGGCCACCAAGCTCGTCGAGGTCGACTCGTCAGACTCGATCCTGCAGGCCTGCGCCTCGCCCAGCGGTCAGTACGCCGCGGTGGTGGTCGCGCCGGACCTGACCGACAACCCCTACGACCAGATGCTGCTGCCCCTGCCGCAGAAGCTCGAGACGCACCTGCTCGATCTGCGCACCGGAGACGAGGTCGTCGCCCTCACCGGCTTCGACGCGTCGTGGTGCCAGACCGCTCCGCAGTTCTGACGTCATGTCCTCCGACGCCCTGCATCGAGCCACCCGCGCCGAGCTGAGCGGACTGGCGGCCGAGGTCGCGCCGCGGCTGCTCGGTGGCGAGCTGCGCACGGTGGTGGCGGATGCCGAGGTGCGAGTGCGACTGACCGAGGTCGAGGCGTACCACGGGCAGGGCACCGGCCCGCAGGCCGATCCCGGCTCGCATGCGCGCATGGGCCGCACCGCACGCAACGCCACGATGTGGGGCGAGCCGGGGCATCTGTACGTCTACCTCAGCCACGGCATCCACTCGTGCGTCAACGTCGTGTGCGGACCCGAGGGGCAGGCGGGCGGAATCCTGATGCGCGCGGGCGAGGTCGTCGACGGGGCGGATGCCGTCGCGGTGCGCCGCCGCGCAACGACGCCCCTGACCCGCACGGCGCTGCGCGACCTCGCGCGCGGACCCGGTCGATTCGGCCAGGCGGTGGGGCTGCGGCATCCGCTCCACGACGGCATCGACGCGGTCACCGGCGCGGAGTTCGAGGGTGCGCGTGCCGAGCTGTGGCTGCGCGATGAGCCGGTCGCCGACGTGGCGACCGGGCCGCGGGTCGGAGTGGCGGGCATCGCGGGGACCGATGCCTTTCCCTGGCGCTTCTGGATCGCCGGAGATCCGACGGTCTCGCCGTTCCGCTGGGGGAGGGGCGCTCAGGCCGAGTCCCTCCACACCACGGGCGTCGGCAGCAGGATGCCCTCGCGCGGTCGCTGATCGTCGCGCAGCTGCGCGAGGACGGATGCCGCCGCAGCCGCGCCGAGCCCCTCGGCCGGCTGGTCTACGGTCGAGAGCTGCGGGGTGGTGCGCGTCGCCCACGAGCTGTTGTCGAAGCCGATCACGCCCACGTCCTCCGGCACCCGTCGCCCGGCGTCGCGCAGGGCTCCCATGGCGCCGGCGGCGACCGCATCCGAGGCCGCGAACACGCCGTCGATGTCGGGCGCGCGCTCGAGCAGCCTGGCCATCGCGGCCGCGCCGTCGGCGTAGGAGTACAGCGGCACCTCCTCGACGAGGAACGGATCGAAGCGCGCGCCCAGCGCGTCGGTGAAGCCGGCGAGACGATCGGTGCCCGAGTCGCGGTCGAGGGCGGCGGCGATCATCGCGACCCGCGTGCGTCCGGTTCCGAGCAGTCGTGAGGTGACGGCACGGGCGGCGCCGCGGTTGTCGACGCCGACCCAGGCGGCATCCACATCGGGCGGGTGTCCGACGTAGGTCACCGGAAGGTCGAGGCGCATGACGGCCTTGGTGATCGGGTCCTGCGCGCGGGCCGAGACGATGACGGCCCCGTCGACGAACCCGCCGTTGAGGTACCGCGCGACGCGCTCGGTGTCGCGCACCGAGTCCACGACCAGGCACACCATCTGGTAGTCGGCCTCGGACAGCGTCTCGTTCGTCCCGAGCATGATCGCGCCGATGTTCGGGTCTTCGAGGAACAGCGCGTGCGGCTCGTGCACGATGAAGGCGATGGCCTGCGTGCGCTGGCGGACGAGGCTCTGGGCGGCCGTGTTCGGCACGTAGCCGACCTCGCGGATCGCCTCTTCGATCGCGCTGCGGGCGGAGTCCGAGACGTAGCCGCCGTTGATCACTCGGCTCACGGTTCCCCGCGACACCCCGGCCACGCGCGCCACGTCGTGCACGGTGCTGCGGCGGCGCGCGGAAGTACTCATGATCGACAGCCTAGCGACCCCGACTTGACGCGATTCGTCTCGCCATGCGACGATGTGTGCACGTTCACAGAAATCTGACCCGCTTCTTCTGCGGCCTCTACTGTGCACGTGCACACATGAACCGCAAAGGAGCGTCACCGATGGCCGCCGCTGTGTCCGACCGCATCGCCACCCTCTCCGCAGGGCGCGGCCTCGTCTTCGGATGCGACTACAACCCCGAGCAGTGGGACCGCAGCGTCTGGCCCGACGACGTGCGTCTCATGCAGCAGGCCGGCGTCGGACTCGTGGCGATCAACATCTTCGGCTGGTCGTCGATCAACCCGGCCGAGGGCGTGTGGGACTTCGATGCGCTCGACGAGATCATCGGCCTCCTGCACGACGGCGGCATCCGCATCAACCTCGGCACCGGCACGGCATCGCCCGCACCGTGGGTCACCGCCCGGCATCCCGAGATCCTGCCGGTCGGCGAAGACGGCACGGTCTTCCAGCAGGGCGGACGCCAGGGGTACTGCCCGAGCTCGCCGGTCTTCCGCGCGTATGCCGCCGAGGTCGTCACCCGCGTGGTCGAGCGCTACGGCGACCACCCCGCTGTGTCGCTCTGGCATGTGTCGAACGAGCTGGGCTGCCACAACGCGCTCTGCTACTGCGGCACGAGTGCCGAGGCGTTCCGCGGTTGGCTGCGCGACCGCTACGACGACATCGACGCGCTCAACCGGGCATGGGGGACCACGTTCTGGAGCCAGCGGTACAGCGATTTCGACGACGTGCGCGTGCCCGCTCAGGCGCTGTCACTGCGCAACCCCGGCCAGATCCTCGACTTCCAGCGCTTCAGCTCCGACGAGCAGCTCGCGCTCTACCGCGCCGAGGCCGCCATCCTGCGCAAGCGCAGCGACGTGCCGGTCACCACGAACTTCATGGTCACCGCCCACATCCGGAACCTCGACTACTGGACGTGGGCGGGCGAGATGGATCTGATCGCCAACGACCACTACCTCGACCGTCGCCTCGACGACCCCCGAGGCGAGCTCTCGTTCGCCGCCGACCTCACCCGCGGACTCGCGCAGGGCGCGCCGTGGCTGCTGATGGAGACCTCCACCGGCGCCGTGAACTGGCAGCCCTACAACCTCGCCAAGGCCCCGGGCGAGCTGCAGCGCAACATCGCCGCGCACGTCGCCCGCGGTGCCGACGGCATCTGCTTCTTCCAGTGGCGCGCCTCGACCCAGGGCGCCGAGAAGTACCACACCGCGCTCGTGCCGCACGCGGGCGAGGACTCCGACCAGTGGCGCGAGGTCGTCGCGCTCGGCGGTCTGCTCGAGCGTCTCGGCGAAGTCGCGGGCACTCGGGTCATCGCCGACGCCGCGCTGTTCTTCTCCTGGGAGAGCTGGTGGGCCACCGAGAACGAGGGGCGACCGAGCGAGGCGCTCACCTACCTCGGTCAGGTGCACGCCGCGCACGCGGCGCTGGCGGATGCCGGTGTCACCACCGATGTCGTGCGCCCCGGCGGCGACCTCGACGGCTACCGTCTGCTGATCGTCCCCGCCCTGCATCTGCTCAGCGACGCGGACGCGGCCGCCATCGCCCGCGCGGTCGAGAACGGCGCCACGGCGCTGATCACATTCTTCAGCGGCATCGTCGACGAGGAGGACCGCGTGCGCACCGGCGGCTACCCCGGCGCATTCCGCGACCTGCTCGGCATCCGCTCCGAGGAGTTCGCCCCGTTGCGCCCCGACGAGACCGTGTTCCTCACCGACGGCACGAGCGGCTCGATCTGGACCGAGAGACTGCGGGCGACGGATGCCGAGGTCGTGGCGTCGTTCGCCGACGGGCCCTCGGCCGGCGGCCCTGCCCTGACCCGCCGCACCGCGGGCGCGGGCGAGGCGTGGTTCGTCGCCACGCAGCCCGACCGCATCGCCTACCGCGACCTCGTCGCCCGCCTCGCCGCCACCGCGGGTGTCGTCGCGCATCCCGGCGGGAACCGCGACGTCGAGATCGTCCGCCGCTCGGGTGATGCGGGGAGCTTCCTGTTCGTCATCAACCACGGCGAGTCCGGAGCCGAGATCTCGGCCACCGGCCACGACCTCGTCACCGACGCCCCTGCGACGGGCTTCGTGCCCGCCGGGGCCGTCCGCATCATCAAGGAGGATGTATGACCACCACGCTCACCGCCCCGGCGGTCGCCTCGACGCCTCAGGCGTCGAGCCGCCGCCGACGGATCCCGCACAAGGGCGCCATCGCGTTCCTGATCGTGCCCTTCGGCGTCCTGTTCGTCCTCTTCTACGTCGTGCCCATCGCGTACGCCTTCTGGCAGTCGCTGCTCGTCGTGAAGCGCGAAGGGACGTTCGGCAAGGCCGAGCAGGTGTTCGGCGGATTCGCCCAGTACGCGCTGGTCTTCCAGAACGAGGCGTTCTGGAGTTCGATGGGCCGGATGCTGATGTTCGGCGTCGTGCAGGTGCCGGTCATGCTCGGCCTCGCGCTGCTGTTCGCCCTGCTGCTGGATTCGCCGCTCGTGCGCGGCAAGCGCTTCTTCCGTCTCGCGTTCTTCGTGCCGTACGCGGTGCCCGGCGTGATCGCCGCGATCATGTGGGGCTCGCTGTTCTCGCCCAACCTGTCGCCGTTCACCGCCATCACCAAGAACATCGACTTCCTCGGCGCCGACCTCGTGCTGTGGTCGATCGCGAACGTGGTCACCTGGGTCTACGTCGGCTACAACATGCTGATCATCTACTCGGCCCTGTTGTCGATCCCGCAGGAGCTGTACGAGGCGGCGCGCCTGGACGGAGCCAGTCAGTGGCGCATCGCCTGGTCGATCAAGATCCCGCTGGTGCGCCCCGCGATCGTGATGACCGCGATCTTCTCGATCATCGGCACGCTGCAGCTGCTCGCCGAGCCGCAGGTCTTCCGGTCGTTCAGCTCGGCCGTGACGAGCACGTTCACACCGAACATGACCGTCTACGCCACGGCATCCATCCCCAACACCAACCTGGCGGCCGCGTTCTCGGTCGTGCTCGCCGTGACGACGTTCCTGCTGTCGTTCGGATTCATGAAGTACATGCAGCGCAAGGAGCAGAACGCATGAGCACCATGTCGATCGTCGCCCCCTCCCGCTCGTCGCGCCGCAGCGGCTCGCGACCGCGGTCCGCTCGGGAATCGGGCATCTCGCGCACGGGCGCCATGCTGATCATGGCCGTCTTCACGGTCTACTTCCTGCTGCCGCTCTGGTGGCTGCTCGTCGCATCGAGCAAGGAGACCGGCGACATCCTCACCACTGCACCGCTGTGGTTCGCCGACTTCCACCTGTTCGACAACATCGCGGAGCTCTTCGCCTATCGTGACGGCGTCTACCTGCGCTGGCTGATGAACTCGGTGCTCTACGCGGCCCTCGGCGGCGCGATCGCCACCCTGCTCGCGGCGATGGCCGGCTACGCCCTGGCGAAGTACCGCTTCCCCGGTCGCGACCTGCTGTTCGACATCGTCCTCGGCGGCGTGCTCGTGCCGGCGACCGCGCTCGCGCTGCCGCTGTTCCTCCTCTTCAGCCAGGCACAGCTCACCAACACCTTCTGGTCGGTCTTCCTGCCCTCGATCGTCAGCCCGTTCGGTGTGTACCTGGCGCGGATCTTCGCGGCCTCCTCGGTGCCCGACGAGCTGCTCGAGGCGAGCCGGCTCGACGGCGCGGGCGAGATCCGCACGTTCTTCACCGTCAGCGTCCGTCTGATGACCCCCGCGCTGGTGACGATGTTCCTCTTCCAGTTCGTGGCCATCTGGAACAACTTCTTCCTGCCGATGATCATGCTCCGGTCCGAGGACCTCTTCCCGGTCGTCTTCGGTCTCTACAACTGGAACAACCAGCTGAACCAGCTGCCAGAACTGCGCGGTCTCGTCCTGATCGGCGCTCTGCTGTCGGTCATCCCGCTGATCGTGACCTTCCTCCTGCTTCAGCGCTTCTGGCGCAACGGACTGGGCGCCGGCGCCCTGAAGTGAGCAGGCGGTCGCCCGGCCACCCCCGGGCGACCTGCACCACCCGCACCACCCTCGCAACACACGCACCATCACACATCGCATCCACGAAAGGGATCGAAATGCAGCATTCGAAGAAGAAGGCAGCGGCCGTCATCGCCATCTCGGCGTTCGCGCTCGCAGGCTGCTCCGCCGGCGGCGGAGACAGCACCGGAGGCGACGCGGCCGTCGCCTGCACCCCGGCGGACGGCGACGTCACGCTCGAGTTCACCTCCTGGATCCCCGGCATCGAAGACGTCGTGAAGATCTGGAACGACGCCAACCCCGAGATCCAGGTCGACGTGCAGACCGGCCCGAACGGCAACGGCGGCACCTATCAGAACTTCTTCAACCAGATCAAGGCGGGCGACGCCCCCGACCTCGGCCAGATCGAGTACGACGCCCTGCCGAACTTCCTCGTGCAGGACGGCGTCGAGGACCTCAGCGCGTGCGAGGACGTCGTCGCCGCCGAGGACCAGTTCGTCGACTGGGCGTGGGGGCAGGTCACGCTCGGCACCGACAGCGTCTACGGCATCCCGCAGGACACCGGTCCCATGGCGCTGTTCTACCGCGCCGACCTGTTCGAGCAGAACGGCATCGCGATCCCGACCACGTGGGACGAGTACCGCGACGCCGCCGTGAAGATCCGCGACCTCGGCGGCTACATCACGAACTTCTCGCAGTCCGACATCAACCAGTTCGCCGGCTTCGCCTGGCAGGACGGTGCGCAGTGGTTCTCGAGCGACGACAAGGGGTGGACGGTCTCGCTGGCCGATGACGCCACCACGACGGTCGCCGAGTTCTGGCAGAGCATGCTCGACGACGACCTCGTCGCCACGGTGCCCGCATGGACCGACGAGTGGAACAACGCCTACAACTCCGGACAGGTCTGGACCTGGAACTCCGCCGTCTGGGGCGCCAACTCCATCTCCAGTGGCGCACCCGACACGGCAGGCAACTGGTCTGTCGCGCCCCTGCCGCAGTGGCAGGCCGGCGGCACCGCCGCAGGCAACTGGGGCGGATCCTCGACTGCCGTCCTCAAGGGCAGCGAGCACGTGTACGAGGCGACGAAGTTCGCCCTGTGGCTCAACACCTCCGACGAGGCGCTGACCGCGCTCGCCGACGCCGCCAACCTCTACCCGGCGACCACCGACGGGCTGACGCTGCCGGTCTTCGCCGACGGCGTCGACTTCTACGGCGGACAGAAGATCTACGACGTCTTCGCCGACGCCGCGACCCAGGTCTCTCCGGACTTCGCCTGGGGCCCGACCATGACCCAGACCTACTCCGACGTCTCCGACGGCTTCAAGGCCGCGGTCTCGGGCAGCGGCACGCTGCTCGATGCGATCGAGAAGGGTCAGACGGCGACCGTCGACGCGCTCAAGGCGGCGTCGATCCCCGTCACGGAGTAACACCCCACGGAGGCCCGCCCGTATGCTCACGGGCGGGCCTCCCTTTCTTCGTCTGGAGCGGCAATGAGCGCACTCGTCCACCTGACCTCGGCCGGCGTGAGCGTGGTCGTCGACACCGCCACCGCACGCCTGCTGCACTGGGGCGCGGCACTGCATCCCGCCGACCTCGACGCGCTCGCGCAGACCTCGACCGGGTCGGTGACCTTCAGCTCCTTCGACGCGCCGCGCACGCTCCCGCTGCTGGCCGTCGAGGCCGACGGCTGGTCGGGCGCCCCCGCACTCGCCTGGCACCGGGACGGCCTGCACAGCGCCCCGCTGCTGCGCGCGGGGGAGTGGGAATCCACCGCGACCTCGCTGCGCGGACGCTTCGCGGATGCCGGGGCCGCCGCCTCCGTGATCCTCGACCTCGATCTCGACGCCGCCGGAGTGCTGACCGCGCAGGTGACGGTAACCAGCACGGCCGACCCCGACGCCGCCCCGCTCGACCTGCTCGCCGCCCGCGTGCTGCTGCCGATTCCCGCCCACGCGACGGAGGTGCTCGACCACACCGGACGCTGGACGGGCGAGCGCAGCCCGCAACGCGGCCCCCTGCGTCACGGCGCGCATCTGCGGCAGGTGCGTCGCGGACGCGGCGGACATGATGCCCCCTACCTCACCGTGCTCGGCACCGACGGGTTCGGCTTCCGCCGGGGCGAACTGTGGGCAGCCCACGTCGCGTGGAGCGGCGACCTCGAAGTGGGAGTCGAGAGGCTCCCCGAGGGTGCGGGCGTGCACGGCGCGGTGCTCGGCGGTGGAGAGCTGCTGCTGCCCGGCGAGATCCGGCTCGGCGCGGGCGAGACGTATGTGTCGCCGCGGGTGTACCTCGCTTACGGGGAGGCCGGGCTCGACTCGGTGTCCGTGCGCCTGCATCGGACCGCTCGGGCGCTGCCCGGACACCCCGAGACGCCGCGACCCCTCGTGCTCAACACCTGGGAGGCCGTCTACTTCGACCACGACCCCGCGAAGATCGCGGCGCTGGCCGAGGCCGCCGCATCCGTCGGCGTCGAGCGCTTCGTGCTCGACGACGGATGGTTCCGCGGCCGCCCGGACGATCGCTCCGGGCTGGGCGACTGGTACATCGACGACGCCAAGTGGCCCGAGGGCCTCCGTCCCCTCGCCGATCACGTGCACGGTCTGGGGATGCAGTTCGGGCTCTGGTTCGAGCCCGAGATGGTGAATCCGGTCTCGGAGCTCGTCGCGCAGCATCCGGACTGGGTCCTGCAGGCGTCGCCCGATTCGCCCACCTGGCGGCACCAGAAGGTGCTCGACCTCGCGAACCCGGGCGCCGCGGCCCACCTGCTCGAGCGCCTGAGCGCGCTGGTGGCCGAGGTCGGCGTCGACTTCATCAAGTGGGACCACAACCGCGACCTGCACGCCGCGGTCTCGCCGCACACCGGACGCGCCTCGGTGCACGCCCAGACCACGGCGTTCTATGCCCTGCTCGACGCGCTGCGCGAGCGGCATCCGGCGCTCGAGATCGAGTCGTGCGCGAGCGGAGGCGCCCGCGTCGATCTCGGTGTCCTGCAGCGCACGCAGCGGGTGTGGGCCTCCGACTCGAACGACCCCGTCGAGCGTCAGCGCATCCAGCGCTGGACGGGAACCCTCGTGCCGCCCGAGGTGGTGGGCTCGCACGTCGGGCCCGCGATCGCCGAGACCACGCATCGCGCCGCATCGTTGCCGTTCCGCATGACGACCGCGCTGTTCGGCCATGCCGGCATCGAGTGGGACATCACCGGGTGCACGCCCGAGGAGCGCGCGGCGCTCACGCGCTGGACGGCGCTCTACCGCGAGCTGCGACCGCTGCTGCATGCGGGCATCACGGTGCGCAGCGACGAGGTCGACGACGAGACCCTGTTGCACGGGGTCGTCGCCCCCGACGGCTCACGCGGGGTGTTCGCCTGGGTGCGGCTGGGCACGTCGGTCGACGGGTTCACGCCGCGCACCCGCGTCCCGGGTCTGCAGGCGGGGGAACGGTACCGGCTTCGGATGCGCGAAGACCTCGGCGCGGTGGCTCGGCACCAGGTCGCGGATCCCGGCTGGATCGATGCCGGGATCGAGGCGACCGGGGCGTTCCTCGAGACCGTGGGCGTGCCGCTGCCGCTGCTGGCGCCGGGGTCGGCGCTGCTGCTCGAGGCCGTCCGTGTCCGAGCATCCGCCGTGCTAGACTGACTCCTTGTCTGCGCACACTCCTGTGCGCAGTTCGTGTGCTCCCCCCTCTGTTCCGATCCCTGAGCGTGTCTCAGGGCGGCGATGGGGGGTGGCGCGCAGACAAGGGATCTTGGGTGAGGCCGTCCGGCCTCACGGTATAGAAGGAGTCACATCATGGCAGCAGTGTGCCAGGTGACAGGAGCTGTTCCCGGCTTCGGTCACAACGTCTCGCACTCGCACCGCCGGACGAAGCGTCGCTTCGACCCGAACGTGCAGAAGAAGACCTATTTCGTCGCTTCGCTCGGTCGTAAGATCACCCTCAACGTGTCCGCCAAGGGCATCAAGGTGATCGACGTCCGCGGCATCGAGAACGTGGTCAAGGACCTCCAGGCGAAGGGTGTGAAGCTCTAATGGCCAAGAAGGCTCAGGACGTACGTCCGATCATCAAGCTGCGCTCGACGGCAGGTACGGGTTACACGTACGTGACGAAGAAGAACCGCCGCAACACCCCCGACCGTCTCGTGCTGAAGAAGTACGACCCGGTCATCCGTCAGCACGTCGAATTCCGAGAGGAGCGTTGATCAATGGCTAAGAAGAGCAAGATCGCTCGCAACGAGCAGCGCAAGGTCATCGTCGAGCGTTACGCAGAGCGTCGCGCCGAGCTGAAGAAGACCCTGGTCGACCCGAACGCCACCGACGAGGCCCGCGAGGCCGCACGCGTCGGACTGCAGAAGCTGCCGCGCAACGCGTCGCCGGCTCGCGTGCGTTCGCGCGACGTCATCGACGGCCGCCCCCGCGGTGTCCTCACGAAGTTCGGCATCTCGCGTGTCCGCTTCCGTGACATGGCACACCGTGGCGAGCTGCCGGGTGTCACCAAGTCGAGCTGGTAAGTCTCAGCAGACGAGCCGAAAGGGGCGAGGATCTTCGGATCCTCGCCCCTTTCGCCGTCTCCGCCCGTGTGGCTGTTCTGCCGGTGTGGCTGCCCCGTCCGTGTGGCTGTCCCGCCCCTTTCGCCGTCTCCGTCCGTGTGGCTGTCCTGCCGGTGTGGCTGTTCCGCTCGTGTGGCTGTTCCGCTCGTGGTGGTTGTCCCGCCCCTTTCGCCGTCTCCGCTCGTGTGGCTGCCCCGCCCGTGTGGCTGTCCCGCTGATGGGCGGACTTCTCCCCGGTCGGCTGATCCTTGCGCCCGAAGTCATCCGCCAATCGGGGATTTCGCCGCCGGACGCGCGGCAGCTTCACCGTCGGACGGGCGGACAGCCCCACCGTCGGACGGGCAGGCAGCCCCATCGCCGGACGGGCGGCAGCTCCGTCGCCGTGCGAAGGTGATCTGACACACCTGGATGAGGCGGGTGCGATGGCCATGGATGCGGCGGGCGGCGGCGGGGCGATGGCGGGCTGATGGCGGAGGAGTGGCGGCCAGGTGGCGGCCCGGTGGCGTGGCGGCCGATCGCAGGTGCTGAGGAGCATGGAGAACATGAACACGACACGGATCACCGCTCTGCGCCAGGCGCAGGGATGGACACAGGAACGGCTCGCGAACGAGAGCGGCGTAGGGCTCAGAACCGTGCAGCGGCTGGAGGCCGGGCAGGATGCCAGTCTCGAGACGCTGTCACTGGTCGCGGATGCGCTGCAGGTGCCCGTGCGAGACCTGTTCGCCGAGATCGATGATGAGATGCTCAGCAGTCGTGTCGACTCGCTGCAGCAGCGGGCGGACGAGCAGCAGGCCTCGCGTGATCGGATCGCGCACGCCTGGACGTGGCTGTACGTCGGCGTGGGCATCGTCTGCACCCTGCTCAGCTTCACGTTCTCGTACGGGGTCGTGCTCTTCCTCTCATATTGGGTGGGCGGGTACGCGATCCTCACTGCGCTGCGCCGCATCGTCCTCGAACCGCGACTCGATGCCCGCTATCCGCTCTCGAAGGAGACGCGAACCCGTCGCGCGACGCGCCGAGCAGCAGCGGCAGCGGCCCGCGACGACGACGGCGCACTCTCCGCGACGCCTGCCGAGCCCTGACGCCGCAGCGCCTGCCCCTGCGTCCGGGCGGACTCCTCCGCCGGGCTGGTCCCCCTCGTCATGGGGCGGACTTCTCCCCGGTGGGCGGACTCCCTGGCCGGAGTTCTCCGCCGGTCGGGGAGTTCTCCGCCGGGGGGAGTTCCGCCGGTCTGGTCCCCCCTCTGGTCCCCCTCGTCATGGGGCGGATTTCTCCCCGGTGGGCGGACTCCCTGGCCCGATTGCTCCGCCCGTGGGGGAGTTCTCCGCCGGTGGGGGAGTTCCGCCGGTCTGGTCCCCCCTCTGGTCCCCCGCGTCATGGGGCGGACTTCTCCGCGGTGGGCGGACTCCCTGGCCGGAGTTCTCCGCCGGTGGGGGAGTTCTCCGCCCGTCGGGGAGTTCCCCGCCGGTCGGGGAGGGAGCTATGTTCACGAGAGCTCCTGCACGAGGCGGGCGACCGCGATGTCATTCACAGATGCTGAGATGCACGACCGTGCGGATGCTGCCCGAACGGCATCATCGACGGATGGATGTGGAAGCGGCACTCGGCGAAAGAGGAGGGGTCGCCCGCGTTCGGACCCTGCGGAGAGACGGGGTGACCGAGCATGCACTGCGACGCGCGGTCCGCGAGGGCCGCGTGTTCTCGGTCTGCCGGGGGTGGGTGGCGGTTCGCGGTGCGGATCCGATGCTGGTCGCCGCAGCCAAGCGAGGCGTGGTGATCAGCTGCATCACCGTCTGCGCTCGGAAAGGGCTCTGGGTGACGTCGGCACCCGCGGTCCACGTCGCCGCTCCTGCGAAGTCGGGGCACGCGAACTCGGCGCGAGGAGTCGTCCATTGGAGTCGGCCGACCTTTCCGCGAGATCCGGATCTGCTCGAGGACTCGCTCGAGAACGCGCTGATCCTGGTGGCGCGATGCCAGTCGCACGAAGACGCGCTCGCGACCTGGGAGTCGGCGTTGCGACAGCGCGTCGTGGACCCGGATGTGCTTGCGGAGGCGTCGTTGACGCCGCAGGCACGTCGGATGCTGAGCGAGGCGACGCCGTTCGCGGATGCCGGCACCGAGACGATCTTCCGGACGAGGCTCGGATGGCTGAACGTGCCGATCGTCCCGCAGGTGTGGATCCTCGGCCACCGGGTGGACTTTCTCATCGGCGAGAGACTCGTCATCCAGATCGACGGCGGACACCACGTCGGGCCGCAGCGATCGAGCGATATCGCCCACGACGCCGAACTGATGCTCCGGGGGTATCACGTGATCCGCATCGGCTATGAGCAGCTGATGCACGGATGGCCTGAGGTGCAGAGCCTGATTCTCGCCGCTGTCGCGCAGCGGCGTCATCTCGCGGCGTGAGGAGCACGGTCTCGGGCGGACTTCTCCCCAGTGGGCTGACCTCCTGGCGGGAGTTCTCCGCCCGTCGGGGAGTTCTCCGCCCGTCGGGGAGCTCGCCGCCCGTCGGACAGCCCTCCGCCTGTGGCGGACTTCTCGCCGTCGGGAGGACGCTGTCGCGCTGTCGTTCCGCCTCACGCCGAGTTCTCCGCCCGTCGGGGAGTTCTACGCCCACGCGGCGAGCCCACGCGGCGAGAGCGACGCGGCGAGCCCACGCGGCGCGGACACGCGGAGAGCGGAATCGACGTCTCACGAGTCACATTCGTCACTTCTGCACCACGACACGCCGCCCAAAACCCCAAAACCCGCGAAATGACGCGGAAATGTGGGTGGTCGTTGATACATTCAAGGCGGTCACTCGACCAGGGGCGTCCGCCCCGACACACACAACGATGCGACGGAACACTCGTCGCTGGAGGATGACATGGCTGACAAGTCCATCACCAAGACCGAGCTCGTCGCGAGCATCGCTTCTGCCACCGGCCAGAGCCAGGCCACCGTCTCGGGTGTCCTCGACGCGCTGTTCTCCTCGGTCTCCGACGCTGTTGCCAAGGGCAGCAAGGTCTCGATCCCGGGCTGGATCTCGTTCGAGCAGGTCGCGACCGCGGCTCGCACGGGACGCAACCCGCAGACCGGTGCCGAGATCAAGATCCCGGCCGGCCACCGCGTCAAGGTGACCGCTGGTTCCAAGCTCAAGGCTGCCGTCAAGTAAGACTGCTCCTGTTCGAAGGCCGCTCCCGATGCGTCGGGGGCGGCCTTCGTGCTCCCACCACGACAGCGCGGCTTAGGCTTGACGTGTGAGTGCCCGTGTCGCGCAGACCCCGACCCGCTCCGCGTATCGCGCGGCGGGCATCGGTCTGCTGCTCGCGGGCGGTCTGATCGCGGTCGTCGCCGCTCTCGTGATCGGTGGCGGAGCCGCACCGCTGCTGCTGCAGGATCCCGGTCCGTTCGTGCGCTGGGCGACGCCGATCGCCAAGCTGGTCATGAACATCGCCTCGGCGGCGATGCTCGGATCCCTCGTGCTCGCGCTGTTCGCGCTGCGCAGCGAGGAGAAGTCGTTCGACACCGCCCTCAACGTCGCGTCGGCCGGGGCGGCCGTCTTCACGGTCTCCGCCGGCATCGGCGGATTCTTCACCTTCATGGCCGCGTTCAACCCGCAGCTCAGCGCCGAGCGGGAGTTCGGCGAACAGCTCGGCCGGTTCCTGCTCGAGCTGCCGCTGGGGCAGTCCTGGCTGATCACGACGATCATGGGGTCGATCATCACCGTGCTGGCCTTCGCCTGGCGCACCTGGACCCCCACGCTCATCACGGCGCTGCTCGCCGCCGCATCCTTCCTGCCGTTGGCGACCCAGGGGCACTCGGGCGATCTCGCGGGTCACAACATCGCGGTGAACTCGATCCTGCTGCACACGATCGGCGCGGCGGTCTGGCTCGGCGGTCTGCTGCTCGTCGTGATCCTGCGCGATCGCTCGGGCATCCGCACCGCCGACCTGGTGCGTCGCTACTCGAGCCTCGCGATCGCGGCCTTCGTGGTCGTCGCGGTCTCGGGGGTGGCCCGCTCGTTCGTCGCGCTCGGAGACATCTCGCAGCTGTGGACGCCGTACGGCACGATCCTGCTCCTCAAGGTCGTGCTGCTCACAGCCATGGGCCTGTTCGGCGCCTGGTACCGCATCCGTCTGATCCCCCGCCTCGACGGCGCGAACGCATCGCGCTGGTTCTGGATGCTGGTGCTCGGCGAGATCACGCTGATGGGCCTCGCGTCGGGGGCGGCCGCCGCCCTCGCGCGCACACCCCCGCCGACCGGCGAGGAGCAGGCCTTCGTGCAGACTCCCGCCGAGAACCTCACGCGCTCCCCGCTGCCGCCCGAGTTCACGATCGACCGCTGGTTCACCGCCTGGGACATCGACGTGCTCTGGCTGGTCGCCGTCGGCTTCGGCCTGTTCCTCTATCTGGCGGGTGTGCGCCGGCTGCGTCGCCGTGGCGACCGGTGGCCGATCCATCGCACGGTGTTCTGGGTGCTGGGCATGCTGCTGCTGCTCTGGGTCACGGGCGGGCCGATCAACGCCTACCAGGAGTACCTGTTCAGCGTGCACATGCTCGGGCACATGATGCTGTCGATGGCGATCCCGCTGCTGCTCGTCTCGGGAGCACCGATCACCCTGGCGCTGCGTGCGATCCACAAGCGCGACGACGGCACGCGCGGCGGACGCGAGTGGATCATGTGGGCGGTGCACTCCCCGTTCTCGCGGGTGGTCACGCATCCGTTCGTCGCGGCGGGCATCTTCATCCTGTCGCTGTGGGCCTTCTACTTCACCGATCTGGTGCGCTGGTCGATGTACGAGCACCTCGGTCACGAGTGGATGGTCGCGCACTTCCTGATCTCGGGCTACCTGTTCGTGATGAGCCTGGTGGGCGCGGACCCCGTGCCCTACCGGCTGCCGTACCCCGGGCGGCTCATCACGCTCATCGCGATCATGGCCATGCACGCGTTCTTCGGTGTCGCGATCATGATGCAGGAGGGGCTGATGGTCGCGGACTGGTTCGGCTCGATGGGGCGCACCTGGGGTCCCTCGCCGATGGATGACCAGTACATCGGTGGTGGCATCGCGTGGTCGATCGGTGAGATCCCGACACTGATCCTCGCGATCACCGTCGCGATCCAGTGGAGCCGCAGCGACACCAAGCTGCAGAAGCGCCGGGATCGGCATGCAGACCGCACCGGCGAGGCCGAGCTCGAGGAGTACAACGCGAAGCTCGCGGCCCTCGCCGAGCGCGACCGCCGCGACGTCGAGCGCGCGACGCGCTGACGCGGCCTGACGTGCTGGCAGCGCACGACGCGGCCTGACGTGCTGACGCACCGGCTCGGTGTCAGTCCTCGGGCTCGTCCTCGCCGGGAGAGCCGATGCGGATCGACGCCGAGCCGTCGGGGAGGATGGTGACCGAGCCGTCGACCTGGAAGGCCACGTCCTCCGAGACCTCCTGGATCGAGCCGTCGAAGAGCGAGCGGATCTTGACTTCGACGTGCGCGACGGCATCCGTCGGCGGGATCTTCCAGTGGCCGCCGTCGGGAACCACGGTCACCTGCGGCTGATCGGCGATCGACCACGTCGGCAGCGAGGCGATGCGGTTCGACACCTCGAGGCCGAACGGGCAGGCCGTGGGCTGCAGCACCTGCTGCGACGTGCACGCGGTGAGGAACTCCTCGACCCGCTGCTGCACGACCGAGACGAACTCCTCGGTCGGATCGGTCTGCAGATCGACGGGGGTCGTGGCGAGGGGGCTGTCCGCGAGGACGCCGACGCCGTCGGACTTCGCGATGGCGGTGTCGACGGTCACGGCATACAGCCCGGGGGTGAACACCAGCAGCGGCAGGGGGTCGAGCGGTGCGGCCTCCGCGCCCGCGGGCGACACCTGACGCCGATCCATCTCGAAGCCGTTCACAGCGAACTGGTCGGCGCCGCGCAACGTGAGATCGACCACGGCGAGGGGGCTCGTCGTGAAGCGCCAGTTGGGGGTGACCCCGGCCCATCCGTCCTGCGCGACCGCGAACGTCGTGGTTCCCTCATGATCACCCGCGCGGTACGAGACGGTCACGGCGGTCCCGTCGCCGTCCGACTCCTCTGAGACGACCTCGACGTCGGTCAGCGGCGCGAGCGCGGAGTGCCGCAGCAGCGCTTCGGAGGCGGTCGCGCCGATGCCCGCGCTCTGCAGGGTCTCGCGGTCGATCGCGACGCCGGGCACGCGGAGGGCGTCGGCGGCTCGTCCCTCCGAGAGGAGGTCGAGGTAGCGCACGACGAACGCGGAGGGACCGTAGAACTGGCGGTACAGCGTCGCTCCGCCGGCTCCGAGCGCGGCGACGAGCACGAGGCCGATCACTGCGAGCAGTGCGAGATCGGCGGCAAGACGGGAGCGCCGGGGCGCCTTCGTCTCGACCTGCTGCATGGCGTCAGTCTAGGAGGACGCCCTGGGATGGAGCCGTGCGCCGCGTCGCTGTGTGACGGGCCGATCGGCTGTGTCCGACGGATGCCGCGCCGCGACCACCCGTAGCATGGGGAGCGCGCCGTCGTGCGCGTTTCCCGTCGTCTTCCCGTGTGAGAGAACCGTGTCGCTTCCCGCTTTGTCCGAAGAGCAGCAAGAGCTGTTCCGACTGATCGAGGACACCGGCGAGCATGTCTTCATCACCGGCCGTGCGGGCACCGGCAAGTCCACCCTGCTGCAGTACTTCTCGTGGAACACGAAGAAGCAGATCGCGATCTGCGCGCCCACCGGCGTCGCCGCCCTGAACGTCGAGGGGCAGACGATCCATTCGCTGTTCCGGCTGCCGATCGGTCTGATCGGCGATTCCGACATCGAGCAGAACGACAACACCCGCCGCATCCTCAACGCGATCGAGACCCTCGTCATCGACGAGATCTCGATGGTCAACGCCGACCTGATGGACGCCATGGACCGCTCGCTGCGGCAGGCCCGCGGCAAGCGCGGCATCCCGTTCGGCGGCGTGCAGATCGTCATGTTCGGCGACCCGTACCAGCTCGCACCGGTGCCGCCGCGGGGCGACGAGCTGCGCTACGTGAAAGACCACTACCGGTCGTTCTGGTTCTTCGACGCCAAGGTCTGGGCGGGATCGGGCGGGGGAGACGCGCAGGACGATGACGGCGGACTGTTCGCGGTCGATACGCGCGCCGAGCTGCACGTGCGCGAGCTGGTGCAGATCCACCGGCAGTCGGATGACGGATTCAAGGCCATGCTGAACGCGGTGCGCTACGGCCGGGTGACCGCCGAGATCGCGGGAGTGCTGAACGCCCAGGGTGCGCGCACGCCCCCTGACCCCGAGCCGGGGGAGGTGCCGATGATCACCCTCGCCACTCGCAACGACATCGTGAACACGATCAACAGCCGTCACCTCGCCGCGTTGCCGGGCAAGGAGCAGACTGCGAAGGCGGAGGTGAACGGCGAGTTCGGTCGCGGGGAGGCGTCCCTGCCCGCCGAATCCGAGCTGAAGCTCAAGATCGGCGCCCAGGTGATGTTCCTGCGCAACGACACATCGATGTCGGGGGAGCCGCCACGGTGGGTCAACGGCACGATCGGCACGGTGGTGCGCATTCTCGGCGAGACCGTGCGCGTCGAGATCGACGGCGACGAGGTCGATGTCGAACCGGCCGTGTGGGAGCGTTTCCGCTACTCGTACGAGCCCAGCACCAAGAAGCTGTCACGCGACGTGATCGCCGAGTTCACGCAGTTCCCGCTGCGACTGGCGTGGGCTGTGACGATCCACAAGTCACAGGGCAAGACCTACGATCGCGCGATCATCGACCTGGGATCCGGCGCGTTCGCACCGGGACAGACCTACGTGGCGCTCTCGCGTCTCACCGCGCTCGACGGCCTCTACCTGTCGCGGGCCCTGCGGCCGAGCGACATCCGGGTCGACGAGGACGTGCGTCGTTTCATGCGCGACGCCTGGCTCGCGGCATCCACCCCCGAGGTCGGCACGGCCTGACGCGTTTCGTCTCGGTCGCTGCGCTCCCTCGCTCAACGGGCGGGGTCTGGGTCGCTGGGCTCCCTCGCTCAACGGGCGGGGTCTGGGTTGCTGCGCTCCCTCGCTCAACGGGCGGGGTCTGGGTCGCTGCGCTCCCTCGCTCAACGGGCGGGGTCTGGGTTGCTGCGCTCCCTCGCTCAACGGGCGGGGTCTCCGTCGCTCGGCGAGCGGGAGTCAGGACTCAGGCGGCGATGCGCGAGCGGGAGTGAGGACTCAGGCGACGAGGCGCGCCCGGTCGAGATCCTCGAAGAGCTCGGTGTTGAAGCGGTAGGCGAGCAGGACCTCGTCGATCACGCGCTCGCGCTCGGCGTCGTCCCAGGGGGCGGCGTCGAGCTGCTCGCGGTAGACGTCCTTGAACGCGGCGGGGTCGGCGATGTCGTCGAAGAGGTAGAACCCGATGCCATTGGTCTCGAAGCCGAAGTGGCGGGCCATCACGCGCCCGATGAAGACTCCGCCCGACAGGTCGCCGAGGTAGCGGGTGTAGTGGTGGGCCACGAAACCGCCCGCCCAGGTCGCCCCCACCTGACGGATGCGCTCGACATAGCGCTGCGTGGTGGGCAGCGCGACGATCAGGTCTCGCCAGTCGGCGCCGAGCAGGAAGCCGAGGTCGGCCTCGAGCGCAGGAAGGCGGGTCAGCTTGTCGCTGAGGAACACCGATGCCACGGGGTCTCTGCGCATGCGCTCGCCCGCGCCCTCGAGCGCCTCGTAGATGAAGTAGTGCTGGGCGACGAGAGCGATGTAGTCCTCGCGGGAGCCCTCGCCCTTGAGCAGGTCGGACATGAAGCCCGCTCCCTCACTGCGCGAGTGCGAACCGGAGGAGCGTTCCCGGAGGGCGGCGGAGAAGGAGAGGATCTCGGACATGACCTCAGTGTAAGGGTTGCCTAACCTCAAACGGAACCCTCGATCTCACCGCGTCACGCGTGCGGGCGCGGTTCGACCCCCAGCCGCGCGCACGCGAGGTCGTACAGGGCGACGACCTCGCGGCGGACGGCCGCGCGCTCAGTGATCGGCCCGGACGGCCAGGCGATGCGCAGCTCAGAGACGCCACTGTCGCCGGTGACCTCCCAGGCGCCGCTGTCGCCGTCGAGACCGGTCATCATGGCATCCGTGATCTCGCGCCCGTCGGCCCCGGTGAAGGCGCGGGTGATGAGCAGGTTGTCGTCGCGGTGGTCGCCGTTCATGTGGCGGAGGATCGCCGAGACGACGTCGGCATCGAAGATGTGCGGCATGGTCCTCACCCTAAACGCGCCGCCGCGATGCGATCTTTCAGGATCCGCGTTCTAGACTCGGGAGACACGTCTTCCGGGGGTCCCCTTTCATGCAGCTTCTCTCGTCACGCAGGTTCCGCGCCGCAGCGGCCGGCGTCGCCGTGCTCGGACTCTTCCTCACCGGATGCACGTCGTCCGAGCCGGAGTTCAGCTACCAGCCCCCGGCGCAGGTCGACGGCGACTTCCCCGCCGACACGGTCACGGCGATGCAGGATGCCGTCGCGAACGCGCTCGCCGCCTCCGGCGCCTCGGGTGCGGTGGTCGGCGTCTGGGCGCCCTGGAGCGGGAGCTGGGTCGCCGGCGTGGGCACTCAGGACCCGGGAGCGGGCGCCGAGATCACGACCGACATGGCCTTCCGCGTCTCCGACATGACGAGGCTCATGACGTGCGACGTGCTCTACGGCCTCGCGGACGAGGGCATCGTCGGTCTCGACGACCCGGTGCCCGACCATGTGTCCGGCGTTCCGGACCTGACGGACATCACCCTTCTGGACCTCTGCAACAGCACGAGCGGGCTCGGCTCGTCCGAGGCCATCGCGCAGGCCGCCTGGAAGACCACCCCCGAGCGGGTGTGGGCGCCGCTCGAGCTGGCGTCGTACGGACTCGGCGCACCGCGGGCCACCCCGCACACCACCTACACGAACTCCGATGCGGGATACCTGCTGCTCGGGCTCGCTCTCGAGCGTGCGTCGGGGATGACGGCATCCGAGCTCATCTCCGCGTACGTCACCCGGCCGCTCGCGCTCTCGAACACCTCGCTGCCGTCGCCCGCGCCGGCGGCGCCCTCCACGGGACCGGTGATGGACGGGCACTACCTCACCCCCGTCGAGGGCGGATACGACTGCGCCGCCCCGGTCGACATCACGACTCTTTCGTCGAGCACCGGCTTCACCGACTCCGGGGTGGTCTCCACGATCGATGACCTCGGCCGCTACATGCAGGCCGAGGCCGCCCAGGTGCTGCGGACGAAGAAGGAGCCCAACCGCTTCGGGTCACCGCTGCCGCAGGCTCCTGACGCCCCGTCCTGGTTCCAGGCGACCGGAGGCGCACTCCTCGTCGGCTCGATGATCGGTCAGTCCGGATGGACGCCCGGGTACCAGACGTCGGCTTTCTCCGACCCCGCGACCGGGTTCACCGTGGCCGTCGTGCTGAACGATTCGACCACCGGTGGCACCACCGCGATGCATCTCGCATGGGAGCTGGCGGCCCTCGCTTCCAAGGCTCCGGCGGCCGAGGGGCAGACGGCACCGGACTTCGGTCTGCCGTTCACCGCCGAGCAGTACCACCAGGAGATCGCGAACGCCGCGCTTCCCTGCGTCGCACCGCCTGAGGGCTGATTCGGACGCACCCGGCCGCTGCGCGACCGGGTCGGGAGAGAGGGCGGCCATGGCCATCATCGACAACGCGATCTACGTCGACGGCGTCCGCACCGAGAATCCGCGCAGCCTGAGCGAGACGTTCGAGGCCATGCGCGAACGCGGCGGGATGAGCTGGATCGGTCTCTATCGTCCGAGCGAGGCGGAGATCCGCGAGGTCGCCGACGAGTTCGGCATCCATGCGCTCGTGGTCGAGGACGCCCTGTCGGGGCATCAGCGCTCGAAGCTCGAACGGTACGGCGACGTCCTCTTCATGGTGCTGCGCTCGGCGCGCTACCTCGATGAGACGGAGGAGGTCGAGTTCGGCGAGATCCATCTGCTCGTGGGGCCGGACTTCGTCGTCACGATCCGGCACGCCGAGTCGCCCGATCTCGGCCGCGTGCGCCACCGCCTCGAAGGCGACCCCGCGCTGCTCCGTCTCGGCGCCGGGGCGGTGCTCTACGCGATCCTCGACGAGGTCGTCGACGAGTACGCCCCGGTGCTCGCAGGTCTCGAGAACGACATCGACGAGATCGAGGGTCAGCTGTTCGAAGACGGCATCGATGCGACGCAGCGCATCTACGAGCTGGGGCGCGAGGTCATCGACTTCCAGCGCGCGGTGCAGCCGCTCGCCGGGATGCTCGATTCTCTGCTGCGCGGCTCGCCCGAGCACGAGGCCGACGAGGAGCTGCAGCGCTACCTGCGCGATGTGCTCGACCACACCCTGCGCATCTCCGAGCGGGCGAACACGTTCCGCACCGTGCTCGACAACGCCCTGACCGTCGAGTCGACCATCGTCGCGCGTCGGCAGAACGAGGAGATGCGGCGCATGACCGAGCTGAGCATCCGTCAGAACGACGAGGTGAAGAAGATCTCGGGATGGGCCGCGATCCTCTTCGCACCGACCCTCGTCGGCACGGTCTACGGGATGAACTTCGATCACATGCCCGAGCTGCACTGGGTGCTCGGCTACCCGATGGCCATCGGACTCATGCTGGCGATGGGCCTCGGCCTCTACTGGGCGTTCAAGCGCAAGGGCTGGCTGTGACCCCCGAGCGCTGAGTTCGGGAGTCGTGGAATCGCGGTCTGCGTCGAGCTGACCAGACTCGCCGTCGCGTCAGTCGGCCCGTCGGCGCCGGGCTCTTCCTTTCGCGAAGCCGGAGGCCATGACGACGATGAGTACGACGGACACGACGGTGAGCAGTCCGCCCAGCCCCGTGACCGTGCGGCCCGGGGTCCCGTGGCCCTCGACCACGGCCGCGCTCGGTTCAGCAGTGCTGTAGATGACCGTGACGCTGCTTCCCAGAGCGGGCTTCTCGTCGGGCGCCCAGTCGGCCCAGACCGAATGCGATGACGTGTCGCCGGCGAAGTACTCGACCCTGAAGTTGTGCGTGGAGGCCTCGGCCCCGTCGTTCACTTCGACCACCGTTCCCGTCGTGCGAGAGCCGCTCGCGACGGGCTCTCGGTCGGCGGCGTTCATCGACGATCCGATCACCAGCAGCACGGGTCCGACGAGCAGGATGGCGACGATCACGATCGTCTGGAACACGGGGTGGTACACGAAGCTCCGGGGCGCGTTGCCGGAGTCGTAGGGCATCATCACGTGCCCATCTCAGCACAGGTTCGTCGACGAGAGGCTGATGCGGGGTGTCGAGAGGACAGGGAATCCCGCGCGGCGCGCTCGCGACCGGCTCTCAGTCGTCGGTGTCGACGCCGGGCCCGGGACCCGGTCGCACGGCGGCATCCGGCGCGATGTCGATGCGTGTGGTGCCGTCGTGCTCCGACACCTCGATGCGCGGCGCGGCATCGGCCTCGGTCGCCTCCGGCGCGGCGGTCAACTGATCGTGCCGCTTCTCTTCGCTGGTCATCTCGTGGTCCGGTTCCGGGGTGCGGTCAGTGGTTGTCATGATTCTCCTCCGTGGTGGTGCGGGTATCGGTGGTGGCGGACGGGGAACCGGTGCGGGCTGCGGCGCGATTCCTGCCCCAGCGTGCGAGCAGGTAGAGGACGCCCCCGACGGCGAGCAGGATGCCGCCGAACAGCCACACGGCGGGGCGCTGCTGGGTGAGCAGCAGGATGCACGACCCGATGCCGAGCACGGGGATGACCGTCCAGATGCGGAAGTGGTCGTGCTCCACCCGATCGCGGCGCAGCACGAGCACCGACACGTTGACGCTGAGGAACACGATCAGCAGCAGAAGCACGACCGTTTCGGCGAGCGTCGCCAGATCGCCGACCAGGGTCAGTCCCATCGCGACGAGGGTGGTGGTGAGAATGGCGACCCACGGGGTCTTGCGCCCGGGCAGCACCCGACCGAGCACCGAGGGCAGCAGGTTCTGCTCGGCCATGCCGTAGGTGAGACGACTCACCATGATCATGGTGAGCAGGGCGCCGTTGGCGACCGCGACCAGGGCGATCAGGCTGAACAGCCAGGAGGGGATGCTGGCACCCGCCGCCTCGACGACCGAGAGCAGCGGGCCGCTCGACTCCTGCAGGTCCGAGGCGGGCAGCGCGATCGAACTCGCGATGCCGACCAGCACGTAGACCGCACCCGCGGTGAACAGTGCGCCGAAAAGTGCGCGCGGGTACGTGCGGCGCGGGTTCTTCACCTCTTCGATCATGTTGGCCGAGGTCTCGAAGCCCACGAAGGAGTAGTAGGCGATGACGGCTCCGGCGAGCACGGCCATGGCCGCGGGAGTGCCCTCGGGGGTCTGGGTCAGGCGTGAGGCGTCGCCACCGCCTCCGGCCACGAACACGCCCACCACGGCGATGACGATCACGAGACCGCTCAGCTCGATCGCCGTCATCACCAGGTTCGCCCCCAGGGATTCCCGGATGCCGCGGGCGTTGAGCGCCGCGACGACGGCGAGGAACACGATCGCGACGGGGATCGTCGGCAGGTCGAAGAAGGTGCCGAGGTAGTCGCCGGCGAAGGCGATCGCGAGGCCCGCGGCGCTGGTCACTCCGGCCGCGAGCATGCTGAACCCGACGAGGAACGACACCACCGGGCTGTGGAAGGCGCGCTCGGCGAAGACGGATGCTCCGCCCGCGCGCGGGTACTTGGTGACGAGCTCGGCGTACGAGCCGGCGGTGAGGAGAGCGAGGAGCAGGGCCAGCAGCAGCGGAGCCCACAGCATCCCGCCGACCTTCTCGGACAGCACGCCCATCAGGGCGTAGATGCCGGCGCCGAGGACATCGCCGAGGATGAAGGCGAAGAGGAGGGGTCCGGTGATGGCGCGGCGAAGCCGGGTGGGCTTCTCCTGCGCGCGGGCGGTGTCGGAGGTCATCCCGGAACACTAGGGAGGAGGCGCGTCCCGGGCGACGGGGTTGACATCGCGCGGACTCGAGTCCTGCGGCATCCCGAAGTCATCCGTGCGGGGGATGCCGCGGCGCGCGGCGGCTCATAGCGTGGATGCATGCTGATCGTCGAGGAACTCCACATGCTGTTGCTTCGGCCCGACGGCCGCGTCGAGAGCGCGGTGAGCGGCAACCGCCTCTATGGCGAGGTCGCTGCGGTGCTGGTCGACCTCGCCCTGCACGGGCGCATCTCGTTCTCGCAGGACAGGCATCCGGTCGTCGACGTCGTGTCGACCGAACCCACGGGCAACCCGATCCTCGACACCACCCTGCACCGTCTCGTGCCGATGCGAGGCAAACGTCTGCAGTCCCTGGTCGTGTGGCCGAAGCTCGATCCGCTCGAGATCGTCGTCGAGTCGCTCGTCGTGCAGGGAGTCCTCGTGCGCGGGGAGCGCGGATTCTTCGGCTGGGGATCGGCACGCACTCCCGAGTCCGACCCCGCTCGCGAGCAGCTGCTGCGTGCGCGGCTCGCCGCTGTGCTCGCCGGAACCGCCGCCCCGACGCAGGCCGACCTGTCGCTGCTCTCGATCCTGCAGAATCTCAATGCCGCGCATGCGATCCTTCGTGCCGAGTGCGGAGGACTCTCGGCACGCGACCTCAAGAAGAGGATCGAGCAGCTCACCGCGGGGTCGCCGGCCGGGGATGCCGTCGCCACGGCCGTGAATGATGCGATCGCCGCTGCGATGGTCGCGATCATGGCATCGACGGTCGTCGTGGCGACGATCACCTGACCCGCTCGGTCGTGGGCTCAGCGCAGCACAGCGACGCGCTCCGCGATCTCGACGACAGCCCGGTTCTCATCGAGAGGATCGACGATCACGCCGGCGACGGCGTCGAGGTCGAGCACCGGGAAGCGCGAGGTCGCTCCGATCTTCTCCTCGCTGCCGAGTGCGAAGGTCTGCGAGCACCGGGTGGAGATGGCCCTCTTGGTGACGGCGTCGTCGAGGTCGCCGGTGGTGAGTCCGTGCACCGGATCGATGCCCGTCACGCCGAGGAAGAAGAGGTCGGCCGCGAGGTGCTGCAGCGCTTCCATGGCCAGCGGTCCGCCGGCGACCATCGAGAATCGTGCGAGCTCGCCCCCGATCATGATGATGCGCGCCGCCGAGTGCTCGGCGGCGGCGAGCGCCACCGCGGGGCTCGGGGTGATGACGGTGAGGTCGGCGCCGTGGGGCAGCATCCGCGCCATCGCGAGAGTGGTGGTGCCGGCGTCGAGCACGATCGTCGACCCCGGCTCGATCAGGGAGACGGCCCGAGACGCCACTCTCTCCTTGCTCGCGGTGGCGAGGGATGAGCGCTGATCGACGGGCCTGTCCGCCGGGGCGATCGGCAGGGCGCCTCCGTAGACGCGCACCAGCTCGCCGGCCTCGGCGAGTTCTCTGAGGTCGCGGCGGATGGAGTCCTCCGAGACCCCGAGGGCCGAGGCGACGTCCTTCGCCACCACCCGACCGTCCGTGCGGAGGATCTCCCGCAGGTGATCCTTGCGCTGTGCGCCCAGCATCCGACCCCGTCCATTCTTGTTATCTCACGAAGTTGCACGTTCTTGCACGGTTAACGTTACAGTCTTCTTCATGACGACACCACTCCTGATCCTGATCGCCGGCCCCTACCGCTCGGGAACCGGCGGCGACCCCGCCCTCATCGCCCGCAATCTCGAGATCCTCGAGCAGGCCGCAGCGCCCATCCACCGGCTCGGACACGTCCCGATGATCGGGGAGTGGGTCGCTCTGCCGATCCTGCGAGGCCTCGACGAGAACTCCGCGACCGACGGCGATGTCATGTACGAGACCGCACACCGACTGCTGCAGCACTGCGACGCCGTCCTCCGCCTGCCCGGTGAGTCCTCGGGTGCCGACAAGGACGTCGAGATCGCACGGGAACGGGGGCTTCCGGTCTTCCGCTCGCTCGACGAGATCCCGGCACTCGGCGCCGCATGACGCGTCGCGCCTGACGGGCGAGCTGACCGCAGCGCGGTCAGGCGTCGAACCGCACCCCGGCCAGCTCCTCGGCCGCCGACCAGAGCGCGGCGCCCACCTCGGCGGAGCGCACCTGCTCGCTGGCTCGCACGCGGGCAGGTGCACCGCGGAACTCGAGCAGGCCTCCCGGGCCCCAGTAGTCGCCCCCGGTCGCATCGGCCGACACCGCCGCGTGCACGATCGGCGCGGCGCCCGCGTCCTTTCCCTGCACGAGCGGTCGACTGAGCCCTGCCAGGGTGCGGGAGAGGCCCGACACCTCGGCGAGACCGGGGCGATGCGGGGTGAGCGGGTCGACCGCGTATCCCGGATGCGCGCACAGTGCGGCGCGCGCGGTCCCTCGCCATCGCCGGTCGAGCTCGAACGCGTACGCCATGAGCGCGGCCTTCGAGCGGCCGTACTGACGCAGCGACGCCCCGGTCCACGGCTGGCCGAGCGTCGCCGGGTCGATCTCTGCGAAACGGTGGGCCAGCGAACCGACGGCCACGACGCGCGCGTCCTCCGCGAGCACCGCGCCGAGCTGCGCGAGCAGGGCGAAGTGGCCGAGGGCGTTCGTCCCGACCATCAGATCCAGCCCGTCGGCGGTGCGCGCGCGGCGGTCGGCCGCCTTGATCCCCGCGTTGCAGATGACCGCATCGAGCCGCTCGTCGACCGACGCCGCGGCCGCTGAGATCCCGTCGAGCGAGCCCAGATCGAGGGGGAGGACGCCGACGTCGGCGCCCTGCGCGTGGGCGCGGATCGACGATGCCGCGACCTCGGCCCGGTCGACCGATCGGCAGCCGAGCAGCACCCTGGCGCCGCGGGCGGCGAGCTGTTCGGCGCACCAGTAGCCGATCCCCGCATTCGCGCCGGTGACGAGAATCGTGCGACCGCCGAGATCGCGGACGGGGGCGGGGGCCGAGGTCATGTCCTCCAACCTAGGCGGCCCCTCGAGGGCGGCGAGAAAATTCTTCGACGAATTTGTGACGATCGGCGTGCCCCGCACGTCTTACCTGTGAGCGACCAACCACGCTCCCGGCACGGCCGACAGGTCTCGCAGCCGGAACCACGTGAGACGAAGGAAAAGTCATGGCAACTCAGGATCAGAACACCTCCACCAGCCCCGCCGAGAAGGAGCTGGCCCAGACTTCCGCCGCACCGAAGCCCGCCGCGTCCTTCTCTCGCGTGGACCGCTCGTCGAGCTTCTCGGCATCGCGCATCCCCACCGACGTCGACGCCGCAGGCAAGACGGTCATCGCCGATGGCGTCGTGGCCAAGGTCGCCGGCATCGCCGCCCGTGAGGTCGCGGGCGTCTACGCCCTCGGCGGCGGCGGAGCCCGCGCCTTCGGTGCGATCCGCGACGTGATCAACGCCACCGACCTCGCCCAGGGCGTCAAGGTCGAGGTCGGCGAGACGCAGGCCGCCGCCGACCTGACCATCGTCGTGGAGTACCCGGCCCCTATCCAGGAGGTCGCGAACAACGTCCGCGCCGCCGTCGCGGGCGCGATCAGCCGCCTGGTCGGCCTCGAGGTCGTCGAGGTCAACGTCGAGGTCAACGATGTGCACGTCCCCGGCGACGACAGCACCGAGAACGAGGAGTCGCGCGTCTCATGAGCCCCACCATCACCGGCGCCGTGATCGGCGCCCTGCTCGCTCTCGCCGCACTGGCGTTCGGGTTCTGGGGGTTCCTCCTCGTCGCCCTGTTCGCCGGGATCGGTGCCATCATCGGCCGGATCGCCTCCGGCAAGCTCGACGTCCGCGGCCTCGCGGACGCCTTCACGGGGCGGCGCACCTCCTGATGCGCGTCGACCAGCACTTCGCCCCCGGTGGTGACCCCGAGCGGGTCGCCACCGGTGGGGCCACCGTTCCTGGCCGCGTCGACGTGAGGGAACGCGTCTACCGCACGGTGACCGAACAGGCATCCGCAGTCCTGATCGGTGTGCCGCGCGGCGACGTGAAGGTCGATGTCGCCGAGCATCCGGGCGGCTTCGCCGTCCGCATCGCCACCCCGCTCCCCGTCCCGAATCTCGACGACACCGTCGCGATCGAGCAGGGAGTCCCCGTTCTCGAGAGGGCCCGTCAGCTGCAGGAGCAGTTGCAGACACGGCTGACCGGAATCCTCGGTCGAGACATCACCCGCATCAACCTCACCATCACCGGTGCCACCATCCCAGAGAGGAGTCGAGTGCGATGAGCACCCCCGTACTTCGTCGCGTCGTCCGTCGCGAGACGCATTCGCCGCGCACGGTCGCGATGTTCGTCGCGGTCATCCTCCTGATCCTCGCCCTCGCCTACATCGGGCTCGAGATCGTGCTGAGCCTCGCCGCCCAGCCCGCCCTCCTGCTCGGTCCCGCGGCAGCGGGTGGATGGCTGGTCGGACTGCCGACCGCGCAGCCCGCCGGTCTCGTGATCGCGGGCAGCATCGTGCTGGCCCTGATCGGGATCGTCTTCATCGTGCTGGCCGTCACACCGGGCCGCCTGTCGAAGCACACGCTCGAGGCGGGCGACCGCGCGGTCGTCGTCGACAACGGCGTGATCGCCAGTGCACTGGCCCAGCATCTGTCGGAGCAGACGGGTCTCTCCCGCGAGAGCATCACCGTCGGCGTCGGACATCGCTCCGTGGACGTCACCGTGCGCCCCGGCGCCGGCATCCCGCTCGACAAGAGCGCGGTGCAGTCCGCCGCCGAGGCCGAGCTGACGACGTACCGGCTGACCAGGAGCGTACGCACCCGGGTTCGCATCGAGCGGCCCACCGAGAAGGAGGACGAGCTGTGAACGCCACCAATCGTGCGTTGAACCGCACCCTGCTGCTGATCATCGGCCTGCTGTTCCTCGCTCTCGGCGCCCTCGGCATCGCGGTGATGAGCTGGCCGACCGCCACCGACATCTGGACGTCGGCCGGCAAGGACGCCCGCACCTGGCTCGACCAGGCGATCGCGGCCACGGCCATCGCGGGAGGAAGCCTCTCGTGGGTCGGCATCGGCGCCGTCGCGGCGATCGTCATCGTCGTGGTGCTCCTCATCGCCGCGTTGACCAGCATCTCGGGTCGCCGCTCCAAGACGGTCCTCCGCTCGTCGGGGGCGCAGAACCCGCTCGGCCGGGTCACCGTCACCGAGTCCTTCGTCTCGGATGCGGTGAAGAACTCGCTCGCCGACCGGGCCGACATCCTCTCGACCCACGTCACCGCGAACGACATCCACAGCGAGCCCGTGCTGCACGTGGCGCTGACCCCGCGTCAGAACACCGATCCGCGCGAGCTGGTCGACCACGTCGACCGCCTGCTCGGCAACCTCGCGACCCTCACCGGCCGCGAGACGGCGACCTACGTCTCCATCCACACCGGACTGCGGGCGCGGCTCGCTCACGACCAGCGTCGCCTGACCTGATCCGCTGACGCCCACCCGTCACACGGCACCCGTCACCACACGACACCCAGGAAGAAGAGACACCATGCGAAACAAGATCCTCCTCATCGGCGCCGTCGCCTTCGTCGCCTACATCCTGGGCAGCCGGGCGGCGACCGTGCAGATCGACAAGGGCGAGTCCGTGCGGCACCAGCTCGTGCGGATGTGGAACGACCCGAAGGCCAAGAAGGAACGGGCGAAGGCCGCGAAGAAGGCCAAGAAGGCCGCAGAGAAGGCCCTCGACAAGGTGCGCCGCTGATCGGCTGCACCCCTCGACTTATCGTCGGTCGCGAAGAGCACGACGATAAGACGGCGGGAATCCTCCCGTCGTCATCATCACCCTCACGAAAGGAGCTCCTCATGGGACTCGATGACAAGATCAAGAACGCCGCTCAGGACATCGCCGGAAAGGCGAAGGAAGCGATCGGCAACGCGACCGACAACGACAAGCTCGCTGCCGAGGGCAAGGCCGACCAGGTCAAGGCCGACGCGAAGAAGGCCGGCGAGAACGTGAAGGACGCGTTCAAGAACTGACCCTCCACTGACGGGCGGGCGGAGCATTCGTGCTCCGTCCGCCCGTCGCTGCGTGCACGGGGTCGGTCGTGAGACGATGCGGGGATGAGTGCGCGACTGGATGCCGATTCCGAGAGGGAGCTGCGCGAGCTTCGCGCCCGTGCGTACGGTCCCCGTGCCGACATCGCCACAGATCCGATCGCTCTGCGCCGCCTGGAGCAGCTCGAGGCCTCGCGCGCCGCGATACCCGACTCCGGCGTCGTCTCGGTCGACGCCCGTTCCGCGTCCGTCATCGCCGACGGTCGCGTCGAGGACCGAGCGGGCGATGAGCTGCTCGACAGGCTCGGTGACGACTCGCTGTGGGACGACGATCCCGACGCGGCCTCCGCCTCCGCCGCCGGTGCCGCCGACGCGGCCGTCGGTCCGGGTCCGGCGGAGCATGGCGCGGGGCGGCCCGCCCGTCTCGGCAGAAAGCACCGCGTGTTGTGGGTGGCATCGGTCGTGGCATCCGCTGCCGTGGCCGCTCTCGTGACGTTCGCGGTGACCTCGCTGCAGACGGTGTCGACGTCATCGGGCGCGCCGCAGGTCGACACGCTCCGGCTCACGCCCGAGGGCGCGATTCCTCCGAGCTGGTTCGGTGCGGGCTCCGACGTCGCCAGCGCGGAGTTCGCCGGTCTGACGATCTTCGAGACTCCGGGGTGGACGTCGGAGTCGGGGGATCGGGTGTCGGACAACCGCTGCCTCTCGGTCGCCAGGACCAGCGACCTGCCCGAGGAGGGCGAGGATGAGGGGGACTCGTACGTCGGCGGCCCGATCTACGGGACGTGCGGTGTCGCGTCCTTCCCGACCGCGCTCGCCGTGCCGTTCAGCGACGAGCTGCCGGACGAGCTGATGGAGCGGTACCCCTCGGGCGTCGCGATCCAGTTCGTGCTCGACGGCGACCGGGTCGGGGTCTTCGTCGATTCGAGCGACGACTAGCGAGCGCCGCCCACGGCGCGCTCAGCCGAGGGGGTTCTGCTCGAGTTTGCGGACGACGCCGCCCTCGACCAGGCGGTGAGCTGCGGTGTGCGGCTTCCGGGCCGCCTGGTCGACGACTCCGGAGCCGAACTCCGTGGCGAGGTCGAGGCGGGGATGGGCCTCGAGAACCTCGCGGAGGAAGGGCTCGGGGAGTGCGTCGGAGCGCGCACCGGAGATGTCGAGACCGGTCGCGATCTCGAGCAGGTACCCCTCGACGTCGACGGCGGGATCGACCGAGGGCCAGTTGTGCCGCACGATCACCTCGAGCGCACGGGTGCCCCGCCGCTCGTCCCAGCCGGCGCCCCGGGTGAGCGCGACGGCGACATGGCCGCCGGCCTCCTCGTAGGAGCGGAACACGTTGTCGAACTCCGGGGCCAGGCCGATGTCATGCAGCACGGCCGAGACATAGAGCAGCTCGTGGTCGATGTCCTGCCGCCCTTCGATGACGGCGAACGCCTCGGCCCACAGCCACGAGCGCACCACGTGATTCAGGATCGCGGGGGAGTGGTACTGCGTCGCGAGCGACAGGGCTGCGACCGCCGCGGGCGTGCGCGGCGCCTCGAACGAGTCCAGGTGCAGGGGCGGATGCGTCTCGTGCGCGCTCATGCCGGTCAGCGTATCGCTTCGGGACTGCACCGCCCGCACCGCCCGCACATCTATCTAGAGCGGCGGATCGAGGGCGTCGAGCGCCGCATCCATCTCCTCGGCCATGTGGCGATATCCGATGTCGGAGGGATGCAGGCCGTCTCCCGCCATCCAGCTGTCCTCGGCGCCGGCGTAGTGCCCGTCGAGCCACCGGCTCGCACCGGGGATCCAGTCCGCGTCGATCTCTGCCGCGGCATCCTCGGCCCATCCGATGATCGTCTGCACCGATTCCGGGCGTTCGTCGGTGTACCAGAACGGCTCGACGACGATGATCCTCGCCTCGGGCAGGGCGTCGCGCAGCCGGCTGAGGTCGTCGGTGATGGTCGTGCGGATGAGGTCGGCGCGTCGGTCGTAGCTGAAGTTGTCGTTGAGCCCCATCGTCACGAAGACGATGTCGGGATCCTGTGCGATGACGAGCTCAGGAAGGTCGTTCTCGGCGAAGTCCGAGCGGTGGTTGACAAACCCGAGTCCGTTGACGCTGGGGTTGAACTCCTGCCATCCGCGCTGCTCGCTGATGATCGTCGACCATCGGAGAGCCGGATCGCTCGCCCCCGTGCCCAGCGTGTACGAGTCCCCGTAGAACGCGACGACCGGCCCGTCTCCCGGCGTCGGGGACGCATCCGGCACAGGTCCCGCGCTGCAGGCGGTGAGCCCGAGGGCGAGGGCGGCGAGTGAGGCGAGCGATCGGAAGCGGCGCATGAAGGTTGTTCGTCACCGACCTCGGGCCGGATGGCGGCCGTTATGCCGCGGCCTGCCGCACAGTCGGTCGTGTGAGACGCGGGATGAGCGCGGGAGTGCTGTCGCGGTACTCGATGTAGTCGGCGCGGTCACCCCACTTCTTCTCGGCACGCGCCTCGAGCAGCGGGATGCCGCTCACGCGGGTGAGCAGCAGGATCACGAACAGCGGTGACAGCACGGCCACCCACTGCCATCCGGTGAGCACGGGGGCCGCGGTCACGAAGACGCCCACCCAGATCACGATCTCCCCGAAGTAGTTGGGGTGCCGCGAACGCGACCACAGACCGGTGCGGATGAATTCGTCCTTGTTCTTCGGGTCGGCGCGGAACGCGGACTTCTGCGCGTCGGCGACGATCTCGATCACCATGCCGAGCACCCAGACGACGATCCCCACGACGGTGAGCCATCCGATGGGTGCGCGGTTCGCGGCATCCGTGCTGATCGCGATCCAGGCGGCGGCGGCCGTGATCGACACCCAGGCGCCCTGGATGACCCACACCTGCAGGAACCGTACGGGCGAACCCTTGATCTCGTCGAAGCGGCCGTCGGATCCGGCCTTGTGCACGCGCGTGGCGAGGAAGGATCCGAGGCGGACGGCCCACAGGGCCACCATCACCGCGAGGATCCAGCTGCGCGCGTCGGGCAGGGGCGTCAGCAGCACGAGAGCCACCGAGATCGCGAGGAACGTGAGGCTGCCGGTGAGGTCGAAGAAGCGCTCGGTGCGCAGGATCACGGCCGGGATGAAGGCGAGGATCTGGATGCCGTACGCGGCCGCCACCGCGAGCGCGAAGAGCGGGATGCCGCCGAGCATCGCGCCGTTCTGGCTGCCGGCGAGCGCGACGAGCGCCCCGATGACGAGGGCGACGACGATCGCGACGAGCGAGGCGCGCGACGACTTGGTTTCGGTGGGCGTCGGTGAGGACATGGTGTTCTTCCTGTTTCTCAGAGGTAGAGGTCTTCGACGGTGACGGAGGCGCGATCGAGCACGACGCTCCGCCGGAGTTTCATGGTGGGGGTGACGATCCCGCGGTCCTCGAGGTCGGCGAGGATCACGCTGAACCGGCGCACCTGCTCGCTGCGGGCCACGAGGGCATTGGCGGCGTCGACGGAGGCCTGCAGTCGCATGCGCAGGGTGGGATCGGTGACCGCGCGGAGGTCGGGCTCGGCCAGGGGCGGGATGTCGGCGCCGTTGGTGCGGGCCCACTCCTGCGTCTGCTCCGGATCGAGCACCAGCAGCGCGGAGAGGTAGGGCTTGCCCTCGCCCACCATCACCGCGTGGGAGATGAGCGGATCCGCCTCGACGGCGCTCTCCCAGCGGGTCGGCACGATCGTCTTGCCGTTGGAGGTGACGATCACGTCTTTGAGCCGTCCGTCGAGGATCAGCCTGCCCTGGTCGTCGAGCCGGCCCAGGTCGCCGGTGCGGAAGAACCCGTCGACGAATGCTCCCTTGTCGTGGGCGGGATTGCGGTATCCGCCGAAGACGCCGAGGCCCCGGGCGAGCACCTCGCCCTCATCGCTGATGCGCACCGTGAGGCCGGGGAGCGGTGAGCCCACGCTGCCCGAGGCGATGCGTCCCGGCAGGTTGCCGGTGAGCGGTGCCGTGGTCTCGGTGAGGCCGTACCCCTCGATGACGGGGACGCCGATGCCGCGGAAGAACAGCGACAGCTCGGGGTCGAGGGCGGCGCCGCCCGAGAGCATGTAGCCGACGCGTCCGCCCATCACCGCGCGCAGGCGCCGATAGAACAGCGCGTCGAAGAACCGGTGGCGCAGTCGCAGCGAGAGGTCGTTCGCGGGGTGCGCGGCGGCGTCGATCCGTTCGGCGCGGCGGCCCCACGCGATCGCCGTCTCCCTGGCCTTCGTCCAGACGCCCGCGAGGCCCTTGTCGGCGGCCTTGGCGGCGGCGGCCGCCTGAATCTTCTCCAGGACTCGGGGGACGACGACGAGGAAGGTCGGCCGCAGGGTGTCGAGGGTCGCGACGACGGTCGACGGATCGGCGAGGTGCGCGATGCGCATGCCGCTGGCCAGGCAGATCAGCTGCAGGCCCCGGGCCAGCACATGAGCGAGCGGGAGGAAGATCACGGTGTTGCCGGCGTCGTTGACGATCTCGCGGTAGGCGGCGGCGATGTTCAGCACCTGCCCGAGGAAGTTCCGATGCGTCAGCACGACGCCCTTCGGCTCGCCCGTGGTGCCGGAGGTGTAGACGATCGTCGCCGGGTCGTCCTGGGTAGCCGATGCTCGGCGGGCCTCGAGGTCGGCATCCGAGACGTCGGCTCCGAGCGCGACGAGGTCGGCGAGGGGTGCGGATGCGGCGGCATCCATCGTCCACACGCCGAGGGGGTCGCCACCGGCCTCCGTGAGCGCCGACTGCAGCAGCGCCGTGTGCGACGCCGTGCCGCCGATCGCCAGACGCACCCCTGCGTCGGCGACGATGGCGTTCACCTGCGACGGCGAGGACGTCTCGTAGATCGGCACGACGACGGCACCGGCGAACCAGGAGGCGAGATCGGCGACGGCCCACTCGTAGCGCGTCGGCGCCATGATCGCGATCGGGTCGCCCGCCTGCACGCCCCGGGCGATGAATCCCTTCGCCAGCGCGCGCACCTCATCGGAGAACGCGCGCGTGGTGACCGGCCGCCAGGGGGCGGTGCTGCCGGCATCCGCCCTCTCGACCTCGAAGGCCACGTGCTCCGGCGCGGTCTGCGCGCGGGCGACCAGGAGGTCGGTGATGTTCCGGTAGGCGTCGAGGACTGCCAGCGGCGGGGTCGATGATTCGATCATCGGTGTGTTCCTCTCGGTCGAACGGGCGGTTCGGGGCGTGACGGCGGTCCTCGGTCGAACGGACGAAAGGAGCATGCGGGCGCGCGCATGTACTGCCATCCTCTCCTGTTCGGAGCCCCCGCCGATTCGGATGGGACCGCGTGCCGCGAGCAACCTCGGTTGACAGAACGCCGTCTAGCAACGTAGGTTGACAGTATGGAGTCATCCCAGATCGCCGCGACTGCGGCGGACCTCAGCGATCCGCGAGCCGGCCTGCGCGCCGTCGCGACGCTGCGCGTGCTGGCCGACACCCTCGAGCTGCGTCAGGTCGAGGCCGCGCTGCGCGCCGGAATGACCTGGCAGGAGGTCGCCGACGCCCTCGGTGTGACCCGTCAGGCCGCCCACAAGAAACATGCCAGGCGGGTGGACCCCGCCATCCAGATCCCCCGGAGGAACGCATGAGCAGGTTCGCTCGAGCAGCTCACACCAGCCACTCGCTCTCGGTCGCCGCCATGGAGGAGGCCTCCCGCGCGGGTCTGCGCACGGCCGACATCGATCATCTGCTGCTCGCCCTCATCATCAACGACCAGTCGGCGGGGCGGATGCTGCGCGGCGCGGGCCTCGACATCGATGCGGCCCGCCGCGCCGTCGAGGACCAGCACGCGCACCACCTGGCCGGGTTGGGCATCGAGACGTCGTTCCCCGCCGCGGGGCAGATCGTGTTCCCTCAGACCGAGGGGTACGAGTGGAGCACCCGCGCCTCCGACCTGCTCATCCGCGCCAGCGGCCGGCGCAAGGCCGGAGACGCGGCGGCTGTGCTGCGCGAGCTGCTGACCGAGCCCAGCGGGCTGATCGACGGCATCCTGGCCCGCCTCGGCACCTCTGCGCAGGCTCTGCTCGAGCAGCTCGACGAACTCGGCGCCGACGACACGACCACGCCGCTCACGGCGGTGAAGCGGCACGGGCGTGCGGCGGGATCGATCGAGACGTTCGTCTCCGCCCCGGTGGAGGACGTGGGGGCCTTCCTCGCCGATCCCGCCCTCATCCCCGAGTGGCATCCGGGCGTGGGGTCCCTCGAGCTCGGCCGGCAGGAGGTCGCCGCCGGCGAGGTCTGGGAGGGGCTCGCGCCCACGGAGCGTCTGAACGGAGAGCCGGTGCAGCGCAAGCCCGAACTCCGTCGTCGCCGCATCACCCTGGTGTCGCTTGATCGACCCGAGCGAGTGGCGTGGAGCTTCGCCTATCCCGATGCGCCGAAGAACAGCCCTGTCCTGATGGAGTTCACGCTGGCCGGCACGACGGGCGGAACGCAGGTCCACACGACGATGTCCTGGGCGCGGCGCGGCGGATGGCGCGGAATCGTGGCTCTGCCCATGCGTCCGCTGCAGAAGTTCATGCTGTGGATCATGCTGGCCCAGACGAGCGCCGCGATCAGCCGTTCGTTCCGCTGACCCCCACGTCGACCAGGATCGCCCGCGCGGCGCGCTCGCCGGAGGCCAGGGCCCCCTGGATCGACGCGGTGTCCCGATGGTCGCCCGCGACGTACAGGCGCTCGGAATGGCGCGGCGATCGCGGCGGCCCGAGGGGCGCGTGCTGTGCCGGGAGGGCGTCGACGATGTCGTCGCGCCGGATCACCTCCCAGGCACTGACGTCGGTGCCCCAGATCTGCTCGAGGTGGCGTCGGACGTCGTTCTCCGTCGCGGTGGCGGTGGCGGTGGCGGTCGCGGCGCGGGAGCCGGTGCCCGAGTCGGTTCCCGGCAGCAGACAGGTCGCGGCGATCAGGTGGCGTCCGGCGGGAGCATACGACGGCACGGTGTGCGTCATCACGACCGTGTTCACCACCGGTCCCCGCCGTCGTCCGTCGACGGTGAGCAGTGCCGACCGAGTCGGCGGTTCGGCTGCGGCGAACCACCAGGTCTGCAGCCCGTTCGTCGCCGGTGAGGGGAGCCCCGTGAGGCCGCCCACGGCGTCGGGCCCGACCGCGACGACCACCCGAGCCGCGCGGACGGGGTCGCCATCGACGACTCCGACCTGGATGCCGGTGCCGTTGGCGCGGCCTTCGGCCGACAGGCGTTCGGCGGCCGTGCCCAGCCGAATGGTGGCGCCGCCGGCGCGTGCGCGTGCCGCGAGCTGTTCGGGGACGGCGGCGATCCCCTGTGCCGGCAGCCCGGGGCGGCCGAGCGCGAAGTACCGCACGAGCAGCCGGGCGAACGCGTTCGACGTGTCGCCGCGACCCTCCGCCAGCACGCCGGCGAGGAACGGTTCGAGCACGGCGGTGCGCAGCGGGCCGTGGAGCCCCGCCGCATCCCATCCTTCCCTCAGCGGGATGTCATCCTGCGCGAGGCGGGAGAGCGGACGCACGAGTGCCGGCGCTGCCCAGCGCGCCAGCGCGACGGCATCCGGCAGGGTCACCAGTCCGCTGCGCAGCGAGGTGACGATCGACAGCGGATGCCGCAGCGGATGCCGCAGCGCGGCCATGCCCTGCGCCGTGCGCACCTGCACCCCCACCGGAAAGCTCCCCATCGCCAGGACGTCGAGATCGACGCTGCGGCGGAGCGCCGGGTAGGCGGGGTTGAGCACCTGGAAGCCGCGATCCAGCCGGAACCCGTCGACGATGTCGGTGCGCTGGCGTCCCCCGACCGCGTCGCCGGCCTCGAGCACGACGACATCGAGTCCGTGGGCTGTGAGCAGCTGTGCGCAGCGGAGTCCCGCGAGCCCGGCGCCGATCACGATCACGTCATGCACGGGGTACGGCTCCGGGGGTCTGCATCAGGCGCGTCGGCTGCATGGCACCAGCGTATGACGGGAGGGGAGAGGCGGACGCGTCCGTCGGGGCGATGGACTCCAGGTGCGGCATCGTCACCCGGTGAGGGAGGTCCGCATGTCGTTCCACGCCGACGCCAGGCAGTCCTCGAGCGGCACGTCGGCGGGCCCCTCCAGCCATCTGCCCACCGCGAGATCGAAGCAGGTGACGGCGACGGCTGCCAGCGTCCGAGCGCGCTCAGGGTCGATGCCGCGTCGGTGCAGCGACTCTTCGATGGCGCGGGCGAGGTAGTGACTGCGGAGAAGATCACGCTCGAGCAGTGCAGGCTCGCTGTGGACGATGCTGCGCCGACGCGCCATCTGCTCCCGCCAGTCCTGCACACCCTGGCACGCGGCTGCAAGGCCGGCGCGCACGGTGTCCGTCCCGTCGCTCTCCGACGGGACGGATGCCATGAAGGCGCTCACCGCCTGGGGGAACTCGCGATCTCGGAGGAACAGCACGTCCCGCTTGTCGGCGAAGTGCCGAAAGAACGTCCGTGTGGTCAGGCCTGCTGCCTCGGCGATCTGCGGAACCGTGGTTCCTCCATACCCCTGGTCGGTGAACAGGGCCATCGCTGCAGCTTCCAGCCGCAGTGCGGCATCCGGGGACCATCGAGGCATAGAGCCATGATGACACGAACTGTCGTAAGATCGATTATGACGGCATGAGATGTCATCAGGATCGGGGAGTGGACGAGTGAGCGACAACACTGCGGCGTGGATCGATTCTCCGTACGCGGATCTGACGATCCGAGAGGCCCCCATGCCGAAGCCCGGGCCGGGGCAGCTGCTGGTGGAGGTGCGCGCGGTGGCGGCGAATCCGCTCGATGCGATCATCCAGTCCAACGGCACCGTCATGTACGGGTGGCTGCGGTACCCGGTCATCCTCGGCGAGGACGTCGCGGGCGTCGTCGTCGAGATCGGTGCCGACGTGGACGCCTTCGCCGTCGGGGATCGCGTCGTGGCGTACGCGATGGGTCTGGAGAAGGGGCGGGACGCGGTCTCCGAGAGCGGCTTCCAGGCCTACGTCGCCGTCGACGCCGGCTTGGCCGCCGCCCTGCCGGCGGCTACCGCCTTCGAAGATGCCGCGGTCCTACCTCTGGCGGTGTCCACAGCGGCGGCCGGTCTGTTCGAGAGCGACCAGCTGGCGCTGGACTACTCCCGTGTCGGGAAGGAGGCGGCCCGCGACGAGGTCGTCGTGGTGTGGGGTGGCGCGACGGCCGTCGGTGGCAACGCGATCCAACTCGCCCGCGCAGCCGGGTACCGGGTCATCACGACGGCGTCTGCGAAGAATCACGACCGGATGAGGCAGTTGGGGGCAGAGGCCGTCTTCGACTACCGCGACCCGCAGGCCGTCGATCAGATCGTCCGCGAGGTCGGCGGTTCCGCGGTGGCGGGGATCCTCGCCGTCGCGGTGGGGTCCGCCGAGCCCTGTCTGCGGATCGCGCGCGGGACCGGTGCCACGAAGATCGCGATGGCGAGTCCTCCCGTCTCGTTCTACGAGCAACCGCGCCGCCGCGGCCTCTCCTTCGCCCGCATCCGCCTCTTCCTGGAACTCGGAACGCGAACCGCGTTCCTGCAGGTGCGCAGCCGCGCTCACGGCATCAGGGCCTCGTTCATCTGGGGGAGCGCCATCGCCACCTCTCCCGTGGGGCCGGCTATCTGGGGCGCCTACCTCCCCGCAGCGCTCGCATCCGGCGAGCACCGTCTCTACCCGGAAGCCCGCATCGCGGGACACGGCCTTCCGGACATCCAGAAGGCCATGGACACCCTTCGCCGCGGCGTGTCCGCGCAGAAGCTCGTCATCACCCTCGATCGGGCACCGAGGGGATCCTGACCGATCCACGGAGCCCGCGCAGAATCACACCGCAGGACCGTCGGCGCGAAGACACGCGAAGGGTGTGAGCGGAGATCAGCGGCCCGCGCCCGAGGCCTTCTGCTGTCCGCCGTCGCGCGGAAGCAGCTCGAACGGGAGGCCCTTCGACACCGCCCTCGCGTACCGGACGAGGGAGGCCGGTGGCAGATCGACCAGAGGTCCGCAGATGTGGAAGGCCGCGATGATCGCGCCGATGTCGTCGCCTCGGCGGGTGCTGCGGAACCGTCGATCCGCCTCGCGCACGTTCGCCGCGGCGACCCGCACGATCTCCTGCCACTCCCGCTCGTCGAAGGACTCCGGGGGCACCGACCCGGCTCTCGGGGCGCGAAAGTCCGAGCGGGCGGCCCGCTGCCCGCGGTGTGCCGCCGAGGCGTCGACGTTCATGACCACCTCCCCCTTCGTGACCTGTGCGCGGAGTCCCGGCTCCGTTGTTGCGATGATCACGCATCGGCGCGCCGGAGGGTGTGCTCTGCAACATCTCGGTCCGTACCCGCGCAACACACGGGCCACGGCTCTCAGCGCTCGGCGAGGGCCCGGCGCATCCGGCGCACCGTGCCGAATCCCGCCTGCTCGGCGGCGGCTCGCTCCGTCACACCGCGATCGAGAAGAGCCGAGGCGTTCGCGATGCGGGTTCGACGCAGAAAGCCGGAGGGGTTGTCGCCGTTCGCTTGGAACGCGCGGAAGAGGTGCGAACGGGAGACGCCCAGTTCGCGGGCGACCGTCTCCACCGTCGTCGCAGGATCGGCCGCCTGCGCGATCATGAAGGCCACGGCGTCGAGGTGGATCTGGTCTCCCGGTCGGCTCTCGTGCTTCTCGAAACGGAGATCGCTGGCTGCGGCGATCGCCGCGACGAGCTCGGTGATCGCCCTCTCGACGTGTGTGAATGCGGCGTCCGAGGGAGGGACGGGGCGAGAGAAGATGGCGTTCGTCAGACTCAGGAACAGGGCGAGGTAGTCGGGTGAGGCCTGTCCCGTCCTGACGATCACGCCATCGGCGAGGGTGTATCCGCCGAGCACGACGAGGGTGCACACGACTGCTGTCGCGCTGTCTATGAAGGTGAGGCTCTCGGGGCGGACGAGGACGACACCCCCTTCGGGGACGATGCTGACCGTCGTGCTCGTTCCGACCGTCAGCTCGCCCTCGGTGACGACGAGGAGCATCAGGCGCTCCTCCGCCACCTGTCGGGGGGCCGGCGTGAAGGTGAACCTGGCTGGAGGGTGCCAGAAGCGGGAGACGATGAAGTCCCGGCTCTTGAGAAGATCTCCCGCGAAGCTGAAGTCATCGGTGGGCGGTGTGAGTTCCCACCCCGTCAACGCGAGGAGGTCGCGAGCGGCTCCGGCTCGGAGGTTGAACCTTCGGTTCTCGTAGACGGCGGGGAAGATCTGCATCCGGGTCGCCTTCCTGTGCGTCGGTTGGCACGAGCTTAGCCAGGTGGCTGATCCTGGGGATCGATAGGATCACCGGATGACCGCACTCGCCAGAGCCACAGACGCGCAGGTCGATTCCCTCTGCGACGCGTTCACGTCGGTGTCGTGGCCGCTCGGCCGCGACGACTTCAAGACGCTCGCAGAGCGCCTCGGGTGGCAGTTCGCGTTGGAGACGTCGAGCGGCATCCAGCACCGTTCGGGGTATCCCGTGAATCTGCCGACCGTTCGCTCGCTCGTGGTGGATGAGGCGGTGTCCCAGGTCACGGTCGCGGTCTCCGATAAGAGCGACGACGCCGAGGGGCTGCAGAGTGCTGCGCACGGGCTGCAGGCGGCGCTGGGCGAGCGCCTCGGTGAGCCCTCCGGCTCCGACGGTGCGGGCCACTACTGGGAACTGGGCAACGGCGGCAGGATCCGGCTCGCGAGGGTGCCCAGGAAGATGCTGCTCGTCGTCGAGGATCAGCGGTTCGCCGAGGTGGAGCGAAGAGAGGAACGCCTCGGCATCGACCCCGACCGCACGCCGGCGTAGGGGATGACAGCGCCTGGTTCCGGGTCGGAACAGCGCTGAGCGCCATACGTGGAGGGGCTGACGGGAATCGAACCCGCGCTATCTGCTTGGGAAGCAGAAGTTCTGCCATTGAACTACAGCCCCGCACCCGCATCCGAGGAGCAGGTGACGCCAGCCTACCCGTACGTTCCGTCACGACCAAAGTGCCGGCCGGGTGTGGCAACTAGGCTGGGGCCGTGCTTCTCAGCGACCGCGACATCAGAGCAGAACTCGCATCCGGCCACATCGGTCTGGATCCGCACGAGCCGGAGATGATCCAGCCGTCGAGCATCGACGTGCGGCTGGACCGCTACTTCCGCCTCTTCGACAACCACAAGTATCCGTTCATCGATCCCTCGGTCGATCAGCCGGAGCTCACCCGGTTGATCGAGGTCGACCCCGACGAGCCGTTCATCCTGCACCCCGGCGAGTTCGCGCTCGGCGCGACCTTCGAGCAGGTCTCGCTGGCGGATGACATCGCGGCACGCCTCGAGGGCAAGTCGTCGCTGGGACGGCTGGGCCTCATCACCCACTCGACCGCAGGATTCATCGACCCGGGGTTCACCGGCCACGTGACCCTCGAGCTCGCGAACGTCGCCACGCTGCCGATCAAGCTGTGGCCCGGCATGAAGATCGGCCAGCTCTGCTTCTTCCGGTTGACCTCCCCGGCCGAGAACCCCTACGGCTCGGGGCCCTACGGCAACCGTTACCAGGGACAGCGCGGACCCACGGCATCCCGCTCGTTCCAGAACTTCCACAAGACCGATGTCGGCACGACCGACGTCGGAGCCGTAGGAGGCTGACATGAGCGGCGACGACAGCGACCGGCAGATTCCGACCGACCCGCGGGACGTCGTCGTCCCGCCGCCGCCCGCGGAAGGTGCGGTTCCGGATGCGGAGATCCCGCCGCCGCCCGCGGAGGGTGCGGTTCCGAACGCCGTGATCCCGCCGCCCCCTCCGGAGTCGTCCGTCCCGGATGTCGTGATCCCACCGCCCCCTCCGGAGGCGATGCTTCCGGCGACCCGCAGGTCACGGCCGAAGCCGGCGATCCTCACCGGCGAGCAGCCGGCTCCGGTCGCGGACGACTGGGCGCAGCCGTCGGTGGCGCCGGAAGTTCCCACGTCCGGCGGATACCGCGCGCTGACCTTCGTGATCTTCGCCTTCCTGATCGTCATCCTGGTCGCGGCGATCGTCGGCGCGATCTACCTCGGCACGACGACGCTCGGAATGTCGGCCGGTGTCGTGACCGCCCCGTCTGCCGCCGCGCCCTGGCTCGGGTGACGTGGGCGACCTCACCTACGACCCCGAGGTCGACGCGGCCTACGCCACGATCGGGCGCCCGATCCGGCCCGGCGAGGCGGCGAGGCAGGTGTCTGTGGCATTGCCCGAGGGTATCTCCGGCGAACTCCTCCTCGACTTCGATCGCGACGGTCATCTGCTCGGGGTCGAGATCCTCGGCGCGTCAGGCCTGCTCCGGCCGGAGGATGTCCGCGGTCAGTGAGGGAACGGGGTCGCGACCGGGTCTCGTCTGAGACTGCGCCGTTGCCCCGCGCACACGCGGAAAAGCCCCGCCTGACCGGGGTCAGACGGCGCGTTCCGGTGATCGGATGCGGTCAGGCGTCGCGACCGCGGGAGAACCCGGCGTCGAAGCCGCGCTCGTAGGCGTGCTGCGCCGCGCGCGCGGTGCGGTGGTCACTTCGGTCGTGGCCATGGCCAGGACCGAAGCCGTGGCCGCGGTGGTCGCCGTGCTCGTGGCCACCGCGCCCGAAGCCGTGTCCAGGGCCGAAACCGTGTCCAGGGCCGAAGCCGTGCCCGCGTCCGAAGCGGCGGGGTCCGAAGCCGTGGCGACGGCCGCGTCCTCGGGGGAGCGGCGTCTCCTCGTCCCAGCCGAACGCGCGAGCGATCTGCTCGAGTGTGGCGAGGGTGGTGTCGAGGTCGTCGGGCGAGACGGCGTCGGTGACCTTGGCGCGGATGCCGTCGACGATGCCCTGGAGGCGTTCCTTGGCTGCGCGACCGTCGGCGGTGAGCGTCCAGCCGTCGCCGTCGGCGACGACCCATCCGCGCTCCACGAGACCGTGCAGCTTGTGGGCGTTCAGCGGGCGGCGCGCAGGCGCCGTGCCGTCGATCACGTTGAGGATCCGCCAGTCGCGGCGGCTCGCCTGCTCGCTCTCGAAGGCCGAGGCGAACTCGGCGGCCATCAGGCGGTCGACCGCCGTGATCCAGAAGCCGAATGGGCGGGAGGTGCTGTCTGTGTTCTGAGTGTCAGAGGTGTTCATGAGGTGAGTCCTTGTATGTCATGGAGCATGTGCTTGTCACGATGCATGTATATGTAGTGTGACATGCAGTTCAGATGCATGTCAAGTCGCATGTAAAATCGACGGGTGAGCGCCGAAGAGAACGACCCCGCCGAGGCCATCGCCCGCGCCCTGTCCCGCCTGCGCGGACGTCGTCCGGGCGAACGCGGTCGAGGCCCCCGCGGGATGGGCGCGACGCGCGGGTGGCACGGTGGCCCGCATTCCGACCACTTCGAGCATGGCGTGCACGACGACGACCACGGGCACGGGCACGGGCACTCGGGGCGTCCCGGCATGCCGCCGTGGATGAACGATCCGTCGGGGCGCTTCGGGGGGCCGGCTCGGATGCGGATGCTCGAGGCGCTCGCGGCGGCATCCGCCCCCCTGAGTGTGAGCGACCTCGGTGCGGCGATCGGTGTCGATCAGCCGCGCGCATCGCGGCTCGTGCAGCAGGGGGTCGCGCACGGGTTCGTGCGGCGCGAGGCGGATCCGGACGACGCGCGGCGCACCCGTATCGCGCTCACGGACGAGGGCCGCTCGGCCGCCCGTGGAATGAGAGGGGAGCGACGCGAGGCTCTCAGCAAGGCGCTCGCCGCATTCACCGCGGACGAGCGGGAGCAGCTCGCGGCGCTGCTGAACAAGCTTGCCGACAACTGGGAGAGCTGAGCGCTCGATCGGGGTTCGGGGCGATCGGAGTCGGGGGCGATCGCGTCTCGGTGACGACCTGTGTCGAGGGTGACGTGCGGCGTTCGAGATCGGCATTCCGGAACGCTCCTGCGGTGTTCCGGAATATGCTTCTGATCTGGATGAAAAGTGCTCGATCGGCCGTTCGAATGTCGGTGGCCCCGGGTTGTATGGGGACATGCCATCCCGCACTCGCAGCATTGTCGATCAGGTCGTCGCCGACCTCGATCGGGTGCTGTCCGATGACGCGCTCGCGGGATTGTCCGACGCCGAACGGGTCGAGGTGCTGCGGGCGGCAGGAGCAGCGTTCCGGCGGGTCGAGGCCGTCGTGGTCGAGACGATCGCCAGTGGCGATGCTGTCGACTTCCCTCATTCCACCGGGTGCCGGACGCAGAACGAACTGCTCCAGCGCACCCTCCTGACAGACATGCGCGGCGCGAGGCGCGTCGGGGCGGCCGTCGACCTGGTGCGACGGGACGTGAACCTGGTGTCCGGCGATCGGCTGCCGGCGCGGTGGCCGGCGCTGCGAGAGGCGATGCTCGACGGAGCCCTCAGCGTCGCGGGGATGCTCGCTGCGACCGAGCCGCTCGAGAAGATCGCTCACCGCATCGGCGTCGATGATCGGCTCGACGCCGACATCTGCCTTGCGCGTGCGGCGCGCGGCATCAGACCCGACCCCGAGGCCGGTCCAGGCGACGAGATCCAGGGCCCGGCGCCCACGATCGACGAGCTGACGCTCCTCGCCGAGACGCTGGCCGTGCTGCTCGACCCCGATGGAGACGAACCCGGCGACGAGCCTGCGCGCCGACGCGGCATCACCCTCGGCCGGGTGCGCGACGGGCTGCGTTCCATCAAGGGATATCTGACGCCCGACGTCGCCGCGCAGTTCGAGCTGATCCTCGACGCGATGAACAACCCCAAGGGCGATGGCCCGCCCTCGCGGGGCGTGGTGTTCACTGTCGATTCTGACGACGGTGATGCTGCAGACGTCGACCTCGAAGGCGGCGATTCTGCGGGCGGCGATGCTGCAGACGGCGATGCTGCAGACGGCGATGCTGCAGACGGCGATGCTGCAGACGGCGATGTCGATGATGACCCCTACAACTCCGATCCACGCGGCGTCATCGACGACCGCACGGCTGCGCAGAAGCGACATGACGCGCTCGCCGCGGCATTGGCGATCGCTGCCCGCCACCGGGACATGCCCACGCTCGGTGGTGCCGCCCCTGTACTGGTCGTGACGGTCGATGCGAAGGACCTCGCCGAGGGCACCGGGCGTGCGAGCGTCAGCGGCGCCTGGGGACAGTTGCCGGTGAGCGTCGCTGCCCATGTCGGGTGCGCGGGGACGATCCAGCGGGTGATGTTCGAGGAGGGGCGGATCATCGCGATCACGACCACCGATCGGGTCTTCACCGTGCATCAACGCCGGGCGATCATCGCCCGTGACAGGGAGTGTCTGATCCCGGGATGTCACGTGTCCGCGTCATGGTGTGAGATCCATCACGTCACCGAGCATGCGAAGGGTGGTCCGACGCATACGGATAACGGTGTGCCGTTGTGCTGGTGGCATCACCGGTCCCTGGGGAAGTCCGGGTGGGAGATCCGCATGAACGACGGCATCCCGCAGGTGCGGGGGCCGGCGTGGTGGGACCCCGACCGACGATGGCGAACCCCGAGACTCAGCAGTGCAGAGCGGGTACGAAAGGTGAGGGATGCGCAGAAGGCTCCGGTCTTCGCGCGGGCCGGATGATGCGGCTACGGCTACGGCTACGGCTACGGCTACGGCTACGGCTACGGCTACGGCTGCGTGCCCGAGGTCGCGTCCGTTGCGCCGGCTGCATCCGTGCCGACTGTGGCGGTGCCGACTGCATCCGTGCCGGCTGTGTCGGTGCCGACTGCATCCGTGCCGGCCGCGTCGGTGCCGAAGGCGAGCGAATCCTCGTCGTCCACGGAGAGCGAGAGCACCACGGTCTCGACCACCGGGTGCGCCTCGATCTGCTGTTCGATCTCGCGCAGGCGGCGGGCCACGTCGTGTTCGCGGGCGTCGCCGGCGAGATCCACCTCGGCGACGATGAACAGCCGATTCGGTCCGACGTACTCGATGTGCAGGTAGGTGAGGCGCTGGATCTGCGGCGACCCGAGCAGCGCCCGGCCGACCCGCTTGCGCAGCGCGGGCGATGCGTTCGAACCGATGAGAAACGAGATGTTGCGCCCGATCAGGATCACGGCCACGATCCCCAGCAGGACGCCGACGAGGATCGAACCCACGGCATCCCAGGCGGCGGCTCCCGTGATCTGATGCATCGCGATCGCCGCCGCGGCGAGCACGAGACCGATCAGCGCGGCCGCATCCTCGAAGAACACCGCACGCAGCGTCGTGTCGCTGGTGTCGAGCACATAGTCCCAGGTCGACGACCCCCGCTCCTGAGCGAGACGCCGCGACTTCACCATCGCCTGCGTGAACGAGGCCCCCTCGAGCACGAAGGCGATGCCGAGCACCGTGTACGCGACGACGGGGCTCTCGACGGGTCCCGTATCGGACAGCTCCTGCACACCGTGCATGATCGAGACGATCGACCCGGCCGTGAAGATCCCGAACGCGGCGATCAGCGACCAGACGAACGCGGCGCGACCATAGCCGAGCGGATGCCGCTCATCCTTCTCTCGCGCGCCGCGGCGGTCGGCGATGAGCAGGAAGACCTCGTTGCCGGCATCCGCCCACGAGTGCGCGGCCTCGGCCACCATCGATGCCGACGATGTGAGTACGGCGGCGACCGTCTTTGCGATCGCGACGAGGATGTTGGCGAAGAAGGCGATGATGACCGTCACGCGGTCAGGCTACTCCCGCTCCGGTCAGGCCTGCTGTGTCGCCCTGACCGGCAGCAGCAGCAGGAAGCCCGCGATGAGCACCAGCACGATGCCGAGGATGCCGAAGGAGGTCGAGCCGGTCAGCACGATGAGCAGAGTCCAGGCGCCGGACGCCATCCAGCTCGCGGCTCTGCCCGTCGTGGCATACAGGCCGAAGATCTCGCCCTCGCGTCCGGCCGGGGTGATGCGGGCCAGGAACGACCGCGACGCCGCCTGCGCGGGTCCGACGAACGCGCACAGCAGCAGGCCGCCGGTCCAGAACACGATCGCTCCCGCATCCACCAGGAAGAACACCGCGAGACCCGCGACGACCATGGCTGCGAGGGAGATGAGGATGATGCGCTTCGGACCGAACCGGTCGTCGTAGCGCCCGGCGATGATGGTCGAGATGCCCGCGATGAGGTTCGCCGCGATGCCGAAGATCACGAGCTCGAGGAACTCGAAATCGAACACCTGCCCGGCGATGATCGCACCGAATGCGAAGACACCGCCGAGGCCGTCGCGGAACACCGCGCTCGACAGAAGAAACCAGAACGTCTGCCGGGTGTCGGGGTTTCGGTAGAGGCCGACGACGTCCCTGACGAGCAGACCGTACGACGCGAAGAAGCCGACCTTGCGCTCGGGGCGGCCGAGCGACGGCTCCGGCACGTTGAGGAAGATCGGGATCGAGAACACGATCGCCCAGATGGCGCATCCGAGCGCGATGATCCGGAAGGGCAACCCGCCGTCTTCAGACAGGCCGAACCAGTCGGCCATGTAGAACACGATCACCAGCACCAGGGCGATGATGCCGCCGATGTATCCGAACCCCCAGCCGAGACCCGAGATGCGACCGACGGTCTTCGGGTTCGCGATGCCGATGAGCATGGCGTTCGAGTTGACCGCCGCGATCTCGCCGAACACCGACCCCGCCGAGATCAGAGCCACGCCGAGCCAGAACAGCGACGGCGTGGGTTCGACGAACCACAGTCCGAGCATGCAGGCGATGAGCGCACCCGTTCCGATGCCGAGCCAGAGCTTCTGCTTGCCGGCGGCATCCGCTCGCTGACCGAGCACCGGTGCGATCAGGAGGATCGCGATGCCGGCGATCGTCGAGCCGAGCCCCAGTCCCGACGCCAGGTCGGCTTCTGCCGCGGTGCGGATCGGGTCAGCGGAGCCGAGCCCGGCGATCTCGGGCGGCAGGAACGCCTCGGTCGTGAGGTACAGCGCGGTGAAGATGAAAGTGAGGATCACCGTGTTGAAGGGTTGCGTCGCCCAGTCCCACAGCGCCCACGAGAAGACCTGCTTCCGCGGCGCCGGGTCATCACCGCGAAGGTCGAGGCCGATCGCGCCGACCGCACCGCTGTTCGACGTCGCTGCGGGCTCCACTGCCGCGCCGCCATGGGGGGATTCGCTCATGCTCGCAGTCTGGCCGCGCGGGGTGAACGGATGGTGACGGCGCGCCGCGCCGGTGCGCGCCGTCACCATCCGGGACTCACACGTACGACACCGCGAGCATCTCGGCGAAGAGCTCCTCCGCATCGCGCTCGACGCGGCGGCGGGTGAACCAGTCGCAGATGTTGACGCAGTCGCGGTGCAGCAGATCCAGGCCCCGCGGATTGGCGATGATGTCGACGATCTGCGGCAGGTCGATCACCCGCACCCGGCCCCGGTGCACGAGCAGGTTGTATGCCGAGAGGTCGCCGTGAGCGAAGCCCGCCGCGGCGAAGATCCGCATAAGGTCGACGACCTGGTCGTACAACCCCGACAGCTCGTGCGGTGTGCTGCGCACGGCCGCGAGCCGGGGCGCGGCGACGCCGTCCGCGTCGCCGATGAACTCCATCAGCAGCTCCGTGCCGTTGACCTGCACGGGGTACGGCACGGGAGCTCCGAGCGCCCACATGCGGCACAGGGCGTCGAACTCGGCGAACGACCACTGCAGCGCCGCGACCGCACGACCGTGCTCGGACTTCTTGGCCAGCGCACGCGTGTCGCGCGTGTTCCGGGTCGAGCGGCCCTCGGTGTAGACGCCGGAGCGGTGGAAGCTGCTGTGGTCGGAATCGCGATAGCGCTTCGCGGCCAGGAGGGTGCGCCGGCCGGGATCATCCGGCACCGCGCGTTCGAGAAGGAAGACGTCGGCCTCCTTGCCGGTCTTGAGGATGCCGAGCTCGGTGTCGAGCGCACCGGCGCTGGTCACCACCCAGGACGGCCACGGCTGGGGGCCGCGCTCCGACGGGGTGATCGCCGGCCAGGTGGTCCAGCGCTGGTTCTCGCCGGGCTCGACGCCGGCGAAGGCGGGGACGGATTCGAAGGGAGAAGCGTCGAAGAGACGCGGGGTGGGTGCTTCGGACGAAGCGGAGAGATCAGACACGGTGGGCTCCGAGAAAGGGGAGACCACGCGCGGATCAGAAGCGGGCGGCCTCGAGAGGAAGGATGTCGGCGAGGGTCACGACAGAGACGATGTTCATGTCATCCACTCCTCTCGCTCGGGCCTTCCGGGATCACCCGGCGCGTGGTCGAGCCTAGAGCGCGCGGACGGATGCTGTCCAGACCCGAGCCGGACGAATGGTCGGATGCCGCAGACGTCGCGTCGGGCGCCGGCCCTCCGCGGCTGCGAACCTGGAACCATGACGACGACCGCGCCCGTTCCGACGACCACCGCCCCCGGCGAGCGGATCCGCTATGGCGGCCTCATCGTGCTGATGCTGATGGGCTTCCTGCTCGTGACCGCGGAGTTCCTGCCCAACGGCGTGCTCACCGAGATGGCCGACGCCCTCGGAGTGACACCCGGCCAGGCAGGGCAGACGGTCACGGTCACCGCGCTCGTCGGTCTGATCGTCGCCCCGACCGTCGGCCTCATGTTCCCGCGGCTCGACCGCCGCTCGCTGCTCGTCTGGATGGCGCTCGCCGCCGCGGTGTCGAACCTCATCGTGGCGATCGCGCCGAACCTGATCATCGTGCTGCTCGCCCGATTCCTCCTGGGCGCGGCGATCAGCGCCTTCTGGGCGATGTCGATCACGGTCGCCGCCCGGCTCGCGGGCCCCGCGCACCTCGGACGCGGGGTCATGTTCACCTCGGCCGGCGTCTCCCTGGCCACGGTCGCGGGGGTGCCGCTGGGCGTGATGCTCAGCGAGGTCGTCGACTGGCAGACGGTCTTCGCGATCGCCGGCGTCTTCATGGTGCTGCTGGCCGTGGCGCTGCGGTTCCTGCTGCCCTCGGTTCCCGCAGAGCAGGCGTCGAGCATCCGTCTGCTCGTCGACACCCTGCGTCGTCCCGGCATCGCACTGGGAATGGTGGGGCACGTGCTCGTCGTGCTCGGCCACTTCCTGGCCTACACCTATGTGCGGCTCGCGCTCGAACGCATCCCGGAGGTCGAGCCGTCGACCATCATCGTGCTGCTCGCCCTCTTCGGGGTCGGCGGCCTCGCCGGCAACCTCGGACTCGGGTTCGTCATCGACCGCACGTTCGCGTTCTTCGCGGTGCTCGCGCCGCTGGTGATCTCGGTATCGGCGCTCTCGATGATCTTCCTGTCGGGATCGGTGCTCGGCATCGGCATCGTCGTGCTCGTGTGGGGCTTCTTCTTCTCGTCGTGGCTGCTCGTCATCAACACCTGGGTCGGTCACCGCACGCCCGACCGTCTCGAGGCCGGCGGAAGTCTGGTCGTCGTCGGATTCCAGGGCGCGATCACGCTGGCCGCGGGCGTGGGCGGCCTGCTGGTCGACACTCTCGACGTCGAGTTCGTCTACGTCCTCGGGGCGATCTCGCTGCTGGTCGGCGCCGTGCTGTTCGGGCTGTCGAATCGCACGAGCACGGCAGCGGCGCTCGCCTGAACCGCGTTCGGGTTCGCACTGCTCCGACTGGACGCCTGCGTCCGTCTCCGATATCCGCCGGGCACGGATTCGGAGAGAGCCGTCGACACGCCGATCGGCACCCGACAACGTGCGGTGTGTCGGGCCCGGGCTCCGAAGCCGTGCTCGGGTCAGGAGGCGTGCTCCGGTGACGAGGGCGGACCGGGTGATGAAGGCCGCACGGGTGACGAAGGCGGCACGGGTGACGAAGGCGGACCGGGTGATGAAGGCGGACCGGGTGATGAAGGCGGACCCGGGTGATGAAGGCGGACCGGGTGATGAAGGCCGCACGGGTGATGAAGGCCGCACGGGTGATGAAGGCGGACCGGGCGACGGAGGTGGACCGGGTGACGAGGGCCGCACGAGCCGGGGGGAGGGGTGCTCAGGCGGGGACGGCGCTCAGCACCTGAGCCCGCCACGCGGACGGCGTCATGCCGGAGCGACGACGGAAGGCGCGGCTGAATCCCTCGTCCGAGGCATAGCCCAGCTCGCGCGAGGTCTCGCTGACGGAGCGGCCCTCGCTCAGCATCCGCTTGGCCGCATCGATGCGCACCTCGGTGACGTAGTCGGCGGGGGAGCGGCCGATCGCGGTGCGGAAGCGCTCGGCGAACACGGAGCGCGACATCGCGCCGACGCCGGCGAGCCGCTCGACCGTCCAGTCGCGGCCCGGCTGGGCGTGGATGGCGTCGACCACGCGGTCGAGGAACGGGTCCGTCGACACCGAGGGCCAGCCCTCGGGGGCGCAGTCGCCTGCCGCCCAGGCGCGGATGACGCTCAGCAGCACGGTCTTCGCCATGACCCGGCAGATCACCGGATCGCCCTGGCGCTCGGGCGACGACGGCGGATCGGTCGTGCCCATGCTCGACGCGAGCGCGGCCGCCGCCGGTTCGAGGGCGTCGAACGACATCACGGTGATCGGGTCGGGGAGAAGCGCGGCGAGCCGGGACGTGCTGTCGGAGAACTCGAGCTCCACCACGACCAGATCCGACGCCGTGTCCGCCCGCAGCGAGACGGGCGCCCGGCCGAGTGTGACGAAGGCGTCTCCCGTGAGGAGGCTCGCGCTGAGCGGCCGTTCGTCGATCGCCACGACCATCGCCCCGGCCCCGGCCCCGGCCCCGGCCCCGGCCCCGGTCGTCGCCCCGGCCCCGGCCGTGCGGTCGACGTCGAGGCGGCATCCGGCGGTGGAGGGCGGATGTCCGCTCACCGCTCCCGCGGCGATGTACACGAGGGTGGCTGCGCCCGACGGCAGGGGCAGGCGCTCGCCGACGGTCAGAGCGACACGTCTGGCCACGCCGACACGGAGCTCGACCGAGTCGAGCACCCGCCCCAGCGCTGTGGATTCGACCGTCACCATGCCTTCGGCAACGCCGGGGACCGTGATGCTATTCCGGATACCCTGGAGGGACCCCCACCCGAGGAGTCCCGTGTTCCGTACGCCCGACCGCCTGTACCGTGTCCTCGCGATCGCGGAGGCGATCACGTGGACCATCCTCATCTCGGCGATCATCGCCCGCGCCGCCGGTGCGCCGGGCATCGTGGTCACCATCGGCGGGGGCATCCACGGCTTCGTCTTCCTCGCCTACGGGGCGACCGCGATCCTCGTCGCGCTGAATCAGCGCTGGCATGTCGGGGTCGCCGTCCTCGCCGTGGCGAGTGCGATCGTCCCCTACGCGACCATCCCGATGGAGATCTGGCTGCAGCGCACCGGTCGCCTCGCCGGCACCTGGCGGCGGGAGCAGACCGACGACCCGCGCGACGCCCGCTGGTACGACCGTCTGATGCGGTGGTTCCTGATCCGGCCGTTCGTGCTGGTGCTGCTGCTCGTGGTCGCCATCGTCGCGCTGTACGTCGTGCTGCTTCTCGCAGGTCCTCCCGGCGGCAAGTGACCGGCGGCCGGTCGTCCCTCGCGGTCGGCCACGCGCTCAGTGCGCGGTCGTGATGCCGACGGCATCCTGAACCAGCACCGAGGCCACCCTGGCGCCGGCGCCCGCGGCGACGATGAGCTGCTGAGGGCCGGGTATCGCCGCATCGCCGGCCGCGTACAGTCCGGGGATGTCGGTGCGTCCCGAGCGATCGGTGACGAGGTGACCGTCGTGATCGACCGACGGCGCGAATCCGCGGAGGAACGACAGGTCGGTCTCCCACTGCGGACGCACGAAGCCGCCGTCGATCGCGACCTCGGAGCCGTCCTCCAGCCGGATCGCCTCGATGCGGCCGCGGTCGCCGACGAGTTCGGTGATCGGATGCCGCGCGACGGCGACCCCGGCCGCGGCGAGCTCTGCCTCCTGCGCCACCGTGACGGTGTCGGCGCCGAGGGTGAACACGGTCAGATGGTCGGTCCAGCGGGAGATGAGCCGTGCGCGGTCGGTGAGGTCATCGGTCGTGCCGATCAGCGCGAGACGACGCCCCCGCATCTCCCAGGCGTCGCAGGCCGCGCAGCTGAACAGGCTGATGCCGTAGAAGCCGCGCAGGTTCGGCGCCTCGGGGAGCGTCTCGCGCAGGCCGGTGGCCAACACCACCGACCGCGCCGTCACGACCTGCGCGGGCTGCGTGCGTCCGACGGATGCCGTGAATCGCGCCGCCCCGGCATCCGCGGTGCCGTCCGATCGTTCGAGCGAGAGGACCCGGACGCGGGTGCGCACCTCGATGTTCGGGTAGGCAGTCAGCTCCTCGCGCGCGATGCGTCGCAGTTCGTGCGGGGGCACGCCGTCGCGGGTGAGGAACCCGTGCGAGTTCAGGGTGGCGGCGTTGCGCGGGCGGTCCGCGTCGACGAGCAGCACCCGCATGAGCGATCGTCCGAGGTTGAGCGCGGCGGAGAGCCCGGCGGGGCCGCCGCCGATCACGAGCGCGTCGTAGGCATCGGTGTCGGTCATGCGCACTCCCGGAAGACGGGCGGTGCGCGCGGTGCGGTCCGACGCGGGTGCGCCGACCAGGGCGGCGCCGCCGGCGGACGCGCTCGCGGGTCGAGTCGTCCGTTGGCTTCCAGTCTGCCATCTTCCGGGTGAGGGTGCCCTAACAACGACGAGCCCGGCGTGCTCCTCGGCAAAGTTGAGCCAATTCATATCAACTTTGTTTGACACCTCGAGACCGCCGGACTACAGTTGAGTCATCGCGACTCAGGTTTTCTGATCGCCCAGAGTTTTCCGAACCACATCAACCTCGCAACAAAGGAGAATCACATGGCACGTGCTGTTGGAATCGACCTCGGTACGACGAACTCCGTCGTCAGCGTCCTCGAGGGTGGCGAGCCGAAGGTCATCGCCAATGCCGAAGGCTTCCGCACGACCCCGTCGGTCGTGGCCTTCACGAAAGACGGAGAGGTGCTCGTCGGCGAGACCGCGAAGCGCCAGGCCGTCACGAACGTCGACCGCACCATCGCGTCGGTCAAGCGCCACGTCGGCACCGACTGGACCTTCGACGTCGACGGCAAGAAGTGGACGCCGCAGGAGATCTCCGCGCGCATCCTCCAGAAGCTCAAGCGCGACGCCGAGTCGTACCTGGGTGACACCGTGACGGATGCCGTCATCACCGTTCCCGCGTACTTCAACGACGCCGAGCGTCAGGCCACGAAGGAGGCCGGCGAGATCTCGGGCCTCAACGTCCTGCGCATCATCAACGAGCCCACCGCCGCCGCGCTCGCCTACGGCCTCGACAAGGGCAAGGAGGACGAGCTCATCCTGGTCTTCGACCTCGGTGGCGGAACCTTCGACGTCTCCCTCCTCGAGGTGGGCAAGGACGACGACTTCTCGACCATCCAGGTGCGCTCCACCTCGGGTGACAACCGCCTCGGCGGCGACGACTGGGACCAGCGCCTCGTCGACCACCTGATCAAGCAGTTCAAGGAGACCACCGGCGTCGACGTCTCGGGTGACAAGATCGCCCTGCAGCGTCTCAAGGAGGCTGCGGAGCAGGCCAAGAAGGAGCTCTCCTCCTCGACCTCGACCAGCATCAACCTCCCGTACCTGTCGCTGACGGAGTCCGGCCCGGTGTCGCTGAGCGAGACCATCACCCGCGCCAAGTTCGAGGACCTCACCAAGGATCTCCTCGACCGCACCAAGAAGCCGTTCGAGGATGTCATCCGCGAGGCAGGCATCAAGGTCGCCGACATCGACCACATCGTCCTCGTGGGTGGATCGACCCGTATGCCCGCCGTCGCCGAGCTCGTCAAGCGCGAGACCGGCAAGGAGGCCAACAAGGGCGTCAACCCCGATGAGGTCGTCGCCGTCGGCGCCGCCCTGCAGGCCGGTGTCCTCAAGGGCGAGCGCAAGGACGTCCTCCTCATCGACGTCACGCCCCTCAGCCTCGGCATCGAGACCAAGGGCGGCATGATGACCAAGCTCATCGAGCGCAACACGGCCATCCCGACCAAGCGCAGCGAGACCTTCACCACGGCCGACGACAACCAGCCGTCCGTCGCGATCCAGGTCTTCCAGGGCGAGCGCGACTTCACCCGCGACAACAAGCCGCTCGGCACGTTCGAGCTCACCGGAATCGCCCCGGCTCCCCGCGGCATCCCGCAGATCGAGGTCACGTTCGACATCGACGCCAACGGCATCGTGCACGTGTCCGCGAAGGACAAGGGCACGGGCACCGAGAAGTCCATCGTCATCTCCGGCGGCTCCTCGCTGTCGAAGGAGGACATCGAGCGCATGGTCCGCGAGGCCGAGGAGCACGCCTCCGAGGACAAGGCCCGTCGCGAGGCCGCCGAGGTCCGCAACCAGGCCGAGACGCTCGCGTACTCGATCGACAAGCTGATCACCGAGAACGACGACAAGCTGCCCGAAGACGTGAAGACCGAGGTCAAGGCCGACGTCGACGCGCTCAAGACGGCGCTGGCCGGCGACGACGACGAGGCCGTGAAGACCGCGTTCGACAAGCTGAACCAGTCGCAGGGCAAGATCGGCGAGGCCATCTACGCACAGTCCCAGGCCGAGGGCGCCCCGAGCGCCGACGCCGCGGGCGAGGCTCCGGCCGATGACTCCTCCTCCGACGAGGACGTCATCGACGCCGAGGTCGTCGACGACGAGGACGAGAAGAAGTAATCATGACGGACAAGAACTTCGAAGGTGACGACGAGGTTCGCAGCGAGGGGTCGGATGCACACGCATCCGGCCCCGCGCCGCAGAACCCCGACTCGCGTGAGGCCGCGGCGGCCGAAGGATCCGACGAGACGCCGGTCGACGGCGCCCCCGACGACCTGACGGTCGACGACATCCTCGGCGCGACCCAGACCGGCGAGGCGGCGGCAGAGGATGCCGTGCTCGCCGACCTGGAGTCGACGCTCCTGAATGACCTCAAGCGTCTTCAGGCCGAGTACGCCAACTACCGACGCCGCACCGAGGAGCAGCGCCAGATCGAGAGCGAGCGCGCGAAGGGCGAGGCCGCCAAGGGTCTCATCCCCGTGCTCGACGACCTCGACCGCGCGGCCCAGCACGGTGATCTCGTCGAGGGCACGCCCTTCGCCGTGATCGCGGGCAAGGTGCGCGCCGTGGTCGAGCGGCTCGGCGTGGTCTCGTACGGCGAGAAGGGCGAGGAATTCGACCCTCAGCGCCATGAGGCCATCTTCCAGCAGCCCACCCCGGGCGCCGACAAGAGCACGGTGCTCGAGGTCGTCGAGGTGGGCTACCGCCTCGGTGACGTCGAGCTGCGTCCCGCGAAGGTCGTCGTCGCCGTACCTGCCGAGTAGGTGATCCATGGCTAGCCAGGACTGGTTCGACAAGGACTTCTACAAGACCCTCGGGGTCTCGAAGGATGTCAGCGACGCCGATCTCAAGAAGGCGTACCGCAAGCTCGCGCGCAAGTACCACCCCGACTCCAATCAGGGTGATGCGACCGCCGAGGCGAAGTTCAAGGAGGTCAGCGAGGCGTACTCGGTGCTCTCCGATGCCGAACAGCGCAAGGAGTACGACGAGATCCGCGCGATGGGCTCGGGCGCACGCTTCACCGCGGGCGGCTCGAGTGCGGGCGGCTTCGAAGACGTCTTCAGCCGGTTCGGGCAGCAGGGGCGCGGGCAGCAGCAGTCCGCCGACTTCGAGGACATCTTCGCGATGTTCAATCAGGGTCAGGGCGGTCCGTTCGGTTCCGGCCGTTTCGGGCAGACGTCGGGCGGATTCCGCGGCTTCGGCGGCCCCCAGAAGGGCGCCGACGTCACGGCACGCACCACGCTCGACTTCGCCACCGCCGTGCAGGGCGAGACGATCAGCCTGCAGGGCGACGACGGCAAGCCGTTCAAGGTGAAGATCCCCGCCGGTGTCGCCGACGGTCAGAAGATCCGGCTGCGCGGACGCGGCAGGCCCTCGCCGGACGGCGGGGAGAACGGCGATGTCGTCGTGCAGATCGCCGTGCGACCGCATCCGGTGTTCACCCGCGAGGGGCTCAACCTGCGCGTGGTCGTGCCGGTCACGTTCACCGAGGCGGCCCTCGGTGCGACGATCGAGGTGCCGACGCTCAGCGGCGACACCGTGAAGCTGCGCGTCGCGCCCGGCACCCCGTCGGGCCGCGTGCTGCGGGTCAAGGGACGCGGCGTCACGACGACGAAGGGCACGGGCGATCTGCTCGCCGAGCTGCAGATCGCGGTGCCCACGCACCTCGATGAGGCCGCTCGCGAGGCACTGGAGAAGTTCCAGTCCCTGGAGCCGTCCGAGAACCCGCGCGCCGAGCTCATGGCGAAGGCGCGCCGCTAGAAGATCATGCGGCGAGAAGATCATGACGAGCATCGCGAACACCGAGGCAGGAGGGATTCACCGTGACTGAACGACGTGTGGATGCCGACACCCCGGTGTTCGCGATCGCTGTCGCCGCCGAACTCGCGGGCATGCACCCGCAGACGCTGCGACAGTACGACCGCATCGGCCTCGTGGTGCCCGGTCGCACCTCCGGCGGCTCACGACGGTACTCCCGCCGCAACATCGAGCAGCTCCGCGAGGTCGCTCAACTGTCGTCGGAGGGAGTGAGTCTCCCCGCGATCGCGCGCGTGCTCGATCTGGAGGACGAGAACCGGATGCTGCAGCGACGGGTACTCGAGCTCGACGCGGCATTGCGCGCAGAGCGCGAGAACCGCCCGGGTGTCCGCGTGTTCGCGGCAGGATCCGCGGGCGTCATCCCGATGCCGGGGGGTCGCCGCCTGCGCAGGTCGACCGACGTCGTGCTCTGGCGCCCCGGCAGCGGCAGGGGCTGACAGCTCGCGGCTCGCAGAGTGCAGCCGGCACGCGTCGTCCATCCGCGCGCGGTATCGTTGCGACACGATGAGGATGACGCGTCGCACACTGCTGATCAGCGCCGGAGCCGGTGTTCTCGGGGTTCTTCTGGCCTCCTGCACGCCCGAACCGGCGCCGTCGCCCACGCCCGACCGCTCGCCGACGCCGCAGCCGACCACCGACACGATCACGCCGGCGGCTTTCGCACGCAGCACGTGGTCGACCGACGCGTTCGCACTCGGAGCGGCCAGCTTCACGCCCGTCGGGGTGCTCGCCGGCGCCCGCGACGCCCTGGCCGAACCGATCGACGAGCGCCTGTTCTTCGCGGGAGAGGCGACCGACGCAGAGGCGCCCGGCACCGTGGGGGCCGCGATCCGTTCGGGGGAGCGTGCGGCCGCACAGCTGCTGCGCGCCGCCGGTCGGAACGAGCGCGTGGCCGTCATCGGCGCGGGCCTCGCCGGGGCGACGGCGGCGTCGCTGCTCGTGGCCGACGGCCTCGAGGTGACCGTGTTCGAGGCGAGGGATCGCGTCGGCGGGCGCATCCAGTCCGTCGTGGACGACGAGGCCTGGCCGTTCCCTGCCCAGCTGGGGGGCTGGCTGCTCGGCGCGTCCGATGCCGCACTGATCGAGACGCTCGAGAAGCTCGACGTCCGTACGGCCCCGATCGCCGGATCCTGGTGGCGATCGGAGGAGGGCGACGTCGACGCGCCCCCGCTGGAGCCCGTCGAGTCCGCCATCACGGCCGCGCAGCAGGGGCTGACCGACTCGTCTCTCGAAGACGCGCTCACCGCCGCCGGAGTCGACGTCGAGGAACCGGGGCTCTCCGCGCTCCTCGCGGCGATCACCGCCTCTTCCGGCGCCGATGCCGACGAGCAGTCGACCTGGTTCCCGCCTGCCCTCCCCGCCGAGGGCGACGTGGCTCCTCTCGGCGACCTGACTCCGGTCTTCGACACCCTGCTCGAGGGCGCCCGGCTGAGCCTGTCGTCGCCCGTCGGCCGCGTCGCCTACGACGATGCGGGCGTCAGCCTCGGGATCGCATCCGGGGAATCCCTGTCGTTCGACCGTGTGCTGCTCACCGTGCCGCTCGGCGTGCTGCAGAGCGACGGCCTGCAGTTCGCCCCCGCCCTGCCGTTCGGGCATCGAGGGGCGATCGCCGACCTGGGCATGGGGCGCATCGAGACCGTCTGGCTGCGATTCGACGACCCCCTGGCGACGGCTGCGCCTCCCGGGGGCGCCGGGGATGCGGAAGGCGGAGAGGGCGCCGAGGGCACCGAAGGCGACGACGCGGATGCCGATGCGGCACCCACCGTCTGGCATGCGGTCGGCGGCGATGCGCTGATCCGCACCTGGGTGAATCTCCACCCGGCGACGGGGGAGAACGTCCTGGTCGGGATCGTCGGAGGCGACGCCGCGGGAGAGTTCGCCGAGCTCGATGATCAGAAGGCCCTGGAGGCGGCGATCTCGTCGCTCGCCCCGTTCCTCGCCACGACGCCCTGACCTCGTGATCCTGACCTCGCACGCCTGACCCCGCATGCGGCGAGCGGTGTGCGTCACACCTCGGGACGTTCGCCGCCGCGTCTGCGCATGCGGCTCACCAGCACGATCACCGTGGCGACGAGGGCGAAGATCGCGAGCGCGATGCCGCTGGTGAGGAGGAACTCCGGCGGACCCGACACCTGGCGCGGGTCGAGGAAGTAGTAGGGATACCACCCCACCGAGGGGCCGCGCCACAGGGTCACGCCGCCCCACGCGAGGGGGAATGCGAGCGCCGTCGGAACGACCCACCACGGCACGCCACGATGCCCCGGCGTGAGGACCCAGGCGAGCGCCGTGCACGCGGGCAGCCAGAAGTGCAGCACCTGATCCGACCAGGGCACGTCGACGCGGATGCCGCGCAGGCCCGCCTGCCAGACGATCAGCGCGAAGGCGAGCCCTGCGGTGATCGTCCAGGTGAGCACGAGGGCCAGCGACACGGTGAACCACCGCGGATCGGTCGCGCGCACGAAGGCGAGCACCGTGCCGGTCAGCAGAACCACCACGAGCGCGCAGTTGGACTGCACCGTCAGGTAGGCGAAGAAGTTCTCGCCGGCGATCGTGCGCGAGCTCAGTCCCCAGAAGAGGCGGTGTACGAGCGCGACCGTGCAAACGGTGGCTGTGACCAGGCGCAGCACGCCGAAGAGCGATCGTGCCCTCACCTTCGCCCCTGCCCCTTCCCGGCTGCGCCCATCGTGTGTCCGGACGCGATTCGCGCCATCCGGCGAGTCTACGGAAGGTGCCGGGCAGCGAGCGCGTCGCGCGCTGCGCACAGGAGAGGGAAAGGTCGGTTTCCTAGCGTGGACAGAAGGGATCCACCCTGCTCCGCGCCTGGCGCGCGGTGTCCTGCCACGAAGGAACCTCTCCTCATGACGAACACCACCGCCCCCTCCGCCGCCGCCTCGCTGGGACTTCTGGTCCTGCGCATCGTGGTCGGCGTCATCTTCGCCGCCCACGGCGCGCAGAAGGTCTTCGAGTACACGATTCCCGGCACCATCGGCAGCTTCGAGGGCATGGGCATCCCGTTCCCCGAGATCGCCGCGCCCCTGGTCGCGTTCGTCGAGCTCATCGGCGGCATCCTGCTCGCTCTCGGTCTCTTCACGCGCCCCGTCGGCGTCATCCTCGCGGTCGACATGATCGTGGCGCTGTTCGCCGTGCACCTGCCGGCCGGACTCTGGGTCGGCGAGGGCGGATACGAGTTCGTCGCGGTGCTCGGAGCCGCCGCCCTCGCGCTGGCTTTCAGCGGTGCGGGGCGCTTCTCGCTCGACGGCGCGTTCCTGCGCGGACGGGCGCCGGCCTGGCTCAGCTGACCGCGAGCGGTATCGCCGACAGGGAGCGCCGGAGGGCGCTCCCTGTTCGTGTGTATCCTGTCAACAGTTAACAGGAGGTCACCGTGACAGAGTCAGTGAAGCGCGGGGAGTCCCTCGGAGCGCAGGTCGCCCAGGTGCTGCGTCAGCGCATCGTCCGCGGGGAGCTCGCGCCCGGAGCCCGCATCACCGAGGAGGCGCTGGCCGAGGAGTTCTCGGTGAGTCGCGGTCCGATCCGCGATGCGCTCACGCAGCTGAGCTTCGAGAAGCTCGTTGAGGTGCAGCGCCCGCGCGGCGTCTACATCACCGGTCTGTCGCAGGATGACGTCGATCAGCTCTACAGTCTGCGCGGCGCTCTCGAGCAGCTCGCGCTCTCGCGGGCGATGCGGGTCGAGGACGACGAGCGCTGGGCCTCGATGACGGCGGCGGTCGAGCGGATGGGTGCGGCGGCCGACAGCGGGGACCATGCCGCCTTCGTCGCCGCGGACCTCGAGTTCCACTCCCAGATCTACGCGCTCGCCGACCACCCGCGCCTGCAGGGAGCATGGAGCCAGTACCTGCCGACCTTCACCGCACTCCTCGAGGTGACGATCAATCATGACGACGACCTGCACGAGTCGTCCGAGGATCATGTGCGACTGATGGACGTGATGCGCTCCGGGACGCCGAAGCAGGCGGCCGCCGTGCTGACCGCGCACCTCGACGGCGCTCGCGATCGGATGCTGAGCGAGCTCGCCGACCGCCCGGCCTGATCGGGATCGGACGTCGGTGAGTGTTGACTGTTAACAGTCAACACTGCTACGGTCAGAGGGTCGACAACAAGGTCGACCCACGTAGAGGAGCAAAGATGCCCCGCATGCGCATCACCCGGGCCGCCGCCGCGATCGCGGCCGTCGCCGCCACCGCCCTCGTCCTGTCGGCCTGCACCAAGGTCGAAGAGGGTGAGGATGCGGCATCCGCCTTTCCCGAGAACGACATCCGTCTGATCATCCAGGCGAACCCCGGCGGAGGTTCCGACCTGTCGTCGCGTGCGCTCGCCACCGAGCTCGAGGGGATCCTCGGCGTCAGCGTGATTCCCGAGAACATGCCCGGCGCGGCCGGCGCCCTGGCGATGGAGTACGTCGGTGCGCAGGACCCCGACGGCTACGTGATCGGATTCGCGCCGGTCGAGATCGCGATGCTGAACACCACCCAGAGCGCCAATGTGCTGCCGGAGGACTTCGATCTGCTCGGTCAGATCATGCTGGCTCCCGGCGTCATCACGGTCGGCGCGAACAGCGGCATCGAATCGCTCGAAGACCTCGTCGCCCAGGCGCAGTCCGGGGCCGTGACGGTCGCGAATTCGGGCGCCGGATCGATCTGGGAGGCGGCGACCATCGGCCTCGGCGACGCGACCGACGCGACGTTCTCGCCCGTGCCCTACGACGGCGGCGCGACGGCGGTCGCGGCCGCGGCATCCGGAGAGACCGTGGCCGCCGTGTCGGGCCTCGGCGAGGCACTGGCGCAGGGCGAGGCCGTGCGCATCCTGGCCGTCATGAACGACGAGCGCCACCCCGACGCGGAGGACGTGCCCACCGTCGACGAGGCCATCGGCGAAGACGTCGTCTTCGGCGGCTGGGGCGGCATCTACGCCCCCAAGGGCCTGCCCGACGACGTGAAGGGCGAGCTCGAGTCGGCCGTGAAGCAGGCGGTCGAGTCCGACGGGTACCAGACCTTCCAGAAGGACGCCGGCAACCTGGTGGTCTACCGCGACTCCGCGGAGTGGACCACGTTCGTGAACGAGCAGTTCGACCTCTTCAAGGACCTCCTGGGCTGACCGGCCCGGGAACGCGGGGCCGGGCTCATCTCCGGCCCCGCATCACCCCCGCCGCAGGTCGAACCAGGGAAGGAGCATCATGTCTCACGCCGACGTCACGAGCCCGGCCGTGCCGGACGAGCATCAGGGCGCCCCCGCGTCCCGGCCGCTCGAGATCGTCTTCGGGGTCGTCGCCCTCGCGTTCAGCGCCGGGTACCTCTTCCTCTCCACGCAGATCCCGCTGCGCCGCGAGGCCGCACCCGGTCAGATCGACGCCCGCTTCTGGCCGACGGTCATCGCGGTCACTGCCGTGGTCATCGCCCTCGCCGTGCTCGCGATGGCGCTCGCGCGCCCTGCCCCCGGTCGCGAGGACCTCGACCGTATCCAGCGCGGAGGGATGCTCCGCGTCATCGCCACCCTGGCGATCGCCGGCGTCTTCATCGCCGTCTGGTCGCTCGGAACCGTCATCCTGTTCGGCTATCGCATCGAGGTCTTCCCGGTCGCCGCCGCGCTGCTGATGGCCGCGCTCATGCTCCTCTACGGCCACCGCCGCTGGCTGAGCCTCATCATCTACTCCGTCTCCGTCACGGCGTTCGTCTACGTCGTGTTCGGCATGCTCCTGAGGATCCCGCTGTGAACGCGCTCATGGAGGGGCTGAACTCGCTCCTCGACATCTCGATCCTGCTCTACATGCTCGTGGGGCTCCTGCTCGGCTTCATGGTCGGCGCCTTCCCCGGCATCACGGCGACCATGGCCGTCGCCCTCGCCGCCGGCTTCACGATGACCCTCGAGCCCGTCCAGGGCCTCGCCGTGCTGCTCACGATCTACGTCGCCGCGAATTTCGGCGACCGGGTGCCGTCGATCCTCATCAACACCCCCGGCACCCCGGCGTCGATCGCCACGACACTCGACGGCTATCCGATGGCCAAGCAGGGCAGGGCGGGCCTCGCGCTGACGATCTCGGCGCTCGTCTCGGCCGTCGGCATCCTCGCCTCGCTCGTGCTCTTCGCCGTCGCCGCGGTGCCGATCGCGAGCTTCGCCCGCGACTACTTCAAATCGCCCGAGCTCTTCGCGCTGGTCGTCTTCGGCATCTCGATCATGATCGGCATCTCGTCGAAGTCGATGCTCAAGGGCATCCTCGCCGGTCTCTTCGGCCTCATGCTCGGTACCGTCGGCACCTACGCCGCGACCGCCGACCAGCGTTTCACGTTCGGTGTGCTGGAACTCGTCGAGGGCGTCAACTTCATCGCGGTGATCATCGGCCTGTTCGGCATCGCCGAGCTGTTCGACCAGCTGCTCACCCATCGCACGAGCAACGTGCGCCCGATCTCGAGCCTCGGCCGCTGGTGGCCGAACCGCTCGGAGCTGAAGCAGAGCGGCCGTGCGACCGCGGTCGGCGGTGCCGTCGGCCTCGGCGTCGGACTGATCCCCGCCGCCGGCGGCGACATCGCCGGGCTCATCGGCTGGGAGCGCGCACGCAAGGTGTCGAAGCACCCGGAGATGTTCGGCAAAGGATCGATCGAGGGCGTCGCCGCCTCCGACACGGCCTCCAGCGCCACACTCGGCGGGTCGCTCACGACCACGATGGCCCTCGGCATCCCCGGGGACTCGGTGATGGCCGTGATGATCGGCTCGATGATCATCTGGGGCATCACGCCCGGTCCGACGCTGTTCACCAACCGTCCCGACCTGGTGGTCTCGATCGTCGGGATCATGCTCGTCGCGACGCTGCTGTCGCTCGCCCTGAGCCTCGTGCGCATGAAGGGCATGGTGAAGCTGCTCGACGTGCCCCAGCCGTACCTGTGGAGCGGCATCCTGATCTTCTGCATCATCGGCACGTACGCCACCTCGAACAGCCTGTCGACCGTCGTCACGATGCTCGTGTTCGGCGTCATCGGGGTGATGCTGAAGCGGATGCAGGTGCCGGCCGGGCCCATCGTGCTCGGTCTGCTGCTCGGCCCGCTGGCCGAGGAGAACCTGGCCAGGACCCTGGCGATCCTGCCGACGCGTCCGTTCTTCGAGGTCGTCAGCCCGATCGCGCTCGTGCTGCTCGCGCTCGCCGTGCTCTCGATCGTGATGCCCGCGATCCGTGCCGCGCGCTCGCCGCGCGGTGAGCGCGCGTCGCTCGAGGACTCGATCCTCTCCGCATCGACGGTCGAGCAGATCGAGAAGGCCCATGGCGAGCTCGCCGCGGACCCCGACCTGCTCACCTCGACCGTCCGCAACGTCGACACCTCATCCCGTGCGAGCCGCAGGGCGCGCAAGAACTCCAAGGAGAACGAGAAGTGACCCGCTACGACATCGTGACCGCCGTTCCCACGGCGTTCCACCGCGACGGCAGCCTCGACCTGGAAGGCTCGCGTGCGATCTTCCGCTTCGTCGGGCAGTCGGGCAACGAGGGCGCGTTCGTGCTCGGCACCACGGGGGAGTTCCCCGCCGTCGACGTCGCGGAGTTCACCGCGCTCGTGGGTGCGGCCGTCGAGGAGCTCGCCGACAAGATGCGCGTGATCGTGCACGTCGGCCAGCCCAGCACCTTCGAGGCCGTGCGTCTCGTCGAGATCGCCAAGGGACTCGGCGCGACGGAGTTCGCCGCGCTCACCCCGTACTACCTGAAGTCGACCGAAGACGCGATCTTCGATTACTACCGAGCGGTGTCGGATGCCGTCGGCGACGGGCGCCTCTACGTCTACATCTACCCCGCGCGCAGCGGCAACACCGTCTCGCCCGATCTGCTCGTGCGACTCTCGGCGCTGCCGAACGTGGTGGGAGCGAAGCTCAGCGAGCTGTCGCTCGACGAGATCGCCGCGTACCGCGCCGTGGTTCCCGCCGACTTCGACCTCTACACCGGTGCCGACCGCGACCTGATCGCTGCGGTGCAGGTGGGCGCGCAGGGCGTCGTCTCGGGTGTCTCGTCGGTCACCCCGAAGCCGTTCCGCGCTCTCGCGGATGCCGGTCGCTCGGGCGATGCCGGCGCGATCGCCGCGGCCCAGGCCGCCGTCGACGACGTCGTGTCGCTGATCGGCGGGGACATGGCCCGCATGAAGGAGGCGTACCGCGTGCTCGACGTGGTCGACACGCACTGCCGCATGGCGATCGCCGAGCCGTCGGACGACGAGCGCACCGCCGTCGCCGAGGTGGTCGCCGCGAACCGGTAGCGATTCTCACAGCCGGTTCGGGGAGGATGGATCCATGCCCGCGAACCCGCATGACTCCCGGCCCTGGCTCGACTCGTATGCGGAGGGTGTGCCCGCCGAGATCGACGCACCGACGCAGACGCTGTCCGAGATGATCTCGGCGAGCGTCGCGACGTACGGTCGGCGGCCGGCCCTGGAGTTCTTCGGCGCGGTCACCACCTATCGGGAGCTCGGAGATCAGATCCTGCGCGCGGCCGAGGGGCTGAAGCGCCTGGGGGTGAGCCGAGGCGACCGTGTCGCGCTGGTGCTGCCCAACTGCCCGCAGCACGTCGTCGCGTTCTACGCCGCGCTGCGACTCGGCGCGGTGGTCGTCGAGCACAATCCGCTGTACACCGCGCGGGAGCTGCGCCACCAGTTCGAGGACCACGGCGCCAAGGTGGCGATCGTCTGGGACAAGACCGTCGACACGATCGCCGAATTCCCGTCGGACCTGCGGGTCGAGCACATCGTCAGCGTCGACCTGACCGAGGCCATGCCCGCCGCGCAGCGCATGCTGCTGAGGCTGCCGATCCCGAAGGCGCGCGCCGCCCGCGCCAAGCTCACCGCCACCCCGAAGACGCGAAGGGCGCTCGCCTGGAAGAAGCTGGTCGACCACCGACCGCTCTCCCGCAAAATCGACGGTCCCACCCTCGATGACACGGCGCTGCTGCAGTACACCAGCGGCACGACCGGCATCCCCAAGGGAGCGATCCTCACGCACGCGAACCTGCGGGCGAACGCGATGCAGGGACGCGCGTGGGTGCCGGGCCTGGTCGACGGTGAAGAGACCTTCTACGGGGTGCTGCCGCTGTTCCACGCCTACGGCATGACGCTCTGCCTGACCTTCGCCATGAGCATCGGGGCGAAGCTGGTGCTCTTCCCGACGTTCGACCTCGGGCTCGTCACGAAGGCGGCGCGCACGAGTCCGCCGACGTTCCTGCCCGCCGTGCCGCCGATCTACGACCAGCTCGCCCGTGCCGCAGCGCGCGGCACGATCGACCTGTCGACGGTGCGATTCGCGATCTCCGGGGCGATGAGCCTGCCGGTGGCGACGGTGCAGAAATGGGAGGAGGCGACCGGCGGACTCCTGGTCGAGGGCTACGGCATGACCGAGAGCTCGCCCGTCGCACTCGGCAATCCGATCGGCCCCAGCCGGCGCCCCGGCACCGTCGGGGTGCCGTTCCCCAGCACCGAGATCCGCATCGTCGATCCCGCCGACACCGACATCGACATGCCTGCGGGCGAACGCGGCGAGCTGCTGCTGCGCGGTCCCCAGGTCTTCCAGGGGTACTGGCGGCGTCCCGGCGACACCGCCGATGTGCTGCTCGCCGACGGATGGCTGCGCACCGGTGACATCGCCGAGGTCTCGGTCGACGGGTTCGTCACGATCGTCGACCGCCTCAAGGAGCTCATCATCACCGGCGGCTTCAATGTCTCGCCCACCGAGGTCGAGGATGCACTCGAGGCGCACCCCGATGTGGTCGCCGCAGCGGTGGTCGGCCTGCCCCGCGCGAGCGGGGGCGAGGAGGTGGCCGCCGCCGTGGTGCTGCGCGACGGCGCGACGCTCGATGCGGGGGCGCTGCGCGACTTCTGCCGCACCAGGCTCACCCCCTACAAGGTGCCCAAGCGCGTGGTCGCGGTCGACGAGCTGCCACGGTCGCTCATCGGCAAGGTGCTGCGTCGTCAGGTGCGCGATCGGATGCTCGACGACTGACACGGGCGTTCCGACGGCGGGGTCGCCGGCGGACCGATCCCCGCGCGAGGGCTGGTTTTCTGAAATCGATTTCGCTAGGTTCGGTGCACAGCAACGCTGATCGAGGAGGATCATGCACAGTGTCGCACCGACCCCCGTCTCCACCCGCCCGACCGCCCGTACGCGCCGACGCCGTCTCGCCGCGGCATCCTTCGCGGCCGTCCTCGTCCTCACCGGATGCGCCGGTGCCGGGGGAGGGGAGCAGGCGGTGAGCATCGACCCGGATCCCGACCGTCCCTTCGTGCTGAAGGGGGTGTCGAACCTCACCGAGATCGCGCAGCTCACCGGCCCCGACGCCATGAACGACACCGCCGCGGTCGCGGTCGCCGGCACGGATCTCGGCTCGATGGTGAACCTCGGCGACCGCACGTTCTTCCTCTTCGGCGACACGTTCGGCGAGCGGGATCCCGAGTCGATCGGCGGTCAGGGCGGATTCTGGCGATCGAACGTCGCCGCATGGACCACCGACGACGACCCCTCCGACGGCATCGACTTCGAGGGCTGGGTGGAAGACGACATCGGCCTCGCCGCCGCACTCGTGGAGGGCGATCACGACGCGAACGGCGCCGACGGCGAGGTGACGAAGATCCCCACGTACGGCTTCACGGTCGGCGAGACGATGTACGTGTCGTACATGTCGGTGCGGTTCTGGGGCGAGCCGGGGGCCTGGGATGCCAACCACGCGGCGCTCATCGTCTCGCGGGACGGCGGCGAGAGCTGGCAGCCCGTCGAGGGTGTCGAGTGGCCGGGAGACTCGAACTTCGTGCAGGTGGCGACCGCGCGGGTGAGCGAGGGCGGCACCGACTGGATCTACTTCTGGTCCATCCCGTCGGGACGTTTCGGCAGCGTGCAGCTGATGCGCGTGGAAGCCACGGAGGATGCGGTCGAGGACCAGTCCGCGTACTCGTACTTCGCCGGCACGGATGGGGAGACGCCTCGGTGGAGTTCCGACATGGACGACGCTGAGACCGTCGTCGAGGGCACGATCGGCGAGCTCTCGGTGATGTGGTCGACCTATCTGGAGCGGTGGATCATGACGTATTCGGATGCCGGGAATGCCTACATCCGCGAGGGCATCACGCCCTGGGGGCCGTGGGGCGAGCCGCTGGAGCTGGTGTCCGGCGGCGACTACGAGGGGCTGTACTCGCCCTACCTGAATCCGCGGTACGTCACCGAGGACGGGCGTCGCATCCACTTCACCCTCTCGCTGTGGGGGCCGTACAACGTGTTCTGGTTCTCGGCCGATCTGGACCGCGTCGACTGAGGATGCTCCACGAGATCGCCTGCGGATTCGCTTGCGCATGAAATCGATTTCGCCTACTCTGGCGCATACCCGGTCACCGATGATCGTCAGGTTCGGCCGGAGCCCGCCGGCGACAGCCGGACACACAGCAGCGACTCGATGAGGAGTCCGTTCCTGAGGAGGAACCATGAGAATCACCCCACGCACGCGCAGGGCGGCGGTCGCCGCAGTCGGTGCTCTCACCGTCGGAGCGATGCTCGCCGGCTGCGGGTCCGGAACCCCGGGCGAGTCCGCCGGGGGCGACGGCGCAGAGGCCGGCGTCACCACGATCCAGTTCTGGCACCGCAACTTCACGCCGGTCGAGAACGAGTGGTACGAGGGCATCATCAAGAAGTTCAACGACTCCCAGGACGAGATCAAGGTCGTCGGCACCCAGGTGCCCGGTGACGCGTGGGATCAGAAGATGAAGGCCGCGCAGGCGGCGGGCAAGGCGCCCGACATCTACACCCACCCGGGCAGCATCCAGGATGCCGTGAACGCCGGACAGCTGCACGAGCTCGACGGCATCGTCCCCGACGACGCCCTGGCGGAGATCTCGGATGCCGCCAAGCCGGTGTCGGAGATCGACGGCACGTACTACGCGTACCCCCTTCTGCTCGAGCCGCAGGCCGTGCTGTTCTGGAACACGGACATGCTCGACGCCGCGGGCGTCGATGCCGACCAGGGCCCCACCACCTGGGACGAGCTGCTGGACGCGTGCGCCAAGATCCAGCCCACCCTCGGCGACGGGCAGTACTGCATCTCACCCGCGCAGGACGCCGCGACCTTCGCCTGGTCGACCGTCGGGCAGCAGTACAACTTCGCGGGGCACACCGCACTGAACGACGACTGGACCGGGCCGAACATCGACGACGACGGCTACCGCGACATGATGGCGCAGTACAAGACGCTGTGGGACAAGGGCTACATGCCCAAGCAGCCGCTCGCCGACTACGGCGGAGGCAAGGACTTCGGCGAGCAGAAGGTCGCCTTCAAGGTGTCAGGTTCGTGGATGCTGTCGGAGATCGGCTCGGACTACCCCGACGTGCTCGACAAGACGGGTATCGGCGCGATGGTGAGCTCGAGCGACGCCGACGGCCGTACCTCGACGACTCTCGGCAACTTCAAGTGGGTCATCGACGCGAAGACCAAGAACGCCGAGGCCGCGGGCACGTTCCTCTCCTGGGCCATCGCCGGGGATCCCGAGAACCTCGTGCCGTTCTTCGTCGACACGCAGTTCACCAAGGCGCCGGTGCGCCAGTCCGTGCAGGATGCCGTCGCCGCCGACCCCGCGGCGGCCGACGCCCCGTGGTCGTCGATCATCACCGAGGACATCGCACCGAACGCGATCCCCGAGCCCACCTACCCGTGGGATGTGTCGCTCGCGGTCGGCACCGCTTTCGAGTCGGTCATGAAGGGCTCCGCATCGCCGGATGCCGCGATCGACACCGCCGACAAGGCGATCCAGACGGTCATCGACCGCGAGGGTCTCGCCGACAAGGCACCCAGCCAGTAGCCCGTGCCGTTCCGGGGGTCGGCGTGCGCGCCGGCCCCCGGACTCACGCAGTGGACGAGGACAGCGACAGAACGGGTGGAGTGAACGATGGTCAGTGCAGTCTCGACGGAGCGGCGGGCGGTGAGACACCGCGCGGATGCCAGGAAGTACCGTGACACGAAGGTCGCGTACCTCTTCCTCCTGCCGGTGGTCGCCCTTCTCGGCATCTTCGTGGTCTGGCCGGCGATCTACGCCGGATTCCTCTCCTTTCAGAACTGGAGCTTCTACAAGGACCCGGAGTTCGTCGGGTTCCGCAACTTCACCGCCGTCCTGAGCGATCCGCTGTTCTGGGCGTCGGTCGGACGCGGGTTCGCGTTCGTGGCGATGACCGTGCCGCCCATGCTGCTGCTGGCGTTCTTCTTCGCGAGCCTCGTCGTGAGCGTGTCGCGCCGCTTCGCCGGCATCCTCAAGGTCAGCATCTACATCCCGACGATCATCTCGTCGGTCATCACCTCGATCGTCTTCGTGCTGATGTACGACTACTCGGGCGGACTCCTCAACTGGTTCCTCGGCATCTTCGGCATCGATCCGATCGCGTGGATCGGCGACCCGGCGTGGGCGCTGCTCGCGATCGCCATTCCCGCGATCTGGCTGGGCATGGGGCTGACCTCGCTCATCATGGTCGCCGCGATGGTCGACATCCCCACCGAGTACTACGAGGCGGCGGCGATGGAGGGCGCGAACTGGTGGCAGAAGACGGCGTACATCACCCTGCCGCAGATGAAGAACATCATCCTGTACCTGCTGATCACCGGGTTCGTCGCCGCGATCCAGCAGTTCGAGCTGCCGCTCGTGATGACCGGCGGCGGGCCGCTGGACTCGACCACCCTGCCGAACCTGTTCATCTTCAACCACTTCCGCAACGACATCAACGTCGGCTACTCGATCGCCGCCGCGCTGGTCATGTTCGTCGTGCTCGGCACGGTGTCGGCGATCGTCTTCAAATTCGTCAACTCCGAGAGGCTGGTGGACTGATGGTCACCATCGCGCCGCAGGACACCACGCGCGCCATCGTGCTCGCCGGCACCGAGCCGTCGCGTCGATCGCACCTGCCGAAGACCCCGGGCTCGTGGATCGCCGTGATCGCCAAACTGCTCGCCGGGGCCGTGTTCCTCGTGGCGGCGCTGTTCCCGCTCGCCTGGATGGTCATCGCCGGTTTCAAGTCGAAGACCGAGGTCATCCAGACCCCGTTCCAGTTCTTCCCCGAGGTGTGGCGCTGGGAGAACTACGCCCAGATCCTCGCCGACCCGACCTTCACCCGCATGATGCTGTGGACGTTCGGCGGAGCGGTGCTCTTCACCTTCCTGAGCCTCACGATCAACTCGCTCGCGGCCTACGCGTTCGCCCGGCTCGACTTCCGGTTCCAGCGGACGATCTGGGTCATCGTCATCACGACGATGTTCATCCCCGGCATGACGATCCTGCTGACGAGCTTCATCGTCGTCACCCGGCTGTCGATGCTCGACACGCTGGCCGTGCTCGTGCTGCCGGGAGCCGCGAGCGCCGGCACGGTGTTCTTCATCCGGCAGTTCTACCTGAACATCCCGGCCAGCCTCGAGGAGGCGGCGATGCTCGACGGATGCGGTCGCTTCGCCATCTTCGTGCGCATCTTCCTGCCGCTGTCGAAGCCGCCGTTCGTGGTCATGGGCATCACCTCGTTCCTCGCGTACTGGAACTCCTACGTCTGGCCGATCCTGACGATCACCACCCCCGAGCGGTTCGTGGTGCAGCAGTTCCTCGCGACGTTCCGCTCGGAGCGCACCAGCGAGCTCGGGCTGCTCATGGCGGGCTCGGTGCTCGCCGCCGCGCCCGTGATGATCCTGTTCCTCATCTTCCAGCGCCAGATCATCGGCAACATCAAGATGGCCGGACTCAAGTAGGCCCGGCCGACAGAGAGCGACACCCACACGGACAGAGGTCGACGATGACCGAACAGCACACACCTCCGCTCCTCACCCGCCGCGGAATCCTGCAGGGAGCGCTCGCGCTCGGCGCCGGGATGCTGGCCGCACCCGCCGTCGGCATCGGTGCCGCCGCCCCGGCATCCGCCGCAGGCCCGCTCACGGTGTCGAGGATCAGGGTGCTCGCCGGCACGCAGAGTCCGGTGCGGTAGGGAATCGGGGCGACCGACCTCGGCATCCCTGCCCGCACTCCCGATGGGCGGATGCTGTTCATGTTCGGCGACACCTGGGCCGACGGCGTGGGAGGTGCGAACTGGCGCTCGCCGGTCGCGCTGTACTCGTCGACCACGAATCTCAACGCCGGGGTGACGTTCGACGGTGCCGCCGGGGCGGGCGCGAACACCCAGGGCACCGCTCCCCAGCTCTGGTACTACCCGCACGATGCGTACTTCACCACGGTGATCCCCTCGGACGTGATCACGATCGGATCGCGCATGTACCTGCATGCGATCGTGAACGGGCCGCAGTTCGGCGCCGTCCGCTGGACGGAACTGTGGAAGTCGGACGACAACGGTGCCACCTGGCAGCACACCGGGCTGCAGTTCCCCGCCGACATGGCCGGCGGCAAGTTCCAGTGCATCACCTGGGGTCTGGGCAGCGACGGCTACGTGTACATCTACGGCACCGGGTTCCAGCGCGACAAGGGCATCGTGCTCTACCGGGTGTCGTCGACCAACATGACGACGCTCTCGGCATACCAGCCGTGGGGTTTCGCGAACGGCTCGTGGGGATGGGGCAAGCCGGTCACGGAGGTGCTCTCCGGCGGGTTCGGCGAGATGTGCCTGCGACCGCTCGGCGGCAAGTGGATCCTCACCTGGTTCAACGCCCCGGCGTACCGGATCGACGCGATGGTGCTGAACACCCCGACCGACAACCTGTACACCGCCACCAAGACGACGCTGCTGTACGGCAGCGAGTGGGGGCAGGAAGACGCCTCGCACGTGGCGCAGCTGTACGGCGGGTACATCATCCCCGGGTCGACGCTGTCGGATCTGCACCTCAGCGTCAGCCAGTGGAAGACCGCCGACAACAGCGTGTACCACTCCGAGCAGTTCCGCGTGCAGGGGCTCGTCTAGGATTTGGGGTGCCGGGAGGCGTGCCGCGGCCCCCGAGAACCTTTTTCCGTCGATCCTTCGGCCTGCCTGGACCGCGATGGCGGCATCTGTTTCAATGCAGAATGATCGGTATGCGCTCTGTATGGATTGTGTTCGATGATGAAGAAACAATGAGCGTCCTTGGGGTCTTCGACACCGAAGACGAAGCGGAGAACTACGCCGGAGAGCTCTTCGGAATCGTCCCCCAGGGAGCGAAGTACGCAGAATACTCCGTCCCCTGGAGGCTGACCGACAGATCAACTGCGATCATCATCTGATCTGTCGGAAGGCAGATCGCGTCACTGACAGGTCAAGGAAAAAGAGCCCGTCGAGTCAGTTCCGATCGCGCTTTGCCCGCGCGAGACGGATCCGGACTTGCGCCCGCGTTCTTCTCACCCAGGCCTCGACGTCCGCTCGGGATGAGACCACGCTGGACTGTCCAAGGGCCATACCGATCTGCCCTTCGAAGTCAGCGACGTCGTCAGGCCGGTGCGAGTCCTTGTCGGATCCACGCCTCGACGGCCAGGGCCACCTCGCGGGGGCTCATCGCATCCGTATCGATGATCTCCGCCTTCCACGCGGGGTCGCCGGCCTCGAGATCCCTCCACCGGGGCCACTGCATGGAGGTCTCGCTGCGAACCGTGATGACCTCGGGGGCATGCCGGGGGTCGAGAGTGTGCGCCAGGAACCACTCGCCGAAGCGGTTGTGGTGCACGATCGCGTCGGGATGCTCGCCGCGGCTAAGCAGGCGCGATGTCCGCTCCTCCGGCGAGCAGTGCAGGAGACAGACGGCGATGCCGGTGAGTCGGTCCGCCGACGGTGCGGCGAGGAGTTCGCCCATCGGAACCTGGCCGCACAGCACGGTGTGAACGCCGCGCTTCTCGTGCTGAAGGGCATCGGCGACCCAGCGCTCTACCGCACCGTGTCGCCATGCCGTGTCGGCTCCGGCGGGGACGCCCACAGAGTCGAACTCCACGAGTCGGATCGGGACGCCCCACGCGACGTGCTCGAGGTGCGCGAGCACCGTCGACTTTCCGGCAGCGCTCGCACCCGTCACGGAGAAGAGCACGCGGCCGCCCTAGTCCTGTGGGGCGCGCGGCGGGGTGGCGCCGATGTCGGGCACCGGGGCCGTACCTAGGTGCACCTCCAGGTCGTCGGCCGACGGCGTCTTCGGCCGACGCGCGGTCGGCCGGTCGAGATAGAACAGCGCCGTCGAGGCGATGTCGTCGCGCAGGGGCAGGTAGCGCCATCCGCTGCGCCATCCGAGCGCCTGGATGTCGACCTTGGGGATGCCTGTGGCGAAGTGGATCGGATCGAGCAGGTGCCAGCGGTACATGCCGAACCGCTGCTGGCTCACGTACAGCCCGTCGGGCCTGATGACCTGTGGCATGCCGAGGTACGGGGTCGAGAACTCGGTGTAGCCCTTCCCCGGGATGTCGAAGTTCCAGGCGCCGCCGAAGTAGTCCTCGGTGCCGGTTCCGGCGATCGTCGGGTAGTCGGTGTCGTCGTCGAGGTAGAACTTGATCTCGCCCTCGCCCCACCATCCGTTGGAGTTCACACCCCAGGCGATGTAGGTGCCGACGTACTGGCCCTGCCCCTCGATGCCCTCGAGGATCACGTGCGGGGTGCGGTCCTCGAGCGGATTCGACCGGCGCCACTGCGCGTGGAAGTAGGCGTCGTTCGAGTGGTCGCCGCCGATCTCGTACGTTACCTGGAAGTAGATGCGCACGTCGAGCGTCGAGGTGTTCTCGATCGTGAGGCGTGCGCCGTCGCGGAAGGGCATCGGCCAGTAGGAGTTGAAGCCGCCGTGCGGGTTCGCGGCGATCGTCTGCGAGTTCACCTGGGCGAACACGCCCCAGCCGTTGCAGAAGAAGTCGCCGTACGGCACCTCGACCGCCGGCTCGTCGGCGCCGTCCCAGTAGGCGCGCAGCAGCAGGGTGCGCCAGTTGTCGGTGTGGGTCGTGATCCAGATGTGGGTGATCTTGCCCGCGCCCTCGATGTTCGCGAGGTCGAAGGTCTCGCCCGCCTTGACGTCGACGCTGGGGGAGATCTTCCAGCCGGGGCCGAGGTCGCGGGCGCAGGAAGCGCCCGTGCCCTCGGTCGCCCGGCCCCCGCCCCCAGCGGATCCGTCGAAGTTCTCAGGGGAGATGGAGCGGGTCTGCACGTGTCGCAGCGTTGCGAGGGTCGCGAGATCGGAGGGAGCAGAAGTCATGGGCGCCAATGTAATCGATTTCACGGGAGAACGCCAGAGATCGGATGCGTGCGCGATACTGTTGCATCACATCCGGTGCAGCCGGACGAAGCAGTGAGGTTCGAATGGCCACCATCTACGACGTCGCGGAGCTGGCGAAGGTCTCTCCCGCCACAGTGTCGCGCGTGTTCAACGGCACGAGCGTCTCGGAGGACAAGGTCGCCGCCGTGCGAGCCGCTGCCGCGACGCTGAACTTCACGCCGAACCGCACCGCACGCACCCTGCGGAGGCAGAGCTCCGAGGTCATCGCCCTCGTGATCCCCGACATCGAGAACCCGTACTTCACCGAGATGGCTCGCGGGGTCGAGGACGTCGCGTCAGAGGCCGGGTACTCGGTGGTGCTGTGCAACTCCGATGCCCAGGTCGAGAAGGAGGCCACGTACCTGCGGATCGCGATCGCCGAGCACATGTCCGGCATCATCATCGCGACCGCCGACGAGACCTCGAACCTCGACAGCATCCTGGCGACCGGTCGCCCCGTCGTGGCGGTCGACCGCAGCACGACCTATGACGTCGACGGCGTCGTCATGGCCAACCGGGCCGCAGGCGCGTCGGCGGCGAAGGACCTGCTCGGCGCCGGGTACCGGCGCATCGCCTATATCGGCGGTCCCGAGCATATCGACACGGCGGCCGAGCGCGCCGCCGGCTGGCGTGCGGCCATGGGGTCGGCACGTCCCGAGCTCGATCTCGACGAGCTGGAGCGCTTCGCCACCTTCCGGGTCGACGGAGGGCGCGCGGCGATGGAGGAGCTGCTCGCGCTCGCCGAGCCGCCGGATGCCGTGGTCGCCGGCAACAACCTCATCGGCGTCGGCGCGATCCAGGTGCTGACCGAGCGGGGCCTCACCCCGCCCGAGGTCGGTGTCGCGGTGATCGGCTCGCTGCCCTTCACGACCCTCTCGCCGACCGCGGTCACGGTGGTCCGCCTGCCCGCTCGGCACATGGGCGTGACGGCGGCGCGCATGCTGCTCGACCGCATCGGCGGAGACACGCAGCCCTCCCGCACCGTCGTGCTGCGCAACGAGATCCAGCCCGCCAGCGCCGTCAGGGCCTGAGCCGCAGCACCCGCGATCACGGTGATGTCCCCATACCGCCTTGCGCCCTGAAATCGATTTCGCGTACAGTTGCGGGAGATTTCTGAATCACGAGCACAGGTTTCAAGGAGGACGCCATGCGCCGCACCCCCGGGGCCCCCTGGGCCGAGACCGGAGCGTCCGCATGACCGGTCGCGCCGCCGGCATCCCGCACACCTCGCAGGCGACCGCCTTTCCGCTCGGCGGCATCGGCACCGGCAACGTCTCGATCGGCGCCCGCGGCGAGCTGCGCGACTGGGAACTCGAGAACCTTCCCGACAAGGGTCGGCGCAACCCGCACTCGTTCTTCGCGATCCACGCCGCCCCCGACGACGGCCCCGCCGTCACGCGCGTCCTGGAGGCGCGGATCACCGGGCGCCACGACGCCGATGCCGGCTACGCCTTCGACCAGCTGGCCGGGCTCCCGCGGCTCGACGGCGCCACCCTGCACGGCGAGTACCCGATCGTCGACGTGGACTTCGGGGATGCGGTGCTGCCGGTCGACGTGTCGCTGCACGCCTTCACCCCGCTGGTGCCGCTCGACGCCGATGCCTCCGGCATACCCGCCGCCGTGCTGCGGTACCGCGTCACCAACCCCGGCGCGGCCCGCGTCGCGGTGACGGTCGTCGGCAGCGTGTCGCACACGGCCGGACGCGGAGTCCCCGGGCCGGATGCGCCATGGGGCATGCGTGCGACGCAGAACGTGCGCTGGCGCGACGAGGGCGACGTGCGAGGGCTCGATTTCGGCATCGATCTTCCCTCATCCGACCCCGGATACGGCACGCTCAGCCTCACCACCTCCGACCCCTCGACGACCGTGAAGCCGCAGTGGGTGACCAGCTACTGGCCCGACGGCGCCCGACTGTTCTGGGACGATCTCGCCGCCGACGGACAGCTCGCACCCGAGCCGCGTCTCACCCTCGAGGATCGTCCGCGTGGACTGTTCGCCGAGCTCGATGCCGATCCCGACGCCCCGCCCCTGACCGAGGCCGAGATGCTCGCGAAGCTGCCGCGCCTGCGCACCGGATCGCTGGGCATCGTGCACACGCTCGACCCGGGCGAGAGCCGCGACTTCGAGTTCGTGCTCTCCTGGAGCTTTCCGAACCGACGTCGCGGATGGCACGGGCACATCGTGTTCGCGGATCCGCCGGGCGACGACGTCGTGCGCAACCACTACGCCTCGCTCTGGGCGGACGCCTGGGCCGCGGCCACGCATCTGCACGAGAACCTCGAGGCGTTGGAGGGCGCGACGGATGCCTTCGTCGAGGCGCTCTACGGCGGCACGCTCGACCCCGTGCTCGCCGACGCGATCGGAGCGAACATCGCCGCGGCGCGATCGACCACCGGCTTCGTGCTGGAGTCCCCCCACCCCGACCTGGGCGAGGGCCCGGTGTTCGCCGCATGGGAGGGGTCGTTCGACCACGGCGGATCCTGCGAGGGCACCTGCACGCACGTCTGGTCGTATGCGCAGACGCTCGCCTGGCTGTTCCCCTCGCTCGAGCGCAGCGCGCGCCGCGCGGAGTACCTGCTCGAGACCGACGAGGCCGGCGCCCAGAAGTTCCGCGGCAACCGCATTTTCGGAGGCCCATCCTGGTTCATGGGCCCGGCCGTCGACGGGCAGCTGGGAACGCTCCTGCGTCTGCACCGCGAGTGGAGGTTCAGTGGCGACGACGCCTTCCTCCGCGAGCTGTGGCCCGCGGCCGCACGCACCCTCGACTACGCGATCCGCGAGTGGGACCGCGACGGCGACGGACTTCTCGACGGCGAGATGCACAACACCTACGACATCGAGTTCCACGGCGCGGAACCCCTCGCCAACGGCGTGTACCTCGCCGCCTTGCGCGCCGGTGCGCGAATGGCCCGACGCCTCGGCGAGGAGCAGCGCGCGACCGCGTGGGACGCGCGCGCAGACCACGTCGCCGCGGCGATGGACGAGACGCTCTGGAACGGCGAGTACTACCGTCAGGTCATCGCCGACCCCGACGCCCATCGCTACCAGTACGGCGACGGCGTGCTGTCCGACCAGCTGCTCGGCCAGTTCCACGCGTACGTGAACGGACTCGGGAGCATCCTGCCCCCGGAGCGGGTGGACTCGGCGCTCGCGGCGATCGTCACCCACAACTTCCGTGACGATCTCTCGGCCCATGAGAGCACGCAGCGCGTCTACGCCCTGAACGACGAGGGCGGACTCCTGCTCGCCTCGTGGCCGCGGGGCGGTCGGCCCGTCATCCCGTTCGTGTACTCCGACGAAGTGTGGACGGGCGTGGAGCACCAGGTCGCCGCCTCCCTCCTGTTCGCCGGACGCGTCGACGACGCGCTCCGCATCGAGCACGCGCTGCGCGCCCGCTACGACGGCGCGCACCGCAGCCCCTGGAACGAGATCGAGTGCGGCAACCACTACGCGCGATCGCTCGCCTCCTGGGCGCTGCTGCTCGGCGCGAGCGGAGCGCAGTGGGACGCCCCGACCGGCATCCTCTCGTTCGCCCCGGCCGGCGCAGGGCGCTTCGGCAGCCTGTTCACCACGGGCACCGGATGGGGGCGGGTCGAGATCGACGACGAGACGCTCACTCTGCATCTCGACGGCGGCACGCTCGAGGCGACCGAGCTGCGGCTGCGTGATCGCAGCCTCGCCCACGACATCCGGCTCCGAGCGGGTGAGACGCGGGCGTTCCCCCTCGACCGCGTGCGGACCGGTCGATCGACCGGCGCCAGACCCACCACACCCACGACCAGCACCACACCCACGACCAGCACCACACCCACCACCAGCACCACACCCAGCACGACCAGCACCACCAGAAGCGGAGAGGCATCATGACCACCTACACCCTGCCGGCACCGGCATCCCGACCCGCATCCGCGCCGAGAACCGCGTACCTGATCGCCTCCGGCGACCTGCGCGAGGCCGCCAACACCGGCGGCTGGCCCGTGCAGGTCGAGCTCGAGGCGGGCGTCACCGGCGTCTTCGAAGATCTCGGCTGGACGATCATCCGCGCCAATGACGTCGACCCCGAGACCGGGCACGGCTTCATCTCGAGCCAGCGGATGGGCCTCGAGGTGTTCAAGAACATCCCGACGGATGCTCCGCTGATCGTCGCCGAGGCGGTGTGGCAGTACTCGCACCACGTGCTCGCGGGCCTGCGCACGCACGAGGGGCCGATCCTCACGGTCGCGAACTTCGCCGGGGACTGGCCGGGTCTCGTCGGTCTGCTCGGGCTCAACGCCGGACTGACGAAGATGGGCAAGCCGTACGCGTCGATCTGGTCGGTCGACTTCACCGACGACTGGTTCCGCGACGGCATCCGCGAGTGGACGGAGACCGGATCGATCACGCACGACGCCTCGCACGTGCGCCCGCTGCCCGAGCTGCCCGACAGCCCCGAGAAGCAGCTGGGTGAGGCGCTCGCCGCCGAGCTGCTGGCCGAGAAGGCCATCATCGGCGTGTTCGACGAGGGCTGCATGGGCATGTACAACGCCATCTTCGACGACGAGCTGCTCAACAGGACCGGCATCTACAAGGAGCGGCTGTCGCAGTCGGCCCTGTACGCCGAGATGCTGAACGTCACCGAGGACGAGGCGGATGCCGCCTACGACTGGCTGATCGACGCGGGCATGACGTTCATCTACGGCGAGGATGCCGCGACCGAGCTCACCCGCGAGCAGGTGCAGTGGCAGCTGAAGATGTACATCGCCGCTCTGCGGATCGCCGATGACTTCGGACTCGACGCGGTCGGCATCCAGTACCAGCAGGGTCTGAAGGACCTGGTGCCGGCATCGGATCTCGCCGAAGGCATCCTCAATTCCACCGAGCGTCCGCCGGTGACCTCCCGCGACGGCTCGCGGGTGCTGCACGAGGGCCGTGCGTTCCCGCACTTCAACGAGGCCGACGAGGGCGTCGCGGTCGACGCGCTCGTCACCGACCGCGTCTGGCGGGCCATGGGGCTGGTGCCCGACAACACGCTGCACGACGTGCGCTGGGGTGAGGACTTCGACGGGCAGTTCGTCTGGGTGTACGAGATCTCGGGCTCGGTGCCCGCCTCGCACCTGGGCGGATGGCAGAACGCCGAGGGATGGCGCCAGGGGCACGTGTTCTTCCCCGCGGGCGGCGCCACCATCAACGGCGTCTCGAAGCCGGGCGAGCTCGTGCTGTCGAGGGTGTTCATCGCCGACGGCATCCTGCAGGCCGACATCTTCCGCGCCTCGGTCGTCGAGCTTCCCGCCGAGGAGACGCAGCGACGCAAGGACGCGACCAACCCGGAGTGGCCGATCGCCCACGTCGTGCTGCACGGCGTCTCGCGCGACCAGTTCATGGCCCGCCACAAGGCCAACCACGCGCAGACCGTGTACGCCCCCGACGCCGAGACCGCCGACCGGGCGCTCGTGGCGAAGGCGGCGATGTTCGCCGGCATGGGCATCAAGGTCAACCTGGTCGGAGACGTGAACCTCTGATCGGGTGACCCGGGAGGGCAGGCGAAGGGGGGCGGATGCGAACGGCATCCGCCCCCCTTGTCTCTCCGCCGGGCGAGGTCGGCGCCGTCACCCGAGGTCGAAGACCTCGAGCTGTCGGATCGTGACCTCGACATCCGCCCGGAGCCGGATCCCCGAGGTCACGACGCGTGACTCGAGCTCGAACGGCGTGGTGCGGTCGCTCGGGAGTTCCGCCTCGTACCCGGTCGCCAGAGCGGTCCAGCGCCCGTCGGCGCCGATGACCTGCCACCGCAGGCGCGATGACGCGACGGCGGTGACCATCGTCACGGTGACGTCGGAGACGGCACGCGGCTCGGCGAAACGGCATCCCACCCAGTCGCCGGCCGCCAGGGCGACGCCCCCCGAACCGCTCGGATCTCCGTCGTCGAACAGACGCCCCGCCTCGACGACGCCCGGGGAGGCGATCACGTGTATGCCGTCGGCCGTCAGGTCGTGGCGCCGGGCCGAGATGCCTTCCGGAGGGCGATCGCCCCTCTCGAGGGCGTCGGAGGGGTCGCCGCCGAAGTCGAGGTCGAGATCACGGGCGCCTGCGACGGCGTCGATCGGCAGGTCGGCGGTCGGCAGGTCGACGCCGTCGAGCCGCGCGCGCCGCAGCACGTGCGCGTTCGAGCCGGTGCGGTGCGACCGGATGCGCAGCGACGAACCGTCCGCACGATCCACGCGGATGTCGTCGAGCAGCGGCGAGCCGATCCGCAGCAACCCCGAGGCGAGCTCCAGCGGGTACAGTCCGAGCGCCGCCCAGAGCCACCAGGCGCTCATCTCGCCGTTGTCCTCGTCGCCGGGGAATCCCTGGCCGATGTGAGCGCCCGCGAACAGCCGACCGGCGAGCTCGTGCACGATCGCTGCCGCGCGCCACGGCCGGTCGCTGTACGCGTACATGAACGGGATGTGGTGGGCGGGCTGATTCGAGATCGCGCACATGCCCGAGCGCAGCGCCCTGGCCTCGCGCTGTTCATGGATCACGGTGCCGTACGACCCGCCGAACCGTTCGTCTGCGGTCTCCGGCTCGGCGAAAAGGGCGTCGAGGTGACGGCCGAAGTCCGCCGGGCCGCCGTGGAGTGCGGCGAGCCCCGCCCCGTCGTGCACGGCTCCGACCGACATCCCCCAGGCGTTCGTCTCGACGTTGTCGCCGCCCCAGACGCGCGGGTCGAAGGGCTCGGAGGAGAACGATCCGCGGTCATCGCGGCCGCGGAAGAACCGGGTCTCGGGGTCGAACAGCGAGCGATACGACAGTGCACGGTTCGCGAAGTAGCGGGCGAAGGCGCGGTAGCGCGCGGCATCCGTCGGCGAGGCGAGGGGGTCGGACGCGAGCTGCGCGGCGAACCGGCCGAGGGCGGCGTCGCTCACCGCGTTCTCGATCGTCCAGCTCATGCCCTCGGGGACGTCCGACGAGATGTAGCCGGTGAAGCGGCCCCGCCCGATGCCCTTGCGGCCGCGCAGCGCATCGGGGCCGGGCTCGCACGCGTTGCGCCATCCGCTCTCGAACGCCTCGCGCCGATCGAAATCGACGCCCCAGCGCGCGGCGTCCGCGAAGATCTGGTCGCTCGACGTGCCCACCATGCTGTCGACGTATGCCGGAGCGCTCCAACGCGCCATCCATCCTCCCCGTCGGTACTGCGCGAGCTGGCCGTCGAGCAGCCGGCCGGTCAGTGCGGGATCGAGCAGAGCCAGCGCAGGCCATTCGGTGCGATAGGTGTCCCAGTAGCCGTTGTTCACGACGAGTTCGCCGTCGACGATCGGCGCGCTCGTCTCGCGCTCGCCGAACGGCTCCCGCGCGGCGAACACGTCGGCGAACCGCCAGGCGGGCGCATCCGCCGTTCCGGTGTTCTCGGCGGCGGTGTTCGGGTACAGATGCATCCGGTGCAGAGCGGCGGCGAGGCGGTCGCGGTTCTCCTCGTGGGCCAGTCGGCGGTGGGGAGCGTGCGCCGCGGGCAGAGGTGGGATCGTGACGCGTCCCAGCACGCGGTTCCACGACGCCGCGGCGGTCGCCCGAAGCTCGTCGTAGGTGACGTCTGCGGGTGCCTCGAGGTCGAGGCTGCGTCTGGCCTGCTCCACCGAGAGGAACGACACCGCCACGCGCACCTCGAGGGAGCCGTGTCCGCCGACGTACCCGGCGACCCGGGCCCTGCCGTCGTCGTCGAGGGCGCCGTGCAGATCAGCCGCATCGTCCCCCTCGCGTCGCCGCACGGTGCCGGCGAAGTAGCAGCGGGGAGCGTTGCCCCAGTCCTCGGGACCCTCCGGCGTCCAGCCGGCGAAGCCGTCGTCGGTCCACACCAGGCGTCCCTCGTCGGTGGGCTGATCGATCACGAACCCGACGATCGCTCCCGCGTCGGTGTCGGTGCCGGTGCCGGTGTCGGTGCTGTGCACGCGGAATGCGGCGGTGTGCGAGGTCGCGGTCATCTCCGCCCGGAGCCCGCCTCCGAGTTCGACGGCGTACTCATGGGGGCGTGCGCGCTCTGTGCCGGGGGTGATCCACCGGCGGCGCGCCGCGCGCTCGGACGTCGGCCGGCCGTCGAACGGCATCAGCTGCAGCACCGAGCGGTCGCCGATCCACGGACTCGGCTGGTGCGAGAACTGCAGGGCCTCGAGACGCCGTCCTGGCGGGTCGTCGTGGATGCCGGGGCGGTAGGGCCAGCGGGTGTCGGAGGCGTCGGTGGCCGGGGTGACGAACGTGAACCCGTGCGGAAGGGCGACCGCAGGGATGGTGTTCCCCCGCGAGAATCGGGGTCCGGAGTGGCTGCCGCGTCGCGTGTCGACGCGCTCGACCGGAGGGAGGGCCTCGTCGATGGCGGGCTGCTCGGCGATGACGCACTGCACGAAGCCCGTGACCTGCGCGGGGAGCCCGCTCGAGCCCGCCAGCGACCCGGTGCCGAGCACCAGCTCGACGGCGACCGAGGTGCGGCGCGTCGGATCCGCATGCATCGGAGCGAGGCTCACCGTGTCGGCGTTCCACTGCTCGGGCATGCTCCAGCGCGCCGCGAACTGCGCCTCCGGAGTGAGGGGGACGTCGTACCGGTCGCGCACGGCGGCGACGTCGCTCAGTCTCGTCCCGTCGACCGCTCGCGCATCCACCGTCACGGCCAGAGCCGCATGAGGGGCGAGCGTCGCCGCGTCGCCGTCGGCGTAGAACGCCCAGTGCAGCACCGTGTCGGGGGTGACCGGCACATCGTCGAACCCCGGCACGTCCACGCGCTGCTCCCCGGCCGACGGATCGAACGAGAATGCGAAGACCTGACCGCGCAGGACCCCGGATCGGGGCCTCGACGACGGGGGACCGAGCGGGCCGTCGGCCGGGGTCAGGCGCACACTGCTCACCCCTTCACCGCGCCCTCCTGCACGCCACGGAAGAAGAAGCGCTGCGTGAACGAGAACATGATGATGATCGGCACGAGCGCGATCATCGTGCCCGCCGCGATCAGGCGCGGATCCACCGAGAAGCTGCTGTTGAGGTACGCCATGCCGACCGTCAGCGTGTACTTCGACGGGTCGGAGAGCACGATGAGCGGCCAGAGGTAGTCGTCCCAGGCGCCGATGAAGGCGAAGATCGCGACGACCGAGACCATGCCGCGGATGTTCGGCCACACGATGTGACGGATGCGCTGCCAGGTCGTGGCGCCGTCGACCGTCGCGGCATCCAGCACGTCCTTGGGGATCATCCGGCAGGCGGTGGCGACGAGCAGGACGTTCATCGCGCCGATCGCGCCGGGCAGGAAGACGCCCCACAGGGTGTCGGCGAGACCGAGCGCCCTGATCGTGAGGAAGTTGCTCGTCACCGTGACCTCGCCGGGGAACAGCAGGGTGGAGAGCAGGATGGCCATGACGATCCACTTGCCGCGGAACTTCATGCATCCGAGGGCGTAGCCGGCGAAGGTGGCCAGCACGACGTTGCTCACGACGGTGCCGATCGACACCAGCAGCGAGTGCCAGGCGTAGAGGTACACGGGCACGACGTCGGCGACCGTGAGGTAGTTCTGCAGGGTCGGATCGCGCGGGATCAGGTCGGGGGGAAAGGAGTAGATGTTCTCCTGGGGTCCCTTGAACGAGGTCGAGAGCTGCCACACGAACGGGCCGATGACCAGCACCAGCACAAGCAGCAGCAGGGCGTAGCGCCCGATCAGTCCCCCGAGCGTCGGCGCGCTGAAGTCGCCGGAGCCGCGGCGGCGGAAGATCCGCTCACGCGGGGCGGCCGGCATCCGATCGTCCGGGCGCTGCTCGCCGTCGAGGCGGGGAGGGGTGAGCGTGCTCATGCGGAGACCTTCGCCTTCTTCTCGCGGTTCATGAACGCGATCGCGGCCATCGGCAGCAGGGTGAGCAGGAAGAGGGCGACGCTGATCGCGGAGGCGTAGCCGATGTTGCCGTTCAGCCCCGATCCGACCTGGCGGATCAGCATCACCAGGGAGAGGTCGTACCCGCCGGGGCCGCCGGTGCCCTTGGAGAGCACGTCGAGCTCGGCGAAGACCCTCATCGCCGACACCGAGATGAGCACCGCGATGAGCAGCATCGCGCCGCGCACCGAGGGGATCGTCACCGAGAGGAAGCGGCGGAACGCGCCGGCACCGTCGAGCATGGCGGCCTCGTGCAGCTCCTTGCCGACGTTCCCGAGGGCGGCGAGGTACACGACCATGTAGTAGCCGAGTCCCTTCCAGACGGTCAGCAGGATCGCGCAGCCCAGCAGCAGCCACCGGTCCACCAGGAAGGCCATCGGGCGGTCGATGACGCCGAGGAACTCCAGCGTCTGGTTGATGATGCCGCGGCTGTCGAACAGCCACGTCCAGATCAGCGCGACCACGACGACCGAGGCGATGACGGGGAAGTAGAACGTGGTGCGGAAGAACGCGATGCCCGGCAGCTTCTTCTGCACGAGCATGGCCAGCAGCAGCGGGAGGATCGTGAGCAGCGGCACGCACACCACCACGTAGATGATGCACGTGGTGAGGGCGTTCCAGAACATCTCGTCGCCGAACATCCGCTCGTAGTTCGCCCCGCCGACGAATTCGGGGGTGCGCAGAGGCTTGGCGTCGGTGAAGCTGAGGAAGACGGTGTTGAGGAACGGCCAGAGCGCGAACACCAGCACCCAGACGACGGCGGGGCCGAGGAGGAGCCAGGGGGTGAACCACCTGTGCGATCGCATGCTCGTCCGACGGGTCCGGATGGCGGTGTCCGCGCTCATGGCTTACTGATCCACCCGGTTCGCGTTGGCGTACTCGACGATCTTGTCGAGCTGACCCTTCGGGTCGGCCTCGCCGTTGACCGCGAGGGCGATCTGCTGCGTCATGTAGGTGGCCATGTCGGAGGTCCACTGGAACGGGATCGCCTTGGCGTCCTGCATCGCGGTGAACACCGTGTCGATGGCGGCGAGCTGCTTCTCGTCGGTGATCGACGACGAGATGTTCTCGACCACGGCGTCGCCGCCGTCCGAGGTGCCGGGCGCGGTTCCGACGGCGAGTGACGAGAACGCGATCTGGTTCTCCTCACTGGTCGCGAACTCGGCGAACGCGAGGGCGGCCTCCTTGTTGTCGGAGCCGGCCGACACGTTCAGTCCCTGCACATACAGCGGTGCGATGCCGAGGCGCTGGGTGGCGACGGTGTTCTCCAGCAGCGCCGGGGCGTCCTTCGCGAGATCGGTGGTGAAGCCGGTGCCTCCGGTCGTGAACGCGACCTTCTCCTGGATGTACGCCTCGGCGTTTCCGCCGTAGTCGCCGGTGAGGGCCTCGGCGGGCATCGCTCCCGCGGCGTACGCGTCGGCGAACTTCTGGATGATCGCGGCGGCCTCGTCGGTGTTGAAGTCGAACTCGCCCTCGTCATTGATGACCTCCATGCCCGCGGAGGTGAAGGTGTCGAGCGCGGGGATCGACGAGAGCAGCTGCACCTTGCCGCCGGACTGGTCGGCGACGTCCTCGGCGAGGACGAGCAGCTCGTCGACCGTGGTGGGCAGGTTCGCCTCGGTCACACCGAACGGCGCGAGCTGGGCGAGGTTCCACCACGACGCATCGCTGGACAGGTACCAGGGCAGACCGTAGGTGCCGTCCATGCCGGGGTACTGGCTGTAGGCGTCCCACGCCCCGGTGTTGTACGAGGACTTCAGGTCGGGATCGGCCGTCTCGAGGTCGACCAGCTTGCCGGCGGCGACCAGCGGATAGGCGATGTCCGGCGGCAGGTTCAGCACGTCGGGCAGCGTGTCGGCGTTCGCCTGGCTGAGGATCTTCTCCTGGTACCCGTCGCCCGGCTGGTCGAGCCACTCGACCGTGACGTCGGGGTGCTCCTTCTCGAACGCGTCGATGAGGTCTTCGAAGTAGGGCGTGAACTTCTCGTTCTTCAGCGACCAGGTCTGGAACTGGATCGTTCCGCTCAGCTCGCCGGAGGTGTCGATGGGGCCGGAGGCGCCGGTGGGGGTGCCTCCTCCGGTGCAGCCGGCGAGAGCCATGGCGCCGATCGTGAATGTTGCCAGAGCGACAATGCGTGCGGGAACTTTCATCGTGCTTCTTCCTCGAGGCGGGCGATGGCCGCAGGTCCGAGATCATGGACTGCAGCGCTTTAGCAGATGAAACCATCGGATGACCGCCCTGTCAAGGCGGCGGCTCCGGCACGCCCCGGGGGTGCGGGGTGCGCCGTGTCCGCTCGTTGCTCAAGCGTTATAGTGGTGCGACATGTCCTCGTCGGAGGGCTCCGTCGGAAAGGTCCGGACACATGACGCAGCGCCGCGCTCTCGATGCTCCCCTGAGATTCGGGGCGAACTACACGCCGTCGAAGGACTGGATGCACTCCTGGCTGGACTTCACCCCCGACGACGTGCGCCGCGACTTCGCCGCCCTGGCGGAGCTCGGGCTCGATCACGTCCGCGTCTTCCCGCTCTGGACGGTGCTGCAGCCCAACCGCACCCTTATTCGCGAGAAGGCCGTCGACGACGTGCGCGCGATGGTCGACATCGCTGCGGAATTCGGCCTGGACGCGAGCGTCGACGTGATCCAGGGTCATCTGTCGAGCTTCGACTTCGTGCCGTCGTGGCTGTTCACCTGGCATGACCGCAACATGTTCACCGACCCGACCGCGCTCGACGGACAGGTCTCGCTCGTGCGTGCTCTCGCCGGCGCGCTGAGCGAGGCGCCGAACTTCCTGGGGCTGACGCTCGGCAACGAGGTCAACCAGTTCTCGGCGCACACCCATCCCTCGCCGTGGCCGGTCACGACCGACGAGGCCGGCGCCTGGATCGAGACGCTGCTCGCCGCCGCCGAGGAGGCTGCGCCCGGTGCGGGGCATGTGCACAGCGAGTACGACGCGGTCTGGTACATGGACGGGCATGGTTTCACCCCCGCGCACGCCTCGCGGCTGGGCGAGATGACGACGATCCACTCCTGGATCTTCAACGGCACCGCCCAGCGCTACGGCGGTCGATCCGTCGCCTCCGATCGTCACGCCGAGTACCTGATCGAGCTGTCCCGCGCCTTCGCCACCGACCGGCAGCGGCCGGTCTGGCTGCAGGAGGTCGGCGCTCCCTCGAACTGCCTCGACGAGAGCGAGATGCCGGGGTTCCTCGAGGCCACGCTGCGCTCCGCGGTGCGCACCGAGAACCTCTGGGGTGTGACGTGGTGGTGCTCGCACGATGTGAGCCGGGAGCTGGCGGACTTTCCCGAGCTGGAGTACTCGCTCGGCCTCATCGATCAGCACGGCGAGGCCAAGCCGATCGGACGCCGCTTCGCCGAGCTGATCCCGGAGCTGCGGGCACGGGCCGCGGTGCCCGTGCGGGACACGGCGATCGTGGTCGAGGTCGACCCGCACGAGGTGCCGGTCAGCCGTGCGGCCCTCAGTCCGGGCGGCGCCGTCTTCCAGGCGTGGGTGGACGCCTGCGCGCGCGGCATCGATCCCGCCTTCGTCACCTCGCTCGAGGCCCTCGATCCTGCCGTGCTCGAGTCCCGCGGCATCCGCACCCTCATCCGACCCGACCTGTCGGGCGACTCCGTCGATCCCTACGGCTCGGTCAACACGGTCGTCGGCTGACACGGATCGCGGATCGCGGATCCGCCGCCCCCGGGGTCGCGTCGAGCTCAGGAGGCGGGCGGGGCGGTGCTCTCGCGGGCGCTGAGGGTCGGAGTCGGTCCCTGCGTGCTGGGCAGGGCGGTCTCCGCCTCGATCTGCTGCAGCAGCAGGGTGGCCGCCTGCTCGCCGAGTTCGAAGGTGTCGCGGGTCATCGCCGTGATGGAGGGGTTGATGAGTCCGGCGATGACCGAGTCGTCGAACGACGCCAGCGAGACGTCCCGCGGGACGACGCGCCCCATCTCCTGCGCCACCCGGAGCCCTGCGACCGCCATCACGTCGTTGTCGTAGACGATCGCGGTCGGCCGCTGCCGCCCCGAGAGCAGCGTGCGCGTGACGGCCGAGGCGCGCGCCGGCGAGAAGTCGGTGGTGATCACCTCGCCGACGATGCCGTCGGCGGACATCGCCTCGAGCACCTCGGCGCGCAGTCGGGTGTGCTCGAGGTCGGCGGGGCCCGCGACGTACGTGATCCGGGTGTGCCCGAGGGCGGCGAGGTAGGAGAACAGCGTCTCGGCCACCTCGTCGTCGGCGATCCAGACGCTGGGCACGGCTCCTTCGGGAGACGGCTTCGAGCCGATCAGCACCGCACGCGCATCGAGTGCGGCGATCCTGTCGCTGCGCGGATCGTCGTCACGAGGGTCGATGAGGATGATGCCGTCGACCTGGTTCGACGACCGCCACTGGCGATGCACCTCCATCTCCTCGGCGATGTCGCCGACGAGGCGCAGCTGCAGGCTGACCTTGCTCTGTGACAGGCGGGATTCGATGCCGGCGATCAGGTCGGTGAAGAACGCCTCGGACCCGAGCGAGCGGGCAGGGCGCGCCAGCGCGAAGCCGACGGTGTTCGCCCTGGCGCCCACGAGCGCTCTGGCCGCCGAGCTCGGCTGCCAGTGGTTCTCCGCGACGATCGTGAGGATGCGCTGGCGCGTCTCGTCGCTCACTCCGGGGCGGCCGTTCAGCGCGAACGACACGGCCCCGGGGGAGACCCCCGCCATGCGCGCGATGTCGGCGATGGTGACGCGTTTGCCCAGAGCCATGCGCCTCACACTACTTGATCGGTTTAGCCGCCACGAAGGCGCTGACGGATGCTCGGACCGATCCGCACTAGATCGTTTTAGTAAATCGGATAGCATGGTCGGCAGCCGCCTCTGATCGGGCGCGCATCGAGCCCCCACTCACCGTCGAGCCCGGAGAACACCCACCATGCATGACGACACCTCGCTCACCGTCGGTCGCGTCTCGCGCGTCCTCGCGGAGCGCATCCGCCCGGCCGTCCACTCCGCCTCCGTGCCTCTCACGGTCGAGAGCGTCGAGCTGCCCGGCGAACCGATCAGCCCCGCCGACGGGCTCGCGCTCGAGTACACCGAGACATCGGTGCCGAGCATGTGGGGACCGGCCTGGTCGACCACCTGGTTCCGGATCTCGGGGCAGGTGCCCGCGGAATGGGCCGGCCGCCGGGTCGAGGCCGTGATCGACCTCGGGTTCGACATCAACATGCCGGGCTTCCAGTGCGAGGCACTCGCCTATCGCCCCGACGGGTCGCCGGTGAAGAGCATCAACCCGCGCAATCAGTGGATCCCCATCGCGCAGACCGCGCACGGCGACGAGCCCGTCGAGCTGTACCTGGAGGCGGCCGCGAACCCCGTGCTCCTCGACTACCACCCCTTCCTGCCGACGCAGGAGGGCGACATCCGCACCTCCTCGCCGCAGCCGCTGTACCGACTGCGACGCCTCGACCTCGCCGTCTTCGAGACCGAGGTGTTCGAGCTGTCGCTCGATCTCGAGGTGCTGTTCGAGCTGCAGGCCGAGCTGCCCGCGACGTCGCCGCGGCGCATGCGCATCCTGCAGGCGATGGATGACGCGCTCGACGTGCTCGATCTGCAGCGCATCGTCGAGACCGCATCCGACGCCAGGGCCCGTCTCGCCCCCGCCCTCGCGGCACCGGCCGAGGCGAGCGCGCACCGCATCTCCACCGTCGGCCACGCCCACATCGACTCCGCGTGGCTGTGGCCGGTGCGCGAGACGATCCGCAAGGTCGCACGCACGACCTCGTCGATGACGACCCTGATCGAGGAGCAGCCGGAGTTCCTCTACGGCATGTCCAGCGCGCAGCAGTACGCGTGGCTCAAGGAGCACCGGCCCGAGGTCTACGCGCGCGTCAAGGCCGCCGTGGCCGAGGGGCGTTTTCTGCCCCTGGGTGGCATGTGGGTCGAATCCGACACCGTGATGCCCTCGGGAGAATCTCTCGTGCGGCAGTTCTCGTACGGTCAGCGCTTCTTCGAGCGCGAGTTCGGCATCCGCTCCAAGGGCGTCTGGCTGCCTGACAGCTTCGGCTACTCGCCCGCACTGCCGCAGCTGATGCGTCGTGCCGGATTCGAGTGGTTCTTCACGCAGAAGATCTCGTGGAACCAGCAGAACGTCTTCCCCCACCACAGCTTCCTCTGGGAGGGCATCGACGGCTCGCAGGTGTTCACGCACTTCCCGTCGATGGACACCTACAACTCGCAGCTGAGCGGCATGGAGGTCGCCAAGGCCTCCCGCCAGTTCAAGGAGAACCGGGTGTCGTCACGGTCGATCGCGCCGGTCGGCTGGGGCGACGGAGGCGGGGGCACGACGCGCGAGATGACCGGAAAGGCGCAGCGCCTGCAGAACCTCGAGGGCAGTGCGCAGGTCGTGTGGGAGCACCCCGACACCTTCTTCGAGGCCGCGCGTGCCGAGATCCCGAACCCCGCGGTGTGGGTCGGCGAGCTGTATCTCGAGCTGCATCGTGGAACCCTCACCAGCCAGCACGCCACCAAGGCCCTGCATCGCTGGGCGGAGCAGGCGCTGGTCGAGGCCGAGCTGTGGGCGGCGACCGATGCCGTGCGCACCGGTGCCGAGTATCCGACCGCGCAGATCGACCGCCTGTGGGAGACCGTGCTGCTGCACGAGTTCCACGACATCCTTCCCGGCACCTCCATCGCGTGGGTGCATCGCGAGGCCTCCGAGGTGCTGTCCCGGGTGATCGACGAGGCGCAGACGATCGCCGGCTCCGCCCGTCGCTCGCTCGCCGGAGACGGAGACCGCGAGCTGCGGTTCGTGCCGAGCTCCGTCGGAGAGGGCCGGGCGCTCGGCGCCGCGTTCCTCGAGGCCCGCTCCGAGCCCGATGTCGCGCTCGCCGAGGAGGGCGACGGCTGGCGCCTCGAGAACGACCTGGTCTCCGTGCTGATCTCCGCCGAGGGCCTCATCGTCTCGGCCGTCGACAAGGCTTCGGGGTGCGAGGCCGTGGCGGACGGGCGCGCGGCGAACCTGTTCCAGCTGCACCAGGACTTCCCGAACATGTGGGATGCGTGGGACATCGACAAGTACTACCGCAACAGCGTCGACGACCTCACCGGGGTCGCGTCGATCACGGCATCCGTCATCGACGGCGTCGCCACCGTCGTCGTCACGCGCGCCTTCTCGGAGTCGACCGTCGAGCAGACGATCATCCTCGCCCCGGGCTCGCGCACGGTGGTGCTGCGCAACGTGATCGACTGGCACGAGACCGAGAAGCTGCTCAAGCTCGCGTTCCCGCTCGACATCCAGGCCACGCACACCGAGGCCGAGACGCAGTTCGGGTACCAGTCGCGGGTCACGCACACGAACACCAGCTGGGAGGCGGCGAAGTTCGAGACCTCGATGCACCGGTTCGTGCTGGTGCGCGAGCAGGACTTCGGCGTCGCCCTCGTGAACGACTCGATCTACGGCTACGACACCTCGCGCGAGGTGTCCGACGACGCGGTGACGACCACCGTGCGTCTCTCGCTGCTTCGCGCACCGCGCTTCCCCGACCCCGACACCGATCACGGACCGCACGAGATCGAGATCGGCTTCGTGATCGGCGCGGATGCCGAGATCGCGACCGCCGAGGGCATCACGATGAACAGCCCGGCGGCGATCGTACGCGGTGCGCACGAGGTCGAGCCGCTGATCTCGGTGCAGGGCCAGGGCATCGTCGTCTCGGGCGTGAAGCTCGCCGACGACGGCTCGGGCGACGTGATCGTGCGACTGTACGAGGCGCTCGGTCGGCGCGCGGCGGGCTCGCTGTCTGCCGACTTCGAGCACCGGGAGATCCGCGAGGTGTCGTTGATCGAAGACGCGCTCGACGATGCGCGCGTCGGCGGAGAGCTGCGCCTGCGGCCGTTCGAGGTGCGGACGCTGCGCATCGTGCGCTGAGCCCGCGCTCTGCCGCATCGCGAACTGTCGACGCGGGCCATTGTGGTCGCCGCTGTGCGGGAGGACGATAGGCGAATGGTCACCCTCGACGATGTGCGCGAGATCGCCCTCGCGCTCCCGGGTGTGACCGAACGCGTCGGCGGTCACACGGGAGAGCCGTCATGGCGCCTGCCGAGCGGCCAGATCGCGTGGATCCGCGGTCCCAGCAAGGTCGATCTCCGCCAGCTCGCCGACCTCGGACTCGAGTGGCCCGAGGGCCCGGTGCTCGGGGTGCGGGTGGGGAGCCTCGAAGAGAAGGCCGCGCTGCTCGCCGCCGAGCCCGACGGTCTGTTCTCCATTCCGCATTTCGACGGATACCCGGGGCTGCTCGTGCAGCTCGACATCGTCGAGAAGGACCGGCTCGCCGAGATCATCGCGGATGCGTGGCTCGTGCGCGCGCCTGTGCTCGTCGCGAAGCAGTGGCTCGCGGAGCGCGGGCTGGACTGAGTCCTGGGGTCTGAGTGCTGGGTGTTGGGTTCTGGGCTTTGCGTCGTGGGGTGGGGTGGGGCTGAGTTTTGCGTCGTGGGGGCCGGAGTCCTGAGCCCTGGGGTCTGAGTCCTGAGTCCTGAGTCCTGAGTCCTGGTTTGAGCGCTGGTGCTGGTGCTGGTGCTGGTGCTGGTGCTGGTCTTGGGTGCTGGGTCCCGGCTGGGTCGCGGCGACCGCCGCAGGGCCCGTGTCGTGCCATTCCGGGACATTGGAATACGCATCTGATCTGGGCTAAATGAGAGCGTTCGCGGGCCTCGAATGTCGGTGGTCCCGGGTTGACTCATGGGTATGGACAGCACCAAGGAGCTTCTGGATCGGGTCATCGCCGACCTCGATACGGTGCTGTCCGACGATGCGCTGGCGGCGCTGACCGACGCGCAGCGGGTGGCTGTTCTGCAGGGTGCGGGGGCGGTGTTCCGGCGGGCCGAGGCGGTGATCGTCGAGACCGTCGCAACGGCCGATCTGGGGGACTTCCCGCACTCGGCGGGCTGTCGGGGGCTCAACGAGCTGCTGCAGCGGACGCTCCTGGTCGATGTGCGGGGCGCCAGCCGGGTCGACAGGGCCGTCGATCTGGTGCGGCGTCCGGAGAGTCTGGCAGGCGAGAGGATGCCTGCGCGCTGGTCGGAGATGCGGCTCGCGTTGCTCGACGGGGTGGTCGGGGTGGGCGGGTTCCTTGCGGCGACGGGGCCGATCGAGAAAGTGTGGGATCGGCTCACGATCGATCAGCGATTGGCGGCGGACGTCGCGTTGGCGGGGTGCGCGCGCGGGCACGGTCTCGAGATCGACGCCGATGATGACGATCCGGGTGCGGATGAGCCTGGTGCGGATGATCCGGGTGCGGATGAGCCTGGTCCGTCGCCGACGGCGCAGGATCTGAAGGCGCTCGCGGAGGACCTCGCCTCGATGTTCGATCCGGATGGGGAGGAGCCGAAAGACGAGGAGGCGTGTCGTCGTCGCGGAATCACGATCGGTCGGCTGCATGACGGCGTGCACGCGATTCGCGGGTATCTGACCCCGGACGTGGCGGCGCAGTTCCAGCTCATCATGGACGCGATCCTCAACCCCAAAGGCGACGGGCCCCCGATGCCCGGCGTGCACTTCGCGCCCAGCGACGGCTCTGTCGTAGACGCGGGTGACGACGCTGGGGCGGACGCGGAGTCGGGCGCTGACGCAGGCGCAGGCGCGGGCGCGGGCGCAGGCGCAGACGTGGGTGCAGGTGCACGTGCAGGCGGCGAGGACCCGTTCAATTCGGATCCGCGGTGCGTGATCGACGGTCGCACTGCCGCGCAGAAACGCCACGACGCGGTGGCGATGGTCATCGCGATCGCTGCCCGCCACAATGACATGCCCACCCTCGGCGGATCGTCGCCGGTTCTGGTCGTCACCGTCGATGCCACAGACCTCGCCTCACACGCTGGTCAGGGCGAAGGCGCCGAGTTCGGGAACACCGCGTCGGCAGCGGCCGATAACGGCGGATGGGCGACGATCCCGGGATCCGGCGCCCACGTCCCGATCTCCATCGCCGCGCAGGCCGGCTGCACCGGAGCGATCCAACGGGTGTTGATGGACGAGGGGCGCATCATCGGCCTCACGACCACGGATCGCGTGTTCACGGTTCATCAACGACGGGCGATCGTCGCCCGCGACAGGGAGTGTCTGATCCCGGGATGCCACGTTCCGGCGTCATGGTGCGAGATCCATCACGTGATCGAGCATGCCCGGGGTGGGCCCACGCATACGGACAACGGTGTGCCGTTGTGCTGGTGGCATCACCGAAGCCTGGGTGCCTCGGGCTGGGAGATCCGCATGAAAGACGGTCGCCCGCAGGTGCAGGGACCTGCGTGGTGGGATCCCGCACAACGCTGGCGCACCCCACGACTCAGTCTGCCGAGGAAGGCGCGTGTTCGCGGCGCCCTGCTACGGGTCTGAGTGCGACCGACGGGGGCCGGGCACGTTCACGCGACCGGGATCGTGCACGTTCACGCGACCGGGATCGTGCACGTTCACGCGACCGGGATCGGGCACGTTCACGCGCTCAGGCCGGGATCGACCGCGCTCAGGCCGGCCCGAGCCGCAGGACGTCGGGCGACTCGCCCCCGGTCAGCTCATCGGCCACGCGGATGCTGCCCGCCAGCTCGTCGAGGGCGCCGTCGAGGGTCCCGAAGCGCTCGCGGTCGCTGCACACCGCCGTCAGCGTCACCAGGTGCGTCGCCGTCTCCCACGTGTACGTCACGAACGGGGGAGTCGCCGGCGACGGCGGCATCGGCACCACGAGCTTCTCGCCCACCCCCAGCCATCGGTTCGAGAACGAGACGGTGTCGTCGTAGTCCATCGGCATCGACGCACGAGCGATGCGCACCTCCGGCGTCAGAGTCTGCACCGTCGCCATCGCGACGACGAGCTCAGGGTCGGCCTTCCATGTCCACACCAGCACGCGGCCGGCCGCACGACGCATCAGCAGCGGAGCCGCCTGGCTCATCGCCCAGGCGCCGAGACGCGAACCGGGGCGTTCGGTGACCCCGAGTGCCGCGTTCGCCTGCCCGAGCAGCATGCGGATCGCGGCCTTGCGGTGCCGACGGCCTCGCCAGCCGAGCGAGTCCGTGACGGGGATCCACAGCCGGGAGTCGGCGTCGGCAGTCAGTCGCATGACCCCACGCTAGAGGGTGAGGCTGAGGGATGCCGGTACGCCTCGGCGGTCCGCCCAGGCCCCTCAGGTAGAGTGGCGAGCGCCCGAAGGGGCTCCCTGGCCGCCGTACCGTAAGGCAGAATGTCTTCCTCTCCCTCCGATCCGACGGGTTCCCCCGACGCCGCCCCCGACGCCGTGTCCGTGTCCGTGTCCGGGTCGCGGCCACTGCGCATCCTCATCGGATGCGACACCTTCGCCCCCGACATCAACGGCGCCGCACGATTCGCCGAACGTCTCGCGGCCGGTCTCGTGCAGCGCGGTGAAGACGTCCACGTCGTCGCCCCCAACCTCGTCTACCGTCGCACGCCCGCGCGTACCGAGGTCATCGAAGGCGAGCCGATGACCCTGCACCGGCTGCCGTCGGTGCGCTGGGCACCGCACGACTGGCTGCGCTTCGTCTGGCCGTGGCGCGTGAAGCACTACGCCCGCAAGATCATGGACAGCGTCCAGCCCGATGTCGTGCACATCCAGTCGCACATCGTGATCGGCCGCGGTCTCGCGCGCATCGCCCACGAACGCGGCATCCCCGTCATCGCGACGAACCACGTGATGGCCGAGAACATCCTCGACCACACCACCATGCCGAAGTGGGTCGACGACCTCGTGCTGCGGTGGGCATGGGGCGACGCGAAGCGGACCTTCGCCCTGACGCGCGCCATCACCACGCCGACTCGTCGCGCCGCCGACTTCCTCGAGCGGACCGTCGCTGTCGAGAACGTGATCCCGGTGAGCTGCGGCATCGACCGCGCGCAGTACACGCCCGTGATCGGCCCTCGCGACAAGAACCGGATCATCTTCGTCGGCCGTCTGACCGCCGAGAAGCAGGTCGAGGTGATCCTCGAGGCGATCACCAAGCTCGACCCCGCACTGGACGCGACCTTCGACATCGTCGGCGGCGGAGACCAGCGCAAGCAGCTCGAGAACCTGACCGTGCAGCTCGGCCTCGCCGACCGGGTGACCTTCCACGGGCGCACGAGCGACGAGGAGCTCCGCGCCCTGCTGTCGCGCGCCTCGGTGTTCACGATCGCCTCGATCGCCGAGCTGCAGTCGATCGCGACGATGGAGGCCATGGCTTCGGCGTTGCCGATCGTCGCCGCGGATGCCGTGGCGCTGCCGCATCTGGTGCACGACGGCGAGAACGGCTACCTCTTCGAGCCCGGCGACTCCGACGCCCTCGCGGCGCGACTGACGGACGTGCTGACCGCCGATGCGACGGAGTACCAGCGGATGCAGCAGGCATCGCTCGACGGCGTCATCATCCACGACATCAACCGCACGCTCGACACGTTCGAGGCGCTCTACCGCGACGAGCCCCTGCCCGAGTGATCGGGCGCGCCATGCACATCGTCTTCGTCGGCGACCAGCACCTCGACTCGCTCGGCGGGGCGCAGGTGTCGATGCGGCTGCAGCGACGCCACCTCGAACGCGCGGGGCACACGGTGACCGTCGTCGCGCCGAGGATGCACGGTCCGCGCGTGAGGAACGCCGCCGATCCTGCGAACATCGATCTTCCGTCGGTGCCGATCACGACCGACCGCGAGTACTCGATGAGCTGGCCGGGGCGCCGCACCGACACGGTCCTCGATCAGGCGATGACGCGACGGCCCCCGGTCGATGTGGTGCACGTGCAGGCGGATTTCTGGGGCGCGTTCATCGGGCACCGGTACGCGGCACGACACGGCATCCCGGTCGTGCACACCATGCACAACCGCGTGGACGTCGGCATCGCAGCCGTGACACCGCTGCATCGACCCGTGCTCGCGGTGCTGAACCTGTGGCGTCGTCGTGCATTGCGCCGCGTCGCCGGCATCGCTCCCGACGGATCCGGCACCGGCATCACGAGCTCTGGCCGCGACAGTGACGGGTGGGCGTTCCTCCGGGGCATCGCCCGGGGGGCATCTGCGGTCACTGCGCCGTCGACGCACTTCGCCCGCCGCCTCGAGGAGCACGGGGTGTTCAGTCCCGTGGATGTCGTCTGGAACGGCATCGACGACGAGGTGCGCGAGGCGACGCTCGCGGCGGCCCCGCCTGAGCGCGCACCCGGACGCCCCCGTCTGGTCTGGCTGGGACGCATGAGCCCCGAGAAGCGCCTGCTGCCGTTCCTGCACGCCTTCGTCGAGTCGGGCGTGGACGCAGAGCTCGAGATCATCGGCGGCGGCGCACAGCGCGCGGCGGCGGAGAAGATCGTGTCGGGTGTGCGCGGCGTACGGTTCGCGGGAAAGCTCAGCTACCCCGAGACGCTGGCGCGGATCGCCGCCGCGGATGCGCTGGTGCAGACCTCGATCGGCTTCGAGACGCAGGGGATGACGCCGTTCGAGGCGGCGACGCTCGGCACCCCCTCGGTGATCAGCGATCCTGACATCGCGGCCGAGCTCGGTGGGGGGCTCTGGGCGGTGCCCGGTGCGTCGGGCACCGAGGATCAGCGCAGAACCGCGCTCGCCGAAACCCTGCGCCGCGCGGTGTCCGACATCGCGGCCGGCACCGCACCGGTGCCGATGCGCGAGGTGTCGGAGGCGTTCCGACAGTCGTCGCGCACCGCCGCGATGATCGAGATCTACGAGCGGGTGCTCGCGGGCTGAGCGGTGCCGGTCAGAATCCGAGACTGTAGAACAGGCTCGCGATGAACGCGACCGCCGTGCCGAGGACGCTGTGCGCCGCGACTCCGACGGCGATCGCCGCGAGCAGACGCGGCGCCGGTCGCCGCAGTGCGACGATGCCGAGCACGAGGCCGGTGGCCGCGCCCGCGAACACGAGCAAGCTCAGCACGCCCTGCACCGCACTCGTCACCCCGACACCGACGCTGGCGTACAGCAGCGGCGCGAGCAGCTGGGAGACCAAGCCCACCGCGACCGAGACCACGCTCACGATGAATGCGAGGCGCCCGAGGGGGTTGCCGGCGTCGCTCGACGGACCTCCGTAGGGTGCCTCGGATGCTGCGGACGAGCCGTAGGGCTGGCCGGGCTGGGCATACGGCTGACCGGGTGGGCCGTAGGACTGCCCGGGTTGCGCGGAGGGCTGACCGGGTTGGGCATACGGCTGACCGGGCGAGCCGTAGGGCTGGCCGGGCTGTGCGTACGGCTGCCCCGCCTGCGCGTATGGCTGGCCCGGCTGTGTGGGTGGCTGACTCTGCTGCGTGTGCGGCGGTGCGTCGGTCGGGGGTGCAGAAGGAGGGGTCTGGCCCTGCTGCGGGGGAAGTGGGGGAAGCGGGGGAGCCGCGTCGTGGGGCCGGGGTTCGCTCATGGTCTGTGTCTCCGGTGAGGCGTGGGTGAGGCGTGGGTCAGGAGTGGGTCAGGCGTGGGTCAGGAGTAGGCGAGGGCGAAGACGAGGTTGGACGCCCACGAGACCACGATGGTGGCGATCGCTGATGCGCTGATGCCGATCGCGATGCCGGCGAGGATCTGCTGCCCCGGTCGGCGCACCGACATCAGCCCGAGGATCACGGCGACCACTGCTGCCACCAGCACGACGAGGTTGCCGATCGCGCCGAACACTCCGATCGCCGACGCGTCGTCGAGCAGGCGGACCGCGACGGGAAAGGACAGGGTGATGAGAAGCCCGATGCCCAGCGCCGCCAGCGCGACGATGAAGGCCACGCGTCCGAGCGATCCGCCGGAGGCGGATGCGGCATCCGGTCGCGCCGACCTCGGCTGAGCGTCGGCGTGCGTACCGGACGAGCGGGGAGGAGCGCCGGGGTGAGTGCCCGGGTACGGTGCGCCTGAATGCGGTGCGCCTGAATGCGGTGCGCCTGAATGCGGTGCGCCTGAATGCGGTGCGCCTGAATGCGGTGCGCCTGAATGCGGTGCGCCTGAATGCGGTGCGCCTGAATGCGGTGCGCCTGAATGCGGTGCGCCTGCGCTGGGATGGGTCGGGCCCGCAGGTGGCTGGGGTGCGGCGGTGGGGAACTGCGAAGGAGCGCCGTGCGGCTGGGCGGGAGGCTGGTCGGGCTCGCTCATGGTGCGAGCGTAGCCGCGGGCGACCCGTGTGGCGAGAGTCAGCGGTAGACGTGTCCCGATTCGGCGCGGTCGTGAGCGCGAGGTTCCCCGACGCGCGACCAGTCGGTGGGGGTCTGTCGGTATCCGTCGCGCCGCACTTCCACGATCGTGGCGATGGCGGCCCAGAGTGCGAGGGCGAGAAGAGCGAGGAGAAGAAGCATGGCAGAAACGCTACGTTCAGCCTTGATCTGCCACGAGTGGCAGAATGGGCTGCGGACGTAGGAAACCTGCCAACCGAGGAGAACGCCATGATGAAGACCGTCGCCTGTGTCGTGCAGGACGGCTTCGCGCCCTTCGAGTTCGGCCTGGCGTGCGAGGCGTTCGGTCTCGATCGCTCGAACGACGGCGTCCCGAACTTCGACTTCCGGGTGGTCGCGCCGCGTCCCGGTGCCGTCGCATCGAAGATGGGCTTCTCCCTCAACGTCGAGCACGATCTCTCCTTCGCCTACGAAGCCGACCTGGTGATCCTGTGCCCTGTGCCGCGTGAGTACTGGGGGCGGATCGATCCGCTGCTGATCGACGTCGCCAGAGATGCGGTCGCGCGCGGGGCGTGGGTGCTCACGATCTGCAGCGGGTCGTTCATCCTCGGAGCGGCGGGTGTGCTCGACGGGCGCAGGGCGACGACGCACTGGATGTACGCAGACGTCATGGCCGACATGTATCCCCTCGTCGATGTCGACCCCGACGTGCTGTTCGTGCAGGACGAGCGGATCATCACGAGCGCGGGAACCGCGGCCGGTATCGACGCCTGCCTGCACCTGCTGCGGCAGGAGCTCGGTGCGGAGCTGACCAACCGCATCGCCCGCCGCATGGTCGTGCCCCCGCAGCGCGACGGCGGGCAGGCGCAGTTCATCGATCGCCCCATCCCCGTCGTGCCGAGCGACTCGCTCGCCGCCGTCGCCGACTGGGCGGTCGAGCACCTGCGTGAAGACCTCGGCATCGAGAGGCTGGCGGCCCGCGCCCTGATGTCACCCCGCACGTTCGCGCGCCGGTTCAAGGCCGAGTACGGAGCGACTCCGGCCGCCTGGCTCGGCCGCCAGCGGGTGCTGCACGCGCAGCGGATGCTCGAGCGCAGCGCGCTGTCGCTCGACCGGATCGCGGAGGAGTGCGGATTCGGATCCGCGGGGGTGCTGCGACAGAACTTCTCGCGGGTTCTCGGCACCACGCCGACCGCCTACCGCGCGCGCTTCTCGTGCGCTGACGAGACGGAATTCTCCGCCGCCTGACCGCCTGACCGCTGTCTGACTTCCGCGCGCTCCCGCCGCCATCGCGGGGGCGAATCCCGGAGTGCGTCCTGTCAGTGCGTTGTGTCAGTGCGTCCAGTGTCCTGGTCGAGGCAGTGCGCGGTAGTCGAGCTCGACATGGCCCGGCGTCACGGTGGCCAGGCAGTACAGCAGCGACTGCGTGGGGTACCCGTGCGGACGGTTGTCGCGGATGATCGCGCGATCGTCCTCCGGGGCGAGTCCGGCCGACGAGGCGAGCAGCGACGTCCAGGCGACGGACCAGTCCGCGCTGTCGTCCGCGCTGTGGTCCGCCCTGCCGTCGGCGCTTCCGTCCGCGGCGCCTTCGGGGGCGCCCAACGCGCGGAACTCGGGCAGCCAGGCGGCGATGCGTGGGGTGCCCAGGTCGTCGAGGTCGTCGTGCGCGATCATGTGCACGCCGTGGCCGATCGGCGTCTCGCGCAGCTCGACACCGTCCCAGCTCATCACCCGCGCGCCCTCGGGCCCCACGTCGAGCAGGTTGAACCCGTGCATCGGCAGCGGAGCGACCGGGAGCCGACCCGACACGGACTCCAGCACCAGTGAGCCGCGCGACACCGCGACATCCTCGGAAAGGTCGACGACGTCGGCGCGATTCAGCAGCACCGCGAGCCGACCCGCCGCGGGGTCGGTGGCGAGCCAGGCGCCGCCGGCGCGACGATCGCGGATGCCGGAGACGCCGGGGTAGGCATCCGGCCACCATTCGCCCGGAGCATCCCACTCGCGTTGCGGATCCTCGTCACGCACGGCGAGCAGCCGGGCTGTCACGGAGTCGGCGACATCGATCACGACGGTGCACACGGTGCCCAGTCTACGAGCGGCACGCAGGCCCAGGCCCACACGCAGGCCCAGGGTCAGGCGCGGGCCCAGGGCCAGGCGCGGGCCCAGCGCCGGCGCAGTCCCAGGTGCGGGACCGGCGGCACGCGGGCGCAGGCCCGGCGGCGCCGATGCTGCGGCAGAATCGAAGCGTGAACATCGTCGTCGGGGTTACAGGTGGCATCGCCGCATACAAGACAGTGCACCTGGTGCGGCTGCTGACCAAGGCGGGTCATGACGTGACCGTCGTGCCGACCGAAGACGCGCTGCGTTTCGTCGGCACGCCGACGTGGGAGGCGCTGAGTCGGCACCCCGTCACGACGAGCGTTCACGACGACGTCGCCCGCGTGCGGCACGTCGCGCTCGGGCAGGGCGCCGATCTGGTGATCGTCGCTCCGGCGACCGCGAACTCGATCGCCAAGATCACCGCCGGCATCGCCGACGATCTGCTCGGCACGACCCTGCTCGCCACCGAGGCGCCGGTGCTGCTCGCACCGGCCATGCACGCCGAGATGTGGCGGAACGCGGCCACCCGGGCGAACATCGTCACGGTGCGCAGCCGCGGGATCCACCTCGTCGGACCGGCCGACGGCGAGCTCGCCGGCGGCGACAGCGGCCCCGGGCGCATGGCGGAGCCCGAGCAGATCTTCGAGGCGGCGATCGCGCTGCTCGGCCCGCGCGACCTCGACGGCATGAGCGTCGCGGTCTCGGCGGGAGGGACGAGGGAGCCCATCGATCCCGTGCGATTCCTCGGCAACCGGTCCAGCGGCAGACAGGGAGTCGCGCTGGCGGCCGAGGCCGCGGCTCGTGGTGCGCGGGTCACGCTCGTCGCCGCGAACATCTCGGACGACATCCTGACCGGTGCGCGGCATCCGTCGGTGCGCGTGGTTCCGGTGGGGACGGCTGCCGAGCTCGCCACCGCGATGAAGGATGCCGCGCGCGACGCCGACATCGTCATCATGGCCGCGGCGGTCGCCGACCATCGTCCCGCCTCGGTCGCGGACCAGAAGCTGACCAAGGAGCAGGGCGCACTGACCCGCCTCGATCTCGTCGAGAACGAAGACGTCGTCGCCGCCCTCGCGACGCTGCGGTCGGACGGCGCGGTACCGGCCGGGCAGACGATCGTCGCGTTCGCGGCCGAGACCTCCCCGGATGCGCACGAGCGGCGGGAGCGCGCTCGCCGCAAGCGCGAGCGCAAGGGCGTCGACCTGCTCGCCGTCAATCTCGTGAACGCGGAGCAGGGATTCGAGCGGCCCGACAACGCGGTCGAGATCGTCGGGGGCGGCGGTGAGGTCGTGGCATCCGTGGCGGGCACCAAGCGGGAGGTCGCCAGAGGGATCCTGGACGCGGTGCTGACTCTGCGATAAACTTGAGTCACATCCACTCAACTTTGAGAACCGCATTCACCTGAACGCGACCAGAAGGAGTCTCCCAGGAGGAACACATGCCAGGCCCACAGAGCGCACAGAACGACGACCAGCAGTCCGCCCTCGAGCAGTTCGGGATCAACCTCACCGAGCGAGCGCGTCAGGGAAAGCTCGACCCGGTGATCGGGCGAGACGGGGAGATCCGGCGTGTCAGCCAGGTGCTCACCCGCCGCACCAAGAACAACCCGGTGCTGATCGGAGAGCCGGGCGTCGGCAAGACGGCCGTCGTCGAAGGGCTCGCCCAGCGCATCGTCGCGGGCGACGTCGCCGAGTCGCTCAAGGGCAAGGACCTGGTCTCCCTCGACATCTCCGCCCTCGTGGCCGGTGCCATGTACCGCGGGCAGTTCGAGGAGCGCCTGAAGAGCGTGCTCAAGGAGATCACCGAATCCGACGGGCAGATCATCACGTTCATCGACGAGCTGCACGTGCTCATGGGCGCGGGCGGCGGCGAAGGCTCCGTCGCCGCGTCGAACATGCTCAAGCCGATGCTCGCCCGCGGTGAGCTGCGCCTGATCGGCGCGACCACCCTGAACGAGTATCGCGAGTTCATCGAGAAGGATGCCGCCCTCGAACGCCGCTTCCAGCAGGTCTACGTCGGCGAGCCGACTGTCGAAGACACCATCGCCATCCTCCGCGGGCTCAAGGGTCGGTACGAGGCGCACCACGGTGTCACCATCTCGGACAGCGCCCTCGTCGCCGCGGCCGCACTGTCGAACCGCTACCTTCCCGCGCGCCAGCTGCCCGACAAGGCGATCGACCTCGTCGACGAATCGATGTCGCGGCTCAAGATGGAGATCGACTCCTCGCCGGTCGAGATCGACCAGCTCAAGCGCCAGGTCGACCGGATGAAGCTCGAGGAGCTCGCCCTCAAGCGCGAGAAGGACGCCGCCTCGAAGGAGCGCCTCGCCGCGCTCCGCGGGCAGCTCGTGGGCATGGAGGCCCAGCTCGCCGACCTCGAGGAGCGGTGGGCGCGTGAGCGCCAGGGACTCAATCGGGTCGGCGATCTGAAGAAGAAGCTCGACGACGCGATCACGCAGCGCGACCTGGCGATGCGCGAGGCCGACTACACCCGTGCGTCGAAGCTCGAATACGAGACGATCAAGCGCCTCGAGCAGGAGATCGCCGAAGCCGAGCAAGCCGAGGCCGCCGTCTCGACCGAGGGACGGATGGTCAACGAGCAGGTCACCGACGAGGACATCGCCGCCGTGATCGCGGCGTGGACCGGCATCCCGGTGGGGCGTCTTCTGCAGGGCGAGAGCGAGCGTCTGCTGCACCTCGAGTCCGAACTCGGACGCCGCCTCATCGGTCAGAAGAACGCGGTCAGGGCGGTGTCCGACGCCGTGCGGCGCTCGCGGGCCGGCATCAGCGACCCCGGTCGACCGACCGGATCGTTTCTGTTCCTCGGGCCGACCGGCGTCGGCAAGACCGAACTCGCGAAGGCGCTCGCCGACTTCCTGTTCGACGACGAGCGCGCCATGGTGCGCATCGACATGTCGGAGTACGGCGAGAAGCACTCGGTGTCCCGCCTCGTCGGCGCCCCTCCCGGTTACGTCGGCTACGAGCAGGGCGGCCAGCTCACCGAGGCCGTGCGCCGTCGCCCCTACAGCGTGGTGCTGCTGGACGAGGTCGAGAAGGCGCATCCCGAGGTGTTCGACGTGCTGCTGCAGGTGCTCGACGACGGTCGACTGACCGACGGACAGGGGCGCACGGTCGACTTCACGAACGTCATCCTGATCCTCACCTCGAACCTCGGCTCGCCGATCCTCATCGATCCGACTCTGTCGCCCGACGAGAAGCGGGAGCAGGTGATGACCCTCGTGCACCAGGCGTTCCGCCCGGAGTTCCTGAACCGGCTCGACGACATCGTCATGTTCTCGGCGCTCAGCCAGGACGACCTCGCGCAGATCGTCGAGCTCTCGGTCGATCAGCTGCATGACCGGCTGCGCGATCGACGGCTCACGCTCGCGGTCACCCCTGACGCCCGGTCATGGCTCGCCGAGCGCGGGTACGACCCGATGTTCGGCGCGCGGCCGCTGCGTCGGCTGATCCAGACCGAGGTGCAGAACAAGCTCGCGACGGCACTGCTCGCCGGTGGCGTGCACGACGGCGACACGGTGCGCGTCGACGTGGCCGTCGACGGCTCGGGCCTCGTGCTGACCTCGACGTCCCCCGAACCGCTCGACGAGTAGGGCGCGCTTCGCGGTTCCTGAGCGCCCTTCGTCTCGCTCCGCTCGCTCAGGAACCGGGCGGAGCGACGAGACGAAGGGCGCTCAGGGACCGCGGTGCGCCCTTCGTCTCGCTCCGCTCGCTCAGGGAGCGGGGGCGAGGGTGAGGCTCCGCGGTTCCTGAGCGAGGAGCGCAGCGACGAGACGAAGGGCGCTCAGGAACCGGGCGCAGCGACGAGACGAAGGGCGCTCAGGGACCGGGGGCGAGGGAGGGTGTCCGGGCTGCGCTACTTCAGCCGCTCGCTGCGGATGCCGCCGAGCGCATCGCCCTCGAGCTCACGCCCGATCAGCGAATGACGGCGTGAGTAGGCGAAGTAGATGATCATGCCGATCGCGAGCCAGATCGCGAAGCGCACCCAGGTCTCGGTGCTGAGGTTGAGCATCAGCCAGAAGCAGGCCAGGGCCGAGATCCAGGGCAGCCACGGCGACAGCGGCACCGTGAACGGGCGCTCGAGGTCGGGGCGGGTCTTGCGCAGGATCGGCACGCCGATGCTCACGAGAACGAACGCCGACAGGGTGCCGATGTTGATCATGTCGCCGAGCACCTGCACGTCGAAGAAGCCCGCGATGATCGCGATCACGACGCCGACGATCAGCTGGATGCGGATGGGGGTGCCGCGCTTGGCGTCGGTGACGCTCAGCGCACGAGGCAGCAGGCCGTCACGGCTCATCGCGAAGACGACGCGGGCGAGTCCCATGAGCAGCACCATGACGACGGTGGTCAGGCCGACCAGGCTGCCGATGGCGATGACCTGGGCCGCCCACGTGGCCCCCACCAGCTCGAACGCACTCGCGAGCGAGGGCTCGTCGAGCTTCGCGAGCTCGGTGTACGAGACCATGCCGGTGATCACGATCGCGACCGCCACGTAGAGCACGGTCACGATGATGAGGCCGAGGATGATGCCGCGCGGCACGGTGCGCTTGGGGTCCTTGGTCTCTTCGGCGCTGGTCGCGACGACGTCGAATCCGATGAACGCGAAGAAGACCAGTGCGGCACCGCTGAGGATGCCGAAGACGCCGTACATCGTCGGGTCCGAGCCGGTCAGGAACGAGAACAGCGACTGCGTCCACGCGCTCTCCGACGCGGCGCCGGACTGCGCCGGCGGCACGAACGGGGAGTAGTTCGCGCCCTTGACGAAGAAGATGCCGACCACGATGACGAACAGCACGATCGCGACCTTGATGACTGTGAAGACGCTGTTGACCCGACTCGACAGCTGCGTACCCAGGGCCAGCAGCACCGTGAAGATCGCGACGATGAAGACGGGGCCCCAGTCGAACGACAGCGGCCCGAGCTGCAGCGTCATGGAGATCTCGAGATCGAACAGCGACACCGCGTCGCCGAGGTACACGCCCCAGTACTTCGCGATCACGGCCGACGCCATGAGCATCTCGAGGATGAGGTCCCAGCCGATGATCCAGGCGAGGAACTCGCCGAGGGTCGAATACGTGAACGTGTAGGCGGATCCGGCGACCGGGATCGACGAGGCGAACTCGGCGTAGCAGAGGATCGCGAGGCCGCAGACGGCCGCGGCGATGATGAACGAGATGATCACCGCGGGGCCGGCATGCCGCGCCGACGCTTCGGCGCCGACCGAGAAGATGCCCGCGCCGACGGCGACGGCCACACCCATGACGGCCAGGTCCCAGACGCCGAGCGAGCGCTTCAGCGACCGTTTCTCGTCGTGCGTCTCGGCCATCGACCGTTCGACGGATTTGATCCTGCGCTGAAGAGCCATGCGCATGATTCTAGGAGGGCGTGCGGGTGCACAGAAGAAGGGCGCCGTCCGCATGTCGGACGACGCCCTTCCGGGTGCAACTGAGTGTCAGGCGCTGAGGATGACGGTCTCGCCGTCCGGATGTCGGACGGCGCCCCTCTTCATGCGGTTGAGCGTCAGGCGCTGAGGATGACGGTCTCGCTGATCGGGCGACGGACGCGCGGGGCGGTCTCGCCCTGCTGCAGGCCCTCGGGCAGGCCCGAGGCGTCGCCCAGCTCGCCGACCGCGATGACGGTGATGGCGGTGAAGCGGGGGTCGAGGTCGGCGAACTCGCGGACGACCTCGGGGTCGAAGCCGCTCATCTGGTGCACGAGGAGTCCCTCGTGGTGCGCCTGCACCGAGAAGTGGGCGACGGCCTGGCCGAGGTCGTAGACGGCGTGGCTGATGGCGCTGCCGTCTTCGGACTCGGTCTCGGCGATGGCGACGATCAGCGCCGACGCGTTCGAGGCCCAGAGCTGGTTGAACTCGACGAGCGAGTCGACGACCTGCGAGAACAGCGCGGTGCCGCGGCGGGCGACGATGAAGCGCCACGGCTGCATGTTGTAGGCCGAAGGCGACCAGCGGGCGGCCTCGAGAGCGGCGTTCAGCTTGGCGTCGTCGATCGTGTTCTGCGCGTCGTAGGCACGAGGGCTCCAGCGCCCGGCGAGGACGTCGAGGACGGGGTGCTCGGTGGGGGCGGTGCGGTCGATCACAGGAGTGCTCATGGAAGTGCCTTTCGGAAAGGAGTCGGACGGACTCCTTCGTCCGCGGTACGTCGGGCACAACAAGTCCATGCTCACGCATATTCCCGGATGACGCTGTATGTCTCGGATGTGCTCAGGCGGGGATCGAGCGAAGGCTCGGATGCGTTCAGCCGGGAAGGATGCGCTCGGCGGTGGAGGCGAGGGCGCGCCGCACCGCGCGGATCGAGGGCGCGGCCACCGAGACCCGGCGGGTGGATGAGAAGATCTCGCGGCGCGGCTCGTCGGGCAGGGGGGTGAGCGACACCGTCGGCGACTCTCCCGCCCAGACGAGGCCCGGCAGCAGACCGACGGCCAGTCCGGCGCGGATCAGTCGCACATGCGCCGTGAGGTCGGCGACCTCGAAGCGCACGTCGGGTTCGAAGCCGGCGGTGCGGCACAGCTGTTCCGCCCACGCGCGCGAGGCGGTGCCCGCGGGTTCGAGCACCCACGGCTGGTCTCTGGTCGACCACAGCGCGGCGACGGGGTCGGTCCCCTCGGGAGTGCCGGGCCGGCGGGCCAGGGCGATCGGATCGTGCACGAGCACCAGGCGGTCGAGGTCGGCGTGGATCGGTCGGGTGCGCCCCGGGTACTGCTCGGCGAGGATGAGGTCGAAGTCGCGACTCGAGACGCCGACGAGTCCGGTTTCGGGATCGCTCTCGGTGACCTCCACGCGGAGGGCCGGATGCTGCTCGCGCAGCGTGGCCAGCGCCCCGGGGAGCAGCGCGTGCGCGGTGGACTGGAAGACGGCGATGTGCACGGTTCCGGTGACCTCGGTCAGTGACTCGGCGACGGCCACCTCGGCATGCTCCAGCTGGTCGAGGATGCCGATGGCCTCGGCTACCAGCACGTTTCCCTGAGGGGTGAACTGCACTCCGCGGCCGACCCTGCGCAGCAGCGGGACGCCGACCTCGCGCTCGAGCGCGCTGAGCTGCTGCGAGACCGACGCCTTGCTGTACGAGAGGGCGTCGGCGACGGCCGACAGGGTTCCCCGGCGTGACAGCTCCACGAGCATCCGCAGCCGTTGCACGTCGAGCATGCGCCCTCTTTCCGGTCATCCGAATCGTTCAGTCCGACTGAACAGAATGCTGCCGAATCGGTTGATAGACGTAGCCTACGCGCGCGCCGGACAATGATCGAGCCGCACACGATCCCGGGTGTGCGATCCCCCGGAAGGTTCCCTGATGACTGTCGCCGCCGACACCACCGCTCCCCTCGCCACCCCGCGCACCGAGGACGTCGCCGCGCTGGTGCAGCGCTGGCTCGCCGAGAGCGAGACCCACCCGGTCGAGCCCGCCGCCCAGCGCCTCTCGGAGGTGCTCAAGGACCCGAACGGGCTCGCGTTCACGGTCGGCTTCGTCGACGGCGTGATGCGCCCCGAAGACCTCAGCGTCGCCGGCCGTGCGCTCGCCGACCTCTCGGAGATCACCCCCTCGCTGCTGCCCGGCTACCTGCGCGCCGCGATCAAGGCCGGCGGGTTCTGGGCGCCGAAGCTGCCGGGCGTCGTCGTGCCGATCTCGCGCCGCGTGCTGCGCGCCATGGTCGGGCACCTCGTGCTCGACGCGACGCCGTCGAAGCTCGGGCCCGCGATCGCCCGACTGCGCAAGAGCGGCAACCGTCTGAACCTCAACCTCCTCGGCGAGGCCGTGCTCGGTGAGCGCGAAGCGGGCCGCCGCCTGCAGGGCACCTACGACTTCCTCGCCCGCAAGGACGTCGACTACGTCTCGATCAAGGTCTCCAGCGTCGTCAGCCAGCTGTCGATGTGGTCGTTCGACGAGGCCGTCGCCGACGTCGTCAGCAAGCTCACCCCCCTCTACGAGCTCGCCGCGGCCTCCGAAGCCTCGGGCTCGTCAGGCTCAGGCCCTTCGTCAGGCTCAGGCCCTTCGTCAGGCTCAGGGACCACGAAGTTCATCAACCTCGACATGGAGGAGTTCCGCGACCTCGACCTGACGATCGCGGCGTTCACCAGCATCCTCGACCAGCCGGGGCTCGAGAACCTCGAGGCCGGGATCGTGCTGCAGGCCTACCTGCCCGACGCGCTCGGTGCGATGCAGCACCTGCAGGAGTGGGCCGCGGCCCGCCGTGCCAAGGGCGGCGCGCCGATCAAGGTGCGCGTCGTGAAGGGCGCCAACCTCGCGATGGAGGAGGTCGACTCGGCGGTGCACGGCTGGCCGCTCGCGACCTACGGCACCAAGCAGGACTCCGACACGAACTACAAGCGCGTGCTCGACTGGTCGATGACCCCCGAGCGGACGGATGCCGTGCGCATCGGCGTCGCCGGGCACAACCTGTTCGACATCGCCTACACCTGGCTGCTGGCACAGGAGCGCGGCGTGACCCATGCGGTCGAGTACGAGATGCTCCTCGGCATGGCGACCGGGCAGGCCGAGGCCGTGCGCAAGGACGTCGGCCGCCTGCTGCTGTACACCCCCGTCGTGAACCCGGCCGAGTTCGACGTGGCGATCGCCTACCTGGTGCGCCGACTCGAAGAGAACGCGAGCCCCGAGAACTTCATGTCCGCCGTGTTCGAGCTCGCCTCGGACCCCACCCTGCTGGCCCGCGAACGAGAGCGCTTCGAGCGCTCGCTCGCGGGCCTCGAGGCCGACCGATCCGTGCCCTCGTCGAACCGGGTGCAGAACCGTGCGGCCGAGAGCACCGCGCAGGCGGATGCCGTCACCACGGGCATCGGGACCGGTATCCGGAACGGCTTCGCCAACCAGGCCGACAGCGACCCCGCGATCGCGGCGAACCGCGCCTGGGGGCGCGAGATCCTGCAGCGCTCGGTCGACTCGACACTCGGAATCGACGCCATCGCGCGCGCCAGGGTCGAGTCGGCCGACGAGCTCGACGGGGTCTTCGCCGCCGCATCCGCCGCCGCTGCGACGTGGGCGGCTCTGCCGGCCGCCGAGCGTGCCGCCGTGCTGCACCGGGCGGGTGACGAGCTCGCAGCGCGCCGTGGACAGCTGATCGAGATCATGGCGCACGAGGCGGGCAAGACCATCGCCGAGGCCGACCCCGAGGTCTCCGAGGCCATCGACTTCGCGCACTACTACGCCGAGCGCGCGCTCGATCTCGACGCCGTGACGGGCGCCGACTTCGTGCCCTCGAAGATCACCGTGGTCACGCCGCCGTGGAACTTCCCCGTCGCGATCCCCGCGGGCGGCGTGCTCGCCGGTCTGGCCTCGGGCTCGGGCGTCGTCATCAAGCCCGCCAAGCTCACCCAGCGCTGCGGCGCGGTCATGGTCGAGGCGCTGTGGGCCGCCGGCGTGCCCCGCGACCTGCTCGCGCTCGTCGACCTCGCGAACCGCGACCTCGGCACGCGCCTCGTCGCGAGCCCCGAGGTCGACCGGGTGATCCTCACGGGCGCCTACGAGACCGCGCAGCTGTTCCGCTCGTTCCGGTCCGACCTGCCGCTGCTCGCCGAGACGAGCGGCAAGAACGCGATCATCGTCACCCCGTCGGCCGATCTCGACCTCGCCGCCGCCGATGTCGCCCGCAGCGCCTTCGGCCACGCCGGGCAGAAGTGCTCGGCGGCGTCGCTCGCGATCCTGGTCGGGTCGGTGGCCGACTCGCAGCGCTTCGAACGTCAGCTCGTCGACGCCGTGACCTCGATGCGGGTGGGGCTGCCCGACGACCCCGCGACCCAGATGGGTCCGATCATCGAGCCGGCGAACGGCAAGCTGCTGACGGCTCTCACCACGCTGGAGAAGGGCGAGCGCTGGCTCGTCGAGCCGAAGAAGCTCGACGACGAGGGGATGCAGTGGACCCCCGGCGTCAAGATCGGCGTCGCTCCGGGATCCACCACCCACCTGACCGAGTTCTTCGGACCGGTGCTCGGCATCATGCGCGCGAAGGACCTCGACGAGGCCATCCGCCTCCAGAACGCCGTGGACTACGGCCTCACCGCCGGCATCCACTCGCTCGACTCCGACGAGGTCGCCACCTGGCTCGACCGTGTCGAGGCGGGCAACCTCTACGTCAACCGCGGCATCACCGGCGCCATCGTGCAGCGGCAGCCGTTCGGCGGCTGGAAGCGGTCGGCCGTCGGAGCCGGCGCCAAGGCCGGCGGGCCCAACTACCTGTTCGGCCTCGGCGACTGGCGCCCGGCCGAGCTGCCCGCCGCCGCGGCGGGCGCCGCCCTCACCCCCGTCGTCGACACCGTGCTCACGGCTGCGGCGAGCGACCTCGACGCGGTCGAGATCGAGTGGCTGCACCGCGCCGCCGCGGCGGACGAGCAGGCCTGGACCACGGAGTTCGGCATCGTCAGCGACAAGTCGGGCCTCGGTGTGGAGCGCAACGTGTTCCGCTACCGTCCGGTCGCCGCCGACGTGCGCATCGGCGAGGCGGCGCCGCTGGTCGACGGGCTGCGCGTGATCGTCGCGGCGCTGCGCAGCGGCAGCCCGTTCACGGTGTCGGCATCCGCCCTGCCCTCGCGCGTCGAGAAGGCGCTGCGTGCGCACGGGGTGACGGTGAAGCACGAGAAGGATGCGGCGTGGGTCGCCCGCTTCGCGAAGGCGGCGGCGAAGGCCGAGCACAGCTGGCAGCGGGTGCGTCTGGTCGGCGGCGATGCGTCGGCGCTGTTCGAAGCCCTCGGCGGCACTCCGGACGTCGCCGTCTGGTCGCACGCCGTCACGGGTGCCGGCCGGGTCGAGATGCTGCCGTTCCTGCACGAACAGGCCGTGTCGATCACGAACCACCGATTCGGCAACCCTACGACCCTGTCCGACGGCCTGATCTGACGCGTTCTACCGCCTGATCCGACCGTGCTCCACGGGCAGATCTGACGCGGTTCAGGGCGGGATCCGAGGGGATCCCGCCCTGGTCGAGTTCACGCGCGTCGTCGGTAGGTGATGGCGGGGCGTCCTCCGGCATCCAGGTCGACGTCGGCCGTCACCTCGTAGACGTCGCGGATCAGCTCGGCCGTCAGCACCTCGGACGGCGCCCCGGCGGTCACCACGCGGCCCTCGCGCAGCACCACGATGATGTCGCAGTACATCGCCGCGAGGTTGAGGTCGTGCAGGGCGATGACGGTGGTCATCGGCAACGCGCACACCAGGTCGAGCAGTTCGAGCTGGTGGCGGATGTCGAGGTGGTTCGTCGGTTCGTCGAGGAGCAGCTCGCGGGGTTCCTGCGCGAGAGCACGGGCGATCTGTGCGCGCTGGCGTTCGCCGCCCGAGAGGGTGTGCCAGAGGCGGTCGGCCTGCCGCAGCAGGCCGACGTGGGTGAGGGCCCGGTCCACTGCGGCCTCATCGGCGGCGGTGGCGCTGCCCAGGGGTGAGCGATGGGGGATGCGGCCGAGTCGAGCGACGTCACGCACCGTGATGTCGACGTCGGTGTCGGCGTGCTGGGTCACGGAGGCCACCGATCTCGCCACGCGACGCCTCGGCATCCGGGTGAGGTCGGCCCCGTCGAGCGTGACGAGTCCCGATGTCGGTCGCACCAGGCCGTGCAGCAGTCGCAGCAGCGACGACTTGCCCGAGCCGTTGGGTCCGAGCAGGCCGACGGTCTGCCCGGGTTCCGGGTGCACCGTGACCCCGTCGACGACGAGGGTGCCGCCACGGTTCCACGACACGTTCTCGGCGCGGAGCGTCATACGCGTCTCCTCTTGCGTGCGAGCAGGGCGATGAACACGGGGACTCCCACGAGCGCCGTCCCGACGCCGACCGGGAGCGGTGTGGGGGAGAACGCGACGCGGGCCCCGGCATCGACCCACACCATGAAGACGGCTCCGATGATCGCCGTGGCCGGGATCAGACGGGAGTGGCGCGCGCCGGCGATCAGGCGTGCGGCGTGCGGCAGCACGAGGCCGACGAATCCGATCGCTCCGGCGATGCTCACCAGCGTCGCGGTGATGAGAGCGGTCGTCACGAGCAGGACCGCCCGGGTCCTGGCCACGTGGATGCCGAGTGATGCCGCGACATCATCGCCGAACGTGAACGCGTCGAGCGTGCGGGCGTAGCGGAGGCAGAGGAGCGAGCCCGCAGCGACCACGCTCGCCGACAGCGCGGCGTCGTCCCAGCGCACTCCCTCCAGCGAGCCGAGCAGCCAGAACATCACCCCGCGGGTCTCGTCGGAGTCGGCGAAGGCGAAGATGATCAGCGAGGTCAGGGCCGAGAACAGCTGGGTGCTGGCCACGCCCGCGAGTACGACGCGGTCGTTTCCGCCGCCGGACAGACGGGCGAGCAGCAGGACCAGTCCGAACGCGACGAGGGCTCCGACGAAGGCGCCCCCGGACAGGCCGATCGTCGCGCCGCCGAGTCCGAGGATCCCGATGGCGACCGCGCCCGTGGAAGCGCCCGACGAGATGCCGAGGATGAACGGGTCGGCGAGCGGGTTGCGCAGGAGCGATTGCATGATGACGCCGCAGAGCCCCAGCCCGGCGCCGCACGCCGCGGCGACGAGGGCCCGGGGCAGGCGCTCCTCCCACACGATCGCGTCCTTCGACGCCTTCACCGGGATGTCGGTCAGGCCCAGATGGTTCGAGACGATGTCGCGGACGTTGACCATCAGGATGTCTGCGGGCCCGAGAGTGATCGCCACCCCGACCGACACGACGAGAAGGAGGAGCCCGGCGACGACGAGCGCACTCGACGTTCCGAGGCGATGGGCGCGCAGGGGGCGCGGGGAGGCTTCTCTCGACGGGTGTTCGGGAGGAGCCGTCCGCGCGGTGGGGGTCAGAGCTCGCCCTCGTGCTCGACCCACCACGCCTTGATCTTCTCGAGGCCGTCGACGAACCTGATCGACGGGTTCAGCTCGGCGCCGTGGAGTGCGATGTAGTGCTGGGCGCGCACCCCGCCGATGGTCTTCGTCAGGGGGTCGGATTCCAGGAACGCCACCTTGTCGTCCAGGCGGTCTCCGGGAAAGCGGTCGCGCTGAAGATCGCCGAGGATGAAGACCTGCGGATCGCGGTCGGCGACCTCTTCCCACGTGGTCGCGGGCCAGTCGTCGTCGAGCTCGGTGAAGACGTTGTCGAGACCCGTCATCGACGACAGGAGCGCGGCCGAGCCGAGACCGCCCGCGACGTAGGGCGTCTTGGTGTCCGCGAACCAGAACGCCACCGTCGCGCCTCCGAAATCGACGCCGGCGGTCGCGGCCTCGGCGCGCGTCTTCAGGTCGGCGATGAGGGCATCCGCGCGATCCGAGACGTCGAAGATCTCGCCCAGCTCCGTGATCTCGGCATACAGCGCATCGATCGTGAGCGCTGTCGTGCGTGTTCCGCCCCCGTTGATGCTGGTGCCGTTGTCGCAGTCCGTCGGCGAGAGGTAGGTGGAGACCCCTGTCTCGGCGAACCTGTCTCGTGAGGCGACGCCGCCCTCGGCGAAATGCCGGCCGAACGAGGCGGTCACGAAGTCCGGATCCGCGCCCAGCGCGACCTCGTAGGTCGGGGCGTTGTCGGCCAGTCGGGGCACCTCGGCGTTCGCCTCCGCGAGGGAGTCGAGCACGGGATCGGTCCACGACGCCGTGCCCACCAGGCGATCCTCGAGCCCGAGAGACAGCAGGATCTCGGTCGAGTTCTGATCGAGCGAGACGACCCGCTGCGGGGCGGCGTCGACGGTCACCTCGACGCCGCAGTTCTCGATGGTTACCGGGTAGGCCGTCGAGCCCTGTCCGGGCGCCGCGCTCGCCGCCGGCTCGACCGCCTCGGAGGCTCCGCATCCGGAGAGCCCCACCGTGAATACCGCTGCAAGGGTGAGGCCGACCACGGCTCGCTGACGCACAGGTGCTCCTTAAGTAGACAACCTCATAAGGTTAGCCTTACCTGTGCGTCAGTGCGAATCTTCGAGGCCCTCGTCTGCGTCGTCAGCCGCGCAGCGCTTCGCCGAGCTTGACCCTGGTCCCCATGCGCAGCAGCGAGTTCTCGTAGATCTTCGCGCCGATCACGATCGCCGCCACGCAGCTCGCGAGCAGGATGACCAGGCTGAGCAGCGGCTCCCACCACTGCGCCTCGCCGACGAACAGCCGCATGGGCATGCCGACGGGAGCCGAGAACGGCACGTACGACATGATCGTCAGCACCAGCGGGTTGTCGTTGAAGACGATGACGAGCACGTATGGCGCCATGATCAGCATCGTGATCGGGGTGGTCGTCGAGCCGATGTCCTCCTGACGGGAGACCATCGAGGCGGCCGCCGCGAACATCGCCGCGAGCAGGATGAATCCGAACAGGAAGAACACCGCGAACCAGATGATCGGGGCGCCGAGGGTCGACAGCACGGCGTTCTGGCCGGTGACGATGAGACCCACGGTCGCGATCGCGGCGAGGGCGAGGATCTGCCCCATCGCGAGGATCGTGTTGCCGATCACCTTGCCCGCGAGCAGGGTGCGCGCCGGGATCGCCGACAGCAGGATCTCGACCACGCGGGTCTGCTTCTCCTCGACGACGCTCTGCGCGATCGTTCCGCCGAAGGTCGCCGCCGCCCCCATGAACACGATGCCGAAGGCGATCGCGATGAAGTAGCGCAGCAGCGGATTGGTGGTCGCCGGCTCCAGGATCTGCACGTCCGGCGCCTGCGAGAGCGCGGAGACGAGCGAGCTGGGAGCGTCCTTCAGCGCGATCACGGTGTACCCGGAGGGGTTGTCGCCGGGCAGCACGGCGGCGTCGACCTTCTCGGAGCGGACGAGCTCCTCGGCCGCCGCCTCATCGGACACCTCGGTGGCCTTCACGTTCGGCAGCGCCGAGACCGCAGATGCGGTCTGCGAGGTCACGGCGACCGGCATGGCATCCGCGCCGGTGTTCTTGCTCGCGAACCCGCCGATCACGATGCCGGCGAGGGCGATCAGCAGCAGGACGCCGGTCGAGATCAGGAAGGCCTTGCTGCGCAGCTTCGAGCCGATCTCGCGCTCGGCGACGAGCCAGATCAGCGGGGCCTGCGACGGCGACCCGGTCTTGGTCGGGGTGCTCACTGGATGACCTCCTTGAAGATCTGGGCGAGAGAGGGATGCTTGGGGGCGAAGCTGGCGACATCGCCGCGTTCGACGGCGGTGCGCAGCACGCGCTGCGCGGTGTCGGCTCCGTCGGCGTCGAACAGGGCGTAGCCGCCCTCGAAGTCGACCACGGTGACGCCCGGTTCGCTGCGCAGCCACCCGGCATCGCCGGCGGAGACGAGTTCGTACCGGCTGCCCGCATGCTCGGCGCGCAGCGCGTCGCGCGAGCCCGAGGCGCGGATGGTGCCGCCGGCGAGGATCACGAGGTCATCGCACAGGCGCTCGACGACATCGAGCTGGTGGGAGGAGAAGAGGATCGAGGCGCCCTGCGCGGCGGAGGACTGCAGCACCGAGGCGACGACGTCGACCGCGAGCGGGTCGAGGCCGGAGAACGGCTCGTCGAGGATCAGCACCTCGGGGTCGTGCACGAGCGCTGCGGCGATCTGTGCGCGCTGCTGGTTGCCGAGCGACAGCGACTCGATCGTGTCGCCGAGCCGTTCCTCGAGACCCAGCTCGGTGAGGAGCGCGGTTGCTCGGCTGGTGGCATCCGGCTTGCTGAAGCCGTGCAAGCGGGCGAGGTAGACGATCTGCTCGAGCACCTTCATCTTCGGGTACAGACCGCGCTCTTCGGGCATGTACCCGAAGTGGCGGCGGTCGGCGCTGGTGAGCTGCCGGCCGTCGAGCTCGACGGTGCCTCCGTCGGAGTTGAGCAGGCCCAGCACGATGCGCATGGTCGTCGTCTTGCCCGCGCCGTTGCCGCCGACGAACCCGGTGAGGCGTCCTGGCGTCACCCCGAAGGAGATGTCGTCGAGCACGCGCCGAGAGCCGTAGCTCTTGGTGATGCCCGTGAGGAGGAGGTTTCCTGTGGTCACTTCGATGTACTCCGTTCGCTCGGTGCAACACGTGTTCGCTCAGTGCGTCGCGTGGTTCGCTCAGTGCATCGCGTGGTTCGCTCAGTGCATCGCATGCCTTCACGCTAGGGCGCGGTGTGCTGCGGCGGCATCCCCCGTGCGGCGGATCTCTGCGGCGCACTGACCCCTGGGCGGACCCGGCCGGGGTCCGCCGTGCGGGGGAGTGGCCCCACGACTCCAGACGAGGGGGAGTGCCTCAGCGGAGGAAGAGGAACGAGAAGATCCCGATCGCGAAGGGGGCCGCGGTCGCGATGAGCATCACCCCGACGATGATGCCGACGACCAGCCACGGGCTGCGGCGCCTCAGCCGCCGGCCCGGCGGGGCGACGCCCGGCGGGGGCGGGGTGAGAACTCCTGCGGGGGCGGCGAACGGAAGCGGCTGACCCGAGGGCTCGGGCGAGGGCGCCGCCATCGACGGAGGCGTGGGCTGCGGCTGCGGCGCCGCGAGCCGGAGGCGGTCGTCGCGCCAGCGCGCCCACTGATCGAGCTTGCCGAGAAGAGCCCCGACCGCGCCGAACAACCACGCCCAGGTCGCCGGATCGAGGGTCGACACCTCCCGGCGCGCGTAGAGGAACAGCCAGTCGTCGACGATCTCGACATCGAGCTGCGCGGCATGGTCGATGAAGCGCGCCATCACATCGGGGGTGAAGAGGTACAGCGCATCCGCCTCGTACCCCGTCGGGCAGTACAGCGAGAAGAACCTGTCGAAGTCCCCCTCGAGCGACAGCCGCTGCGTGCGGCTGAACGCGGCGGTCATCGAGCTGCCGAGGGCGTTGTTGCCGAGCGCATCGAGCACGATGTTCGGCAGCGGCACGTCGAGCTTGACGGCCACATACCCCCAGCGGTGCACCTGGGACTGCTTGCCGTTGCTCGTCGTGTACTGGTAGTTGCCGAACTCGACGAAGCGGGGTGCGACCCCGCGCAGCACATCGGTGGACATCCGGCTCGATCCGTTCGAGAAGATCATCCCGGGCAGCGGAGGCGCGTCGATCCGCTCGATGTAGGTCAGAGCGTTCGCGCCGGCGAAGCGCGCGAGGCGGAAGCGGGTGATGGTGCGCGTGCGGATGCCGCGGCGCACCAGCGCGATGAGGCCGACGATGATCCCCGCGAGCAGCAGCAGGGCGATCACGCCGCCCACGGCGACGCCGATGTCGCCGCCGATCACATATCCCCACCCCATCACGAAGACGCCGATCACCGGAACCACGCACAGCAGCGCGATGATCGCGAACACCCAGGCGATGATCTGCCCGACGGAGGTGGGGTTCGCCGCACGATGCGCGCGGACGAACGCGTCCAGCTCGACCGGATTCACCGGATCGATCAGCGCACGTGCGTCGAAGTGGCCGGCGGGTACGCGGGCGGCGGGGCCGGGTGCGGAGCCGGGCGCAGAGCCGGATGCGGGGGCGGTCACGCGTCCACGCTAGCCGAGCCGTCAGCGTGGGGTCTCAGCTGCACGCCTCAGCCGCCGTCGCGCGCGCGGTGCCGCCCGGCGTGCAGTGCGGTGCGCACCACCAGCCCTGCGACGAGCGCCCAGAACGCCGCGCTCACGCCCAACAGCGAGATCCCGGATGCGGCGACCAGAAAGGTCACGACGGCGGGGATGCGCTCTCCCGGATCGTCGATCGCCTGCTGCACCGACGATCCGAACGCGGCGAACAGCGCGAGTCCGGCCACCGCGGGGATCACCGCCTCGGGGGCGAGGAGCACCAGCGCCGCGAACGCGGCGGAGAAGCCGCCGAGCACGAGGTAGGAGATGCCCGTCGAGACGCCCGCCACCCAGCGGCGCTTCGGATCGGGGTCGGCATCGGGCGAGGCGGCGAGTGCCGCGCTGATCGCCGCGAGATTGATGGCATGTCCGCCGGCCGTCGCTCCCAGAGCCGTGCCGATGCCCGTGACGAGCATCGCCGGGCGCCAGGGCACCTCGTAGTCGAAGCTGCGCATGATGGCGATGCCCGGCACGTTCTGCGAGGCCATCGTGACGATGAACAGCGGAAGGGCGACCCCGATCAGCGCCCCGAGGGTGAAGGTGGGGGCGGTGAGCTCGAGGCGAGGGATCAGCAGCCCCGCATCGACGGGGGCACCCGCCTGGATCAGCGAGACGGCGACCACCACCGCCGCGGCGACGAACGCGAGCGGAACCGCCCAACGCGGCGCGAGACGGGCGACGATCAGCCAGGTGACGACGACCGGCACCACACCCCACGGGTTGGCGACGAGCCCGGTGATCGGCGCGAGGCACAGCGGCAGCAGCACGCCGGCGAGCATCGCCTGGGCGATCGACGGCGGGATGCGCGCGATCAGCGCCCCCAGCGCGGGCCAGAGGGCGGTGAGCAGGATGAGTGCGGCGGTGACGAGGAAGGCTCCGACGGCCGCCGACCAGCCCCCGTCGACGACGCCGGTCGCGGCGAGCAGCGCCGCCCCCGGGGTCGACCAGGCGACCGTGATCGGCATCCGGTATCGCCAGGCGAGCACGACGCACGCCAGGCCCATCGTGAGGCTGACCGCGAGGAGTCCGCTCGCGGCCTGCGCCGGCGATGCGCCGACCGCGCCGAGACCGGTGAGCACGACCGCGAACGAGCTCGTGAAGCCCACCAGTGCGGTGACCACTCCGGCCATGATCGGGCGCGAGAGGGGTGCGGCGGTCGGCATGCTCCGAGAGTATCGGGGTGCCGCGGGGGTCCGGAGGCGCTGCGGCGACAGCGATCTACGCGAGTCCGAGGCGGTGCGCGAGCACGACGGCCTGCACGCGGTCGCGGGCGCCGAGCTTCTGCAGGATGCGCGACACGTGGGTCTTCACGGTCGCCTCGCCGATGAAGAGGGCGCTCGCGATCTCGGCGTTGCTGCGCGCATCGGCGAGCAGCACGAGCACCTCGGACTCGCGCTCGGTGAGGGGTTCGGCGAGGGGCGTCGGCACGGAAGTCGTGGTGCGAGCGGGTGCCGCAGTGCGCACGGGCGATGCGGGTCGAGCGGGCGCCGCGGCCGTGGTGAAACGCGCGAGAACGCGGCGGGTGACTTCGGGGGCGAGCATCCCGTCGCCGGCGGCCAGGGCACGCACCGCGGCGATGAGGTCTTCGGCGCCGGCGTTCTTGAGCAGGAAGCCACTGGCCCCGGCGTCCAGTGCCTGGTACAGGTAGTCGTCGCGGTCGAAGGTGGTGATGATCGCGATGGCCGCAGAGACCTCGCGGTCGGCGACGATCCGGCGGGTCGCCTCGATGCCGTCCATGTCGGGCATCTGCACGTCCATCGTGATCACGTCGGGGCGCAGAGCGGATGCCTGGGCGACCGCCTCGGCCCCGGTCGCCGCCTCGCCCACCACGGTGATGTCGGGCTGGGTGCCGAGGATCGTGCGGAACCCTGCGCGCAGCATCGCGTGGTCGTCGACGAGGAGCACGCGGATAGGGGGCGTGGACGTGGTCATGAGGCGGCACTCGTCTCGCTCAGAGGCACCCGCGCTCGCACGCGCATCCCGCCCGAGGGGCGAGGGGTCACCTCGAGGGTGCCGCCGGATGCTGCGGCCCGCTCGCGCATGCCGAGCTGTCCCAGCCCGGGGCGCAGCACCGCCATGGCTCGACCGGTGTTGACGACCTCGACCTCGACGCCCTCGTCGTCGTAGCGGACGCGCACATCGGCGATGGCGCCCGCTCCGGCATGCCGGCGAGCGTTCGTCAGCGACTCCTGCGTGATCCGATACAGGTTGACGGCGACGACCGAGGGCACCGGCACGGGCTCGCCGATCACCGCGTAGTCGGTGGGCAGCCCCGCCTCGGTGGACGCTTCGACGAGCGAGCGGATGTCGTCGAGGGTCACGGTCGACGCGGCATCCGGCGTCTCGCTGCCCGGGGAGCGCAGGGTCTCGAGCAGGTGCCGCAGCTCGTGGATGGCATCGCGCGCCGACCCCTCGATGCCGGTCAGGATGCTCTTGGACTTCTCCGGATCCTGGTCGATCACCAGACGAGCGGCTCCCGCCTGCACGCCCATGACCGACACATGATGCGCGACCACGTCGTGCAGTTCGCGGGCGATGCGCACGCGATCGAGGGCGACGGCTTGCGCGGCGGTCACCTCGCGCTCCCGCTCGAGCTCGGCCGTGCGGTGCTCGAGCGCCTGGCGCTCCTGCGCCGCGTGCCACGAACGCTCGCCGAAGTAGTACGCGCCGCCGAAGTAGAGCACGTTCAGCAGCAGCTGGATGAGCATGAAGGCCAGGTAGGGCGAGAGCAGACCGGCGGCGACCTCGGCCTTGTCGGCCTCTTCGATCGCCTGGCGGTACATCGTGATGAGGAGCCAGACGAACATCCCGACGATGATCGAGACGCGCACGATCATCGCGGCTCTGCGATTGTTCATCCACGCGCCCACCGTGTACAGCGACACGAACATCGCGATGTTGCCGACGTAGATCTCGGGTACCTGGAACGAGATCGCGAGGAAGTACGCGACGCACACGGTCACCGCCACCGGGCCCGGCCAGCGCCGCCGCACCGCGAGCGGGGCGGTGACGGCCACCGCGTACACGAGCGCCGTCCACGGCTCCGCCCGGGTGTCGCCGTACATGTCGGCGACCGTCGAGAGCGCGGCGCTCAGCACCGCGCCGACGAACATCACCGCGGCGAGCACGAGATCTCCGCGCTGCTCACGGATGCTGGGGATGCGGGTGAACGGCGCGGCGGGCATCCCCCCACCGTAGAGCCGCGACGGATGCAGCGGCATCCCCCATGCGGGGGACTGGATGGGCGGGCAGCGCCGCGCGAGTACACCTATGACACGACGACCGGCAACCGCACGGGTCTCGTGAAGCGTTCCGCGGCGGGAGCGGTCTCGACGGCCGCCTACACGTACCCGGCCGCGGGCGGGGATCGTCCGCACGCGGTGAGCACCGTGACCGGTCCGGCCGGAGTCGGTCCCGGCTCGTACACCTACGACGCAGCGGGCAACATGACCGGTCGCCCCGGGCAGACGATCACGTTCAATGATGTCGGCAAGGTGTCGAAGGTCGTCGCCGGTTCGGTGACGCAGAACACGGTCTACAACGTCGATGGCAGCATCCTGCTGCGGACGAACACGAGTGAGGGTGCGACGTTGTTCGTCGGCGACACGGTGCTGTCGCAGGCGAACGGTTCGACGGTGGTTGCGGGGGTGCGGACGTACTCTGGTGCGGAGGGCAAGCCGATCGCGGAGAAGTCGGCGAAGTCCGGGACGACGGGGACGACGTTGACGTGGTTGTTCTCGAATCTGGAGGGGACGGTGGACGTGCGGACGGTGGCGACTGCGGCGGGTACGACCACGCGTACGTTCCGTGATCCGTATGGGGCTCCGATCGGGTCGTCGGGTGTGTGGTCGAGCGGCACTGGGTATATGAACAAGCCGGTGACCGCGTCGACGGGTCTGACCACGGTGGGTGCGCGCACCTATGACCCGGTGCTGGGGAAGTTCCTGTCCGTGGATCCGGTGATCGACACGAATCTCCCGCAGCAGAACACCGGCTACACGTACTCGGGGAACAACCCGACCACGTACATGGACCCGAGTGGGCTCCGACTCGATCAGGGATGCGGGTGGGGCGTCAACTGCACTCGCGGGGGACAGAAGAAGGTTGACAAGCCCAATCCCTGGACCGGGGCCGGCCCATTCAGCGATAAGAAGACGCACACGACCACGAAGCCGCACGGATCCACCAAACCGCCGAGCTTGATCAGCACGCTCAACTCAAAGCCGCCAGCCAAAAGCTGGGTTCCGAAGTCGCAACCCTCCTGGGGGCCACTTGTGGGACTTGCACCGAACTATCAGCCGCCCAAGCCCACGATCTCCGCGGGATTGACTGTGTGCGCTCTGATCATTTGCTACTCGCGTGATTGGGCGCTGGACGGGTCAACAGCATCGAATAGTATTACATTTGGGCCGCGAATCGAGGTCACCTTTAATGTTTCTGCCGAGGTGTCCTCACCCGCCGGTGCGTACCTCGTGGCGGGTTGTTCGGCAGCTGGTGCAGCAGGTGCGGGAGCAGAAGTTGGCGTGGGAATAGGTGACAACGGGCTGGCTGGGACAACGTCGGGTACCGTCCGAGTGGGCGTCGGCGGCGGTTGCACGGCGGGCATTCGATGGAGCGATTAAGGAATGAGTGCTGACTTGTTGATTTCAGGAATCATGTGCGTGGTGCTCGGAATCCTTCTTGTGATCTTTCACAAGAGCTACTGGCGGTTCTTGAGGCGAGCTAGTTATCGCCTCTTCAGTGAAGCGTTCGCTGAAGCGTTGTTAAACCCCGGCGAAAGCCCAAAAATGATCCTGTTGGTTGGAATAGCCATAACAGTGATGGGGCTTATCCAGATCGCGTTCGGATCGGGCCTAATCTGACAGCGTGATCGTCTTCATCGTGGTGGCGCCGGTCAATGCGGCGGCAGGACAGTGAACATGGCTGATGCGGTGATGAGTTCCCTCTTTGCATGGGTCGACGCAGGTCCGACGCTTCACAAGTAGGAGAACGCATTGACCTCGGGTGGATCTTTCGAAGAACGCGCAACGCGCAGTTGCCAATCTTCGATATCCGCACGGAAGGCTCCGTTAGTGACCTCGGTGGTGGTATTGACCAGATACGGTTTGACGACGCGGGTCTGTTGTCGACCATCAAAGATGAAGCGTGCATCGATGTGGATGTTCTGCTCTGGTTTCCGTCGGTGGGGCATGGTCAGCAGGCGGTGCTTCACGGCGAATAGTTGGCGGCGTGCGGCAGATCCTTCGACGTATGGGCTGAATTTCTCCACGGAGAAGACCCCCACTCTCTGGACATCGACACCGCAGCGGTGAAATGGCGAACACGGGGGCAGCGGGTGACGAGAAGATCTATCACCGAAGCGTCGAGTGAAGATCGACAGCATCGTCTGGAGACAGTCCTGACCGAGGCTGTGTGGCGGCAACTCACGGAGCTCAGCATCCACCTTCGTGCAGGCGCAGGCAACGCCGGGATGATAGTGCGTGGCCAGGTCGTTGATGCAATCCGTGAGATCGGATGCTCGTTCGTCTTCGCAGCTGAAACGTCACTTGCTAAGCCACCAGTGGTGCGCGACGGGGTATAGTTCCTGCGCAGGGCATCAGTCTGTGAGGCCATTTTTGAAGAGTTCAACTACTTATACATGGACTGGAACGGTGACATGGTGAGATTGGCTCGGGTTCCGGTCGTGGCGGGCCTGATAAGTATTCTGCTATTGAGTGCGGGCTGTGGCGTGAGTCGGGCGGCATACGAGGTAACGACTGAGGATCTTGCTGGAACATGGGTCTTTGCTGGCGAGTCGCATGAGGCTCAGCTGACCTTCGCCCAGGATGGGACGTATGAAGCGGGGGCGTGGCCAAAGGGCCTAATATGCTCCGCGCCCGGTGCCTGGAAAACTACGGATGTCGATTGGGGGGATTTGGTTCAGTTTACTGGGACTTGGCGTATACCAGATGAAGCGAGTCCGTACTTAATTCTATTCTCAATCGATTCTGATGAATGTTCAGGAGATTCGTGGACCGCAGATGTATGGCACAATGATTTCGGTCCGTTGGAGATGAGTATCTACCTCCCCTCCGCGGATCCTGCGGACTTGGTCGAGAATCAGTTCTTGAGTTTGGTCAAGACGTCCTGAGAAACGTGGCCCCAGCCAGGCGACACGGTGTTGTCGCAGGCGAATGGGTCGACGGTGGTTGCGGGGGTGCGGACGTACTCTGGTGCGGAGGGCAAGCCGATTGCGGAGAAGTCGGCGAAGTCCGGGACGACGGGGACGACGTTGACGTGGTTGTTCTCGAATCTGGAGGGGACGGTGGACGTGCGGACGGTGGCGACTGCGGCGGGTACGACCACGCGCACGTTCCGTGATCCGTACGGGGCCCCGATCGGGTCGTCGGGTGTGTGGTCGAGTGGCACCGGGTATATGAACAAGCCCGTGACCGCGTCGACGGGTCTGACCACGGTCGGTGCCCGCACGTACGATCCGGTGCTGGGGAAGTTCCTGTCCGTGGATCCCGTGATCGACACGAACCTCCCGCAGCAGAACACCGGCTACACGTACTCGGGGAACAACCCGACGACGTATATGGACCCGACCGGGCTGCGACTCGACCAGGGATGCGGGTGGGGCGTCAACTGCAGTAGAAGGCCCGCGTCGTCGCCGCAGCCGAAGCCGAGCCCATTCACGAACGTCGTGGTGCAGGTGCTATCGGATGGGACGCCGATCTACCAAAGGCGACCGAACCCGAATTACAGACCGCGTCCTGTGACGAGTTCAATCTGGGGGCCTACGACCCGCAAGCCAAGCTTCAATTACACGTCGCTCAGCGATTTTGCGAGATCGGGAGCGATGCCAAAAACGCAGACATTGAACAAAAAGCCATCGAAGCCAGGATGGGGTCCGCTCGTCGAGGTACGAATGAGGCCCGGAGACACAAAAGGTGTGTGGCTTTCTGGATGCGCAGGGATCTGCGCGACGCTGAGTATAAATTCGGACCTATCTGGTAGTGCGTCAGCCGGCGTGGGGCCCCGTGCGGGATGGTCGGCGGGCGTAGGGGTGTCGTCGCCATCGAAGGGCGGTTTCTTCACGGGCGGAACATGTTCTCTAAGTCTTGGTCCCGTCGGCGGGTACGCCCAGATGGGAGTTCAAAACGCCACGCCCGAAGCGCCATCAAGATTCTCTGGCGGCGGGATAGCCCTGGGCGCCGGTGGTGGCTGCAGCGCAGATATAGGTGTGAGTTGGGAGGCCTTGGAGTGAACGCGGTGATGATTGTGGTTTTTCCACTCATATGTGTCGGCCTTATCGGAGTAGGAATTGTGATCATCAGATATCGAGGCAGGCTGTGGGCGGATACGCGAGATCGTCAGCGAAGGATTTTCGGTCGATATACGGCGGGAGCGTTCGAACGACTACAGAACTCGTTCTGGATAGGCTTTGTCGGCGTGTTCGCGATTTTGGTTGGCGTGAGTCTACTTGTGCGCTATGTGATCCTGGTGCTGTGCTGATCCTCCGCAGCGGAAGACTGTATCGGAACCGGCACGACTCTGGAGGCTGTTGCGGGATCATCAACACGAGGAGTTTCTAAAAGGAGATCGCTATCTCGATTCAAAGTGCTATGGGAGTTATTGTGGCCTTGGTTGGCCTATTGGTGATTGGTTTTCATCGACTAGTTCCGAAGATAATTCATGCCGGTTTAAGAATCTTCCTCGGCGAGCCGGTCGCTGATGACGCAGTCAGACCGGGTTCTTCGTCAATTCACGCTCTGATGGTTGGCGTAGGGTTTGTGGTATTTGGCATATTCATGATCATTTCTGGATTGAGTTAAAGACCGACTCGGTAAACGAGTCTGCGGTGGCGTGTGCTGCGTTGGTTTTCGTGGTTCGCTTATGAGTATTTGAATCTCGGGGTCGGGCGCCCCATATTTGGTTGGAGAATAATGAGGCTACATTGAGAAAAAATACGGGGTGGGGGCTGTTTCTGGTAATCAGAGGGGTCTTTCTGTGGGTATTGATACCGTTTGCAACAATTGCGTGGCTTCTTGTTCACTCTTGGGCACAGGGGGCATCGCTCGGGCAGGCGATCTGCTGGTACGATGGAACTTTCAATCTCGTGCTCGTTAAAGGGCTGCTGCGACCGTTCATCGGAAAAGAAGTCGCCGCCAAATTTGTAGGGCTCTCGAACATGGGGGCCGTGGTGCCATACAGGATCCGTTGGCTGGTTGAGATGGTGTGAGGGAGTAGTACTGCATGCGATCGCGCTCGTCGACAACAGATGGTGGCGACATGTCGACAGTGCTGGTGGGGTGTTAACGCGGTGAACCAGCTCCGACGTCGTCGACGATTCGCGCCTGTTGTTTGTTTGATCGTTGTCCTCGCGGGATGCGCGCCGGCCGAATCCGCGTATGACTATACGTTCGGAGCCCAAAATGCTGACGGCCTCTATAGCGACTCTCGGGGTCACTCTGCAGAGATCCGCCTCGATGGTGACTCTTTTGAAGCGATCGATCTGCCGACAGTGCTCTGCAGCGACGATGTCCCGCTATCCGTCCGTAGCGTCGACTGGGATGCGGTTTCATCCTTCTCCGGAACCTGGAAGACTTTCGACAGCCCTTCGTACTCGGGGTATTTGGCGCCATCCGCTGCAGACTGCCGTTTTCTCCCCATCTACTTCCAGCGCGACGCCGCTGGACAGCAGAGCTTCATCATCCTCCTGAGTGCTGATGAGGACTTCAAGGAAGAGAAAGTGATCCGCTTCGTTCGAACCCACAATCAAGGCTGAAGACGATCGGAGGAGGGGACTGTGGACGTGCAGACGGTGGCGAACTCGACAGGCACGACCAGGCGGGTGTTCCGTGATCCGTATGGTGCTCCGATCGGGTCGTCGGGGGTGTGGTCGAGTGGCACCGGGTATATGAACAAGCCCGTGACCGCGTCGACAGGTCAATGGACGGAGACCATGCCGTGATGCGCCGCAGGCGAGGGAGAGTGGCTCTCGTGCTGATCACGACAGTGCTGCTTGGCGGGTGCGCCTCGAGCGGGGGCGCTCCGGCAAGCGACATAACCGCTGAACAGTTGAGGGGCGAGTGGCGTATTCCGAACCGGGGCGCCGAGGTAACGGTTGAAATTCATAGCGATCAGACATTCGAGATGTACAACTGGCCCTCGAACCTGGGATGCGCTGCGCCGACAGCCGAGTACGTCGACGAAGTCGCTTGGGGTGACGGTCGCAACTTCCACGGCGTGTGGCAACTGGGCCCGAAGGGCTACGAGTACGGTCTGAGTTTGTTCTCGGAGGGTGGTGAATGCCCAGGGGCGCTCTCATTCGAAGTGTGGCTGGTCGCAGGTAAGTTGGTCATCCAGGAATGGCTCGGTGCGGACCCGGATGACGATTCGGCGAGTCGCCTCGTTGAGCTTTCTCGCTAGCAGTTCGGAGAGGACGTCGCAGGCTTGTTGGGTGCATAAAACTCTATTATTAATCGTTGTGGGGAGGTGGCATGCGACTGAAAAGTGGCCTTCTGTTCGGTGCCGTTGTCTTTGTCGCTGCGGCCTTGCTTGTGGTGATAGGAGTAGCGATCGTCACAATGTTCGGGATTAGAACTGGCCCATCTTCGCAGTACTCCTACCCCATTGTGTGGGTAGCCGTACCCGAAACCGATCCCGAGTCCACTGTTGCTTCAGTGTTGCGGTTGGAGGATGACGGGACTGCGGTCTATAAAGGTATTAAGTTCGGTGACCCGGGCCCTGACGACCGCGCGTGCATCGACAGCGATGGCGAACGGTACTCGGGCAACGGGTCCTGGGAGCTGGACGAGGACGGCGCTCTTCGCATCCACGATGATGCCGGGACAGCAGTCTTCCTTCCTGACCAAGGTCGATTCACCGGACCCGACTGGTCGGAATTGCGCCAACCGTTCTGCGACGATACCTATGTTGATTTCAGCCCGACATCTGAGAGGACAGGGCAGTGAACTTGGGGGTGGGTGTGCTGTGTGTGACTCAACTCTGCCGAACGTGATCTTCGGTGTCATTGCGATATGTGCGGGACTAGTGATCGTGCGGTTCCGGACAAAGCTCAACGAGATGGTCTTTGAGTCACAGCGGAGAATGTTCGGTAGAAGAGCTGCGCGTATATCGGCAGGTCGGCAGACTCCCTTCATGATGGGGACCGTGGGGGCCATCGCGATCGGGATCGGGGTCGTGGCCGTGTCGGCTGCTGTCGCCAGGGTCCTTCTGATGGGCGGCCCGTAGTCACCGTGGTGCCACCGCGTCATCGAGCGATCGGGCTGCAGCCTGCGTGAGCGAGGTGGTGGTAAGTGGCTTCTCGAAGGCTAGACACCCTTGACGCGCCACTTGTATTTTGCAAGTATCACGAAATGAGCCTCTTCATCACCTGCCCCGTCGCCGACGTCGCCCGGGCCACCGCCTTCTACACGGCACTCGGATTCACCCTCAACGCCGAGATGTCCGATCACAACGTGTCGTGCTTCGCGATCGCGCCCGAGCAGTACGTCATGCTCGGCAGTCGCGAGATGTACGCGAGCGTCGGTGGTACCGAGGATCTGATCGGCGGACCCGACACTCCCTCGAAGGTCACGGTCTCGTTCGACCTCGACAGTCGGGAGGCGGTCGATGCGCTCGTCGAGCGCGCCGCTGCCGCCGGCGGGCGGGTCGGCGACACCGACGACTACCCGTTCATGTACCAGCGCCAGTTCGACGACCTCGACGGATACCACTATTCGCCGTTCTGGATGAAGCCGGACGCCGATCAGAGCGCGTGAGCGACCTCGCCGCAGCCCTCGACGTCGTTGGGGCCCGATGGGCGCTGCTCATCGTCGAACGACTTCTCGACGGACCGCAGAGGTACGGAGATCTGCAGCGTGAGCTCGGGGTGCCGACGAACATGCTCGCGACCCGGCTGCGAGAGCTCGAGGCGGCCGGGGTGCTGACCCGACTGCCCCTGCGGCACAACACGCGCGCGTACGCGCTCACCGATCGAGGCATCGCGCTGCGTGAGGCCATCGATGCGCTCGCCCGCTGGGGCCAGGAGAAGTAGATCCCCGCGAGCAGCAGCGCGAGCGCATACTGTCAGCATCGCCGCCCTCGCGTGCAGCGCCTCTCGTGCAAAGGAGCCCTTCGATGACCGGACGCATCCTGATCGACCTCTTCAGCACCCTCGACGGTGTCGCGCAGGGGCCGGGTGGCACCGACGAAGACCCGTCCGGAGGATTCGCATTCAGTGGCTGGCAGGCCGGGTACCCCTCGTCGAGCATGGGAGAGACCGTCTCGAAAGGGATGCAGGGGCTCGATGCCCTGCTGCTCGGACGCCGGACGTACGACATCTTCGCCGCGTATTGGCCCCACCACACGGACGGTCCGTCCGGCGAGATCGGCCGGCTCTTCGACCGCGTGCCGAAATGCGTCGCGACACGGAACGATGACCTCGCGCTCGACTGGCAGAACAGCCACCGCGTGGGCAGCGACCTCGCCGCCGAGATCGCCGAACTGCGCACCAGGCATCGAGAGGTGCATGTGATCGGCAGCGTCGACCTCGTGCATTCGCTGCTGGCCGAGGGACTGTTCGACGAACTCACCCTGTGGGTGTATCCGATTCTGCTCGGCGCGGGCAAGAAGGTGTTCGACGACGGTGCGCTGCCGTCGGTGCTGCAGCTGATCGAGCCGCCGGTCGCAGACAGCGACGGCGTGATGCTGCTGCGCTACGGTCGCACCGATCGGGTGCCGGCGGTCGGGACGTTCGAGGACTGATCGACGCGGTTCGTCAGCCGACTCGTACGTCAGCCGGCTCGGTCGCCAGGCTGCTCCGTTACGTCAGTCGATCGCGAGGATCCGCTCGATCACCCTGGCGACGCCGTCGTCGTCGTTCGAGGAGGTCGTCTCGTCGGCGGCATCCTGCACGATGTCGTCGGCACCGCCCATCGCGACGCCGAGACCTGCCCACCGCAGCATCTCGACGTCGTTGAGGGCGTCGCCGAAGGCGATGACGTCGCCGCGGTCGATGCCGAGGTGCATGCAGAGGCGGGCGAGGCCGCTGGCCTTGGTGACGCCCTCGGCCATGACCTCGAGGAACGGCGCACCCGAGAGCGTCGCCTCGAAACCGTCGAGGTCGAGTGCACGCAGCGCGTCGTAGAGCACCGACGGCGCGAGCTCCGGATGCCGGATCACGAACTTCAGGCTCGGCGCCGACACCACCTCATCGAGGGAGACGCCGCCCATCGTCTTCGGATCCCGCTTGTGGTCGGTGAGATCCGCGATCTCGGCGTACCCGTGCTCGGCGACGAAGGCCTCGCCGGCATCGCGCACACTGGCGAACAGCAGCCCGGGGATGCTCGCACGCAGCGCCTCGGCCAGCGTGCGGATCGTCTCAGCAGGCAGCTCCTCGGCGAACAGCATCCGCCCGTCTGTGAGATGCACCGCATAGGCGCCGTTGCTGCACAGCGCCCACCCCTCGAAGGCCGCATCGGCGGCGATCGTGCGCAAGCCGATCGGCTGGCGGGCCGTGACCGGCACGACGTGGATGCCGCGGGCCCGGGCCGCGTCGAGTGCGGCCCTGGTGCGCGGTGAGACGGACGACGTGGAGTCGAGCAGCGTGCCGTCGAGGTCGGTGGCTATCAGGCGCATTTCGTCTCGCTTCGCTCGCTCAATGAGCGGGTGCTTTTGTCGGCCGGTGATCGGGGTGCTTTGGTCGGTCGGTGAGCGGGATGTTTCGCTCGCTCAATGACTGGGGTGCTTTGGGCGACCCTTCGTCTCGTCGCTGCGCGGTTCCTGAGCGAGGAGCGAAGCGACGAGACGAAGGGCCGCTCAGGAGCCGGAGGGGCAGGAGTAGAAGGGCGCTCAGGGGCCGGGCGCTCAGGAGAAGATCATGGGCATGTCATCGTCGTCTTCGACCCCGCCGCCCAGGTCGAACTCGACCACCACCGGCACGTGGTCGCTGGGCTGCTCGCCCTTGCGCTCGTCGCGATGGATCGATGCGCCGCTCACGGCATCGGCCAGCGTCTTCGAGCCGAGGACGAAGTCGATGCGCACGCCCTCGTTGCGCGGGAACTTCAGGCGCTGGTAGTCCCAGTAGGTGAAGCCCTCGGGGATGAGGGGACGCACGACGTCGGTCAGCCCCGCATCCTGGAACGCGAAGAACGCCTGGCGCTCCTCGGGCGACACGTGCGTCGAGACGCCCTCGACGATGTCGGGGTCGCCGTTGTCCACGTCGAACGGGATGATGTTGAAATCGCCGACCAGGGCGAGCGGCAGCTCGGGGTTCGCCGCGAGCTCGGCGGCGGTCGCCTTCTTGAGCTCCTCGAGCCAGTGCAGCTTGTACGCGTAGTGCGGATCGTCGAGCGAGCGGCCGTTGGGAACGTACAGGCTCCATACGCGCACGCCGTCGACCATGACGCCGAGCGCTCGGGCTTCGAGCGGAGCATCCGGACCCTCATGCCCCTTCGCGAACCCGGGCATGCCGTCGAACGCCGTGCGCACGTCGCTGACCGGCAGACGGCTCGCGATCGCGACGCCGTTCCACTGATTCAGGCCGTGCACCTCGACGTGGTACCCGGCCTCTTCGAACGGGCCGTACGGGAACTGCTCGGGTTTGCACTTGATCTCCTGCATCGCCAGCACGTCGATGTCTTCGCGCACGGCGAATTCGACGGTGCGGGTGACACGGGTGCGGATGGAGTTGACGTTCCAGGTGGCCAAGCGCATGCATCAAGCCTAGTTGCGACATCGGACGGATGAGTTGCGACATCGGACGGCGGAGTCGCGCCATCGGACACGCAGACTTCCCGCAGAACACGAGACCCCCACCTCCTACACTGGATGCCGTGACCGCACTCGACGCAGACCGCCAGACGCTCCTCGACCTGATCAAGGGTGAGGCGGTGTTCCACGGCGACTTCACCCTCTCGAGCGGCAAGCAGGCGACGTACTACGTCGACATGCGCAAGCTCACCCTCGACCACCGGGCCGCCCCCGCGATCGGCCGCATCATGCTCGACCTGATCGGCGACCTCGACGTCGTGGCGGTCGGCGGCCTGACGCTCGGCGCCGACCCGATCGCCAACTCGGTGCTGCACGCCTCGGTCGCCGCCGACCGGCCGCTCGACGCGTTCGTCGTGCGCAAGGAGCCGAAGGACCACGGCCGCGGCCGCCAAATCGAGGGCGCCGACGTCAAGGGCAAGCGCGTCGTCGTGCTCGAAGACACCTCGACCACGGGACAGTCCGCGCTCAAGGCCGTCGAGGCGCTGCGCAAGGAGGGCGCCGAGATCGTCGCCGTCGCGGTGATCGTCGACCGCAAGACCGGCGCGCAGGCCGCGATCGAAGCCGAGGGCCTCGAATGGCGCGCCGCCTTCGACCTCGATGACCTCGGACTCGACCCCCAGTGACCCGGTACGCACTCGCCGTCGACGTCGGCGGCACCAAGATGGAGGCTGCGCTCGTGAGCGCGGACGGCGCGCTGGTGCGTGGAAGCCGGAGCCGTAGGGCGACCGGTCGGGATGCCACCCCCGCGTCGCTCGACGACGCGATCGCGACGGTGATCGCTCATGCGCTCTCCCGCCTCCCTGAAGACGGCGAGCTCATCGGCGCCGGCATCGGCAGTGCGGGGCCGATCGACCGGACTGCCGGTCAGATCCTTCCGGTGAACATGCCTGCAGCCCGCGGATACGGTCTCGCCGATGCGGTGCGCACGACCGCCTCTGAGATCCTCGGCCGTGCGCTGCCCACGGTCTTCGGTCATGACGGCGGCGCGCTCGCGCTTGCCGAGTCGTGGCTGGGCGCCACGCAGGATGCCGGCGCGTCCCTGTCGATCGTGGTCTCGACCGGCGTCGGGGGAGGGTTCGTCGTCAACGGTGCGTACATCCCCGGCGCCACGGGCAACGCGGGACACCTCGGCCAGGTGCGCCGTGAAGGCGGACTCACGCTCGAGGAGATCGCCTCGGGACCGGCGAGCGCCGCGTGGGCGCAGCAGCAGGGCTGGGCGGGATCGACGGGCGAAGACCTGGCGCGGGATGCTGCGGCGGGCGACGCCACCGCGCGTGCGGCCATCGAACGCTCGGCGAAGGCCGTCGGCGAGGCCTTGGCGGATGCCGCGACCCTCGTCGACCTCGACATGGTGGCGATCGGCGGAGGCTTCTCGCGAGTCTCTGCCGACTACATCGACCTCGTGCAGCAGGCCCTCACCGCGAGCGCCGCGCACGAGTACTCGCGCCGCACCCGCGTCGTCCGCTCGGGTCTCGGCGACGAGGGGCCGCTCATCGGCGCCGCAGCACTCGTTCTGCGCTGACGCGTCTGTCGTTTGCAGCAGATCGGGAGCGGCGCGTCAGCGTGACGCGACGATCAGGTGGCGCTGCGGGCCTTCAAGCCGCGCGACCGCGACCTTGAGTTCGACCATGTCCGCTGCGACTCCGTCGATGCGTGCTCCGAGTGACTTCTCGACGTCGACGAGGCCGCTTCGGATGGAGCCGATGCATGCTCCGAGTTTGTCGTCGCCTCCGTCGATGCGTGCTCCGAGTGATCTCTCGACTCCGTCGATGCGTGCTCCGAGTCTGTCTTCGACGCCGTCGATGCGTGCTCCGAGTTTGTCTTCGACGCCGTCGATGCGTGCTCCGAGTTTGTCTTCGACTCCGTCGATGCGTGCTCCGAGTCTGTCTTCGACGCCGTCGATGCGTGCTCCGAGTGACCTCTCGACTCCATCGATGCGCGCTCCGAGCCTCTCTTCGAATCCGTCGATGCGTGCTCCGAGTTTGTCGTCGCCTCCGTCGATGCGTGCTCCGAGTGACCTCTCGACTCCATCGATGCGGCGGATGCACCACGCGAAGCCCGCGCACATGATGCTGCCCAGCGTCAGCAGGAGGCCGACGGCGCTGAGGACGATCGTGAGGGTTTCTGCGGACACGAACATGCTCCCATTCTGACGGCGACCGGCGACTCTCGCAGAATGCTACGTGCGCCGTTGTCGCACGTGATCCCGAGGGGTGCCAGGGAGCCGGCCACGGTGGATGAGTCGCGTGGAGCGAACCTCCGTGCAGGAAGGACGCCCCCTTCCGTTCGCCTCCCTAACAAAACCGGCCTACGCTCGTAGCAGGCGACGGAAGGAACACTCATGCGCGTACTCGGACTGCTCTCGGGCACCTCTCACGACGGAATCGACGTCGCGGTCGTCGACTTCGTGGAGAACGAGGGGACTCTTCGCGGCACCGTCCTCCACGAGGACAGCGTGCCGTATCACCCCGAGCTGCGCGCGCGTCTCGTGGCGGCGCTCCCGCCTGCGCCCACCACGTTCGCCGAGGTCTGCGAGCTCGACACCCTGATCGGCCAGGCGTTCGCCGAGGTCGCGGCCACGGCAGCGGCCGCGGTCGGGGGAGTGCACGCCGTCTGCACGCACGGCCAGACCGTCTTCCACTGGGTCGACGCCGGTCACGCGCTCGGCACTCTGCAGATCGGCCAGCCCGCCTGGATCGCCGAGAAGGTGGGGGCGCCCGTGGTCTCCGACGTGCGCATCCGTGACATCACCGCCGGTGGGCACGGGGCTCCGCTGGTGTCGTTCCTCGACGAGCTGCTGCTGCGCGGGCGGGCCGGAGTCTCGGCGGCCGTCAACCTCGGCGGTATCGCGAACATGACCGTGGTCGGTCCCGACGGGCTGTCGGCGTACGACATCGGTCCCGCGAACGCGCTGGTCGATGCGATCGTCGTCGCGGAGGGGCTGAACGAGCGCGGCTACGACGCGGATGCCGCGATCGCCCGCACCGGCACCGTCGTCGACGCTCTGCTCGAGGCGCTGCTCGCCGACCCCTACTACGCGCTCCCCGCGCCCAAGAGCACCGGTAAGGAGCACTTTCACCTCGAGTACGTGCGCGAGCATGTCGCCCGGCAGCGCGACCGCGGGCGGGAGATCGCGATCCCCGACCTCGTGCGCACCCTCACCGAGCTGACCGTGCGGACGGTCGCCGCGGATGTCGTCGCCGCCGGCATCCGCTTCCTCGCGGTGTCCGGAGGCGGCTGTCACAACCCCCTGATCCTGCAGGGCCTGCGCGATGCCCTCCCCGGTGTCGAGGTCGTGCTGGCCGACGAGCTAGGCGCGCCGGTGGACAGCAAGGAGGCCATCCTGTTCGCGCTGATCGGCTGGTGCACCATGCACGGTGTGGCGGCCATCGCCCCGGGAGGAACCGGTGCGCGCGAGCCGCGCATCCTCGGGACGATCACCCCGGGAGTGGGTCCGCTGCGGATGCCGGAGCCGGTCGCGCGCGTGCGCAGCCTCACGCTGCGCTGAGAGAGTTCAGGTGCTGAGAGAGTTCGGGCGCTGAGAGAGTTAAGGCGCTGAGAGAGTTCAGCGCCTGACTTCAGCGCCTGCGGTCGTCGTCGTCCCAGGGGCCTTCCCACCAGCCGGCGCGGCCGTCGCCTTCCGCCCCGCCGCCGCGGCGTCGGGACCGGACCAGCTGCACGACGAACACCGTCAGCGTGCTGAGCAGGATCAGGAACAGGACGAGGAACAGCACGTCGGACTGATTCATGGGCGTCTCCCCTCCGCGGCATCCGCCACGATCTTGGCGATCCGCGCCGCGCGCGTCTCCGCGCGCTTCGCCATCGCGATGTGCGTGAGCCCGAACTTCTTGACCGAGGGCGGGAACGCGTCCCAGTTCTTCCGCGCGGCCGGCTCGGCATCCAGCGCCGCGGTCAGCTCCGGAGGCTCGACGCCCGCCTCGGGGCCGTCGAGCAGGACCCATGATCCGTCGGCCTTCGCGGCCTCGAGCACGCGCAGGCCCGCGGGCGCGAGCAGTCCCGCGGCCTCGAGCTCGATCAGACGCGCTTTGTTGGTCGCCGCCCATCCGCTGCCCCGACGCCTCGGGCAGAACCACTGCCCGACGGTCCGGTCGTCGAACGTGCGCACCGGGCCGTCGATCCAGCCGAAGCACAGTGCCTGGCGCACGGCATCCTCGTAGCCGATGCCGTCGGCGCCCTTGCCGCGGATGCTCAGCAGCCAGACCCCCGAGGCGCGCTCATGATGCTGCGCGAGCCAGTCGCGCCAGACCTCGGCATCCGCCGCGACGACGCGCTCCCCCTCGTCGAGCGCGCCCACGTCAGTCCTCGTCGAGCGTCGGGATCGACTCGGTGACGGTGGGCAGCAGATCGGCGACCGAGTCGACGATCTCGTCGGGCCGGAACGGGTACTTCTCGACCTCGGCTTGGTCGCTGATCCCGGTCATCACGAGCACGGTGTGCAGACCCGCCTCGATGCCGGCGATGATGTCGGTGTCCATGCGGTCGCCGATCATGCCGGTCTTCTTCGAGTGCGCACCGATCTTGTTCAGAGCCGACCGGAACATCATCGGGTTGGGCTTGCCGACGACGTAGGGCTCCTTGCCCGTGGCCTTCGTGATGAGGGCGGCGATCGCGCCGGTCGCCGGCATCACGCCATCGGCCGAGGGGCCGGTCGCGTCGGGGTTCGTGACGATGAACCGCGCGCCGCGGATGATCAGCCGGATCGCCTTGGTGATCGCCTCGAACGAGTAGTTGCGGGTCTCGCCGACGACCACGAAGTCGGGGTCGGTCTCGGTCATGATGAAGCCGGCCTCATGCAGAGCGGTGAGGATGCCGGCCTCGCCGATCACGAAGGCCGAGCCCCCGGGAACCTGCTGCTTGAGGAAGTCGGCCGTCGCGAGCGCCGAGGTCCAGATGCGCTCCTCGGGAACGGTCAGGCCGCTGGCACGCAGCCGCGCCGAGAGGTCGCGCGCGGTGAAGATCGAGTTGTTGGTGAGCACGAGGTAGGGGATCTCGTTCTGCTCCCATCCGGCGAGCAGCTCGGATGCGCCAGGGATCGCGTCGTTCTCGTGCACGAGTACGCCGTCCATGTCGGTCAGCCAGCATTCGATGTCGTCGCGGTGTCCCATGTGCACAGCCTATTCGCCCGGGGTGACGGGCAGGTGTCGGGTCTGCGTTGCAGGTCAGGCGGAGGCTTGCAGGTCAGGCGGAGGCTCGCGGGTCAGGCGGAAGCTCGCAGGTCAGGCAGTGGCTTGCAGGTCTGGCGGAGGCTCGCGTGTCAGGCGCTGAGCCAGACGACGTGCGCCGCACCCTCGGGGAGCGTCGCGGGAGAGCTGTCGAGTTCCACACCGGATGCGGTGGTCGTGATCGTCGCTGCGACCACGACGCCGGCCGCCTCGAGCGCGCGCAGCAGCTCGGGGTCGCGGTCGTCGACGCGCAGGACCCGCCCGGTGTGACCGGCGGGAGCGTCGGCGAGCAGCACGAACGGCTCGCGGTCGACGCGGCCGTCGGCGTCGGGGATGGCGTCGCCGTGCGGATCGAACCGCGGTCGCCCCAGGCGCGCGTCGATGCCCTCGAGCAGTCGATCGCTGATGGTGTGCTCGAGCACCTCGGCCTCGTCGTGCACCTCGTGCCAGCCGTAGCCGAACTCCTGCACCAGCCAGGTCTCGATCAGGCGGTGTCGGCGCACCATCGCGAGTGCCCGCTGCGTGCCGGCATCCGTCAGGCGCACCGCCCCGTAGGGGACGTGCGAGACGAACCCGGCGGCGGCGAGCTTCTTCACCATCTCGGTCACCGACGAGGGGGCGATGCCGAGCTTCGCCGCGAGGACCGACGGGGTGATCGGCGCATCCTGCCATTCGGTGTGCGCGTAGACGGTCTTGAGATAGTCGTCTGCTGCCGGAGATGCCACGCTCCCAGCCTAGATCAGGGGGATGCCGGCGCCGGGCCGGGCCTGCGCCAGGAACCCGGTGGGCCAGGAACCCGGTGGGTCAGGAACCCGGTGGGCCAGGAACCCGGTGGGTCAGGGGTCGGTGGGGCTCAGGCGTTCGTCGCGCTCAGGAGTCCGCGGGGCTCACGAGTTCGCGACGTCGACGAGGATGCCGAAGGCCACCTGGCCCGCGAAGAACATGATGAGGAATCCCAGCAGCGCGGCGAAGAGCGAGAGGCGGCCGTCGAATCCCTCGATGCCGGCGATGCCGATCTTTCGGGCACGGAAGGCGAGTACGAGTGTGGCGAGACCGAGGGCGAGCTGCACCCACGGGCCGCCGACGGGCAGCACCGTCGGGAAGGCGACCAGCAGCCCGCCGGCCACGCCGGTCGCGAGGGCGATCCAGGTGAGGATGCGGACGGTGCGGCGGGCGTTCTCGGCGGGCATGCCCTCGAGCCTACTGGCCCGGAGAAGCCGCGCCGCCCGCTGTGAATCGTCTCAATCGAGCCGATCTCCTTGACGACACCGGGGGCGGCGGGTAACTTCGACCGGGCACGGGAAAACGCTATCCGAGCGGGCGTCCTGCCCAGAGAAGGATTTCGACGATGAACATCCGACATCATTCATTCCGCGCTGCCGTCGCGGTCGCCGCGGCAGGCTGCCTGCTGGCGGGAGGCGCGCACAGCGCCGCGGCCGCACCCGCCACGGGCCCGGACGCCGGACGTCACGGCCCGGCATCCGCGACTCCACAGCTGGAGAACCTCGACCGCGGCCTCGTCGCCGTGTCCACCGCCGACGGCGTCTTCCTGAGCTGGCGGCTGCTGGCCTCCGAGGCGACCGGCACCACCGCCACCGGGCTCGCCGGACCCGACTTCGCCGTCTACCGCGACGGCACGAAGATCGCCACCGTGACCGACAGCACGAACCTCGCGGATGCCGAGGGCACGGCCACGGCGGAGTACTCCGTCGTGCCGATCGTGAACGGCGTCGAGCTCGCGGCATCCGCTTCCGCCCCGGTCACCGCCTGGGCCGAGGGGCATCACGACCTCCCGCTGCAGAAGCCCGCCGACGGCGTCACGCCCGCGGGCGAGGCCTACACCTACTCCGCGAACGACGTCTCGGTCGGCGATGTCGACGGCGACGGGCAGTACGAGTACGTCGTGAAGTGGGAGCCGTCGAATGCGAAGGACGTCTCGCAGCGCGGCTACACCGGCTCCGTCTACCTCGACACCTACGAGCTCGACGGCACGCTGCTCAACCGCCTCGACCTGGGCGTGAACATCAGGGCGGGAGCGCACTACACGCAGTTCCTCGTCTACGACTTCGACGGGGACGGCCGCTCGGAGACGATGCTGAAGACGGCGCCGGGCACCAAGTCGGTGCAGTACGGCGCCGACGGGGCCGTCGTCGGGGAGTCCTTCATCACCCTGCCGAAGTCCGACCGCAAGGCCGGGGTCACCCACGACGACGACTACCGGCTCAGCGCCGCCGACTACGAAGCGCATCTCGTCGAGATGTTCCTCGGCTGGAGCTCACGCGACGAGGTCGTCTCGGGGCAGTGGCCGGCGACTCTCGAAGAGGCATGGGGCATGCCCGTCACGCACGAGTACCCGCTGAGCAGGGAGAGCGCCGAGGAGCTCGCCGACACGTTCATCGACGTGTATGCGCCGAGCCGCAGCGCCCGCAACCTGCTGCGGGAGTTCGAGGGCTTCATCATCGACGGGCCCGAGTACCTCACGGTCTTCGACAGCGCCACCGGCAAGGAACTCCAGACCATCCCGTATCCGACCGAGCGCGGCGATGACGGCCTGCTGTGGGGCGACTACGCGATGTCCCGCATCGAGCCGGGCAACCGCGTCGACCGCTTCCTGTCGGGCGTCGGCTACCTCGACGGCCAGCATCCGTCCGCCGTCTTCGCCCGCGGCTACTACACGCGCACGACCGTCACGGCCTTCGACTGGGACGGCAAGCGCCTCACGGAGCGCTGGGATGTCGACAGCGGCCACGCGCCGATGACGAACCCGTTCAACGACTCGCCCCACGGGCGTGACGGCACCGACCCCGAGTTCGGGACGATCACGACTCAGGGCGACCACTCGCTGAGCTTCGCCGACGTGGATGCCGACGGCAAGCAGGAGCTCGTCTACGGATCGGCGACGATCGATCACGACGGCAGCCTGCTGTACAGCTCGTTCGACGTGCTGCCCGAGGGCAGTGCCGCGCCGGGCGAGAACGTGCGCCTCGGTCACGGTGACGCGATGCACGTGGCGGACATCGACCCGAGCCGCCCCGGACTCGAGATCTGGACGGCCCACGAGGGCGGCACGTTCGCCCCGTACGGATCGGTGATGCGTGATGCGGCCACGGGGGAATCGCTGTTCGGCGCCTACTCGGGTCGCGACACCGGTCGGGCGATGATCGGAGACGTCCGCCCGGACGTCCCCGGCATCGAGGTGTGGTCGAGCATGCCCGGCGGCACCGAGGGCAGCGGACTGCTGAGCGCCACGGGAGAGCTGCTCGACACGGCGACGCCCGGCACGAACATGTCGATCCGCTGGGCGGGAGACCTGACCACCCAGATCGTGAACGGCAGCGGCGATCAGACGCCCACGATCGACGACTGGACCCGCGGCACCGTGCTCACCGCCACCGGAACCCTCACGAACAACGGCACCAAGGGCAACCCCTCCCTGGTCGCCGACGTGCTGGGGGACTGGCGCGAGGAGCTGCTGGTGCGCACGAGCGATTCGAGCGCGCTGCGGTTCTACACGACCACCGAGCCGACGGCGCACAAGCTCACCACGCTCATGCACGACGTGCAGTACCGCGCCGAGACGGCACGTCAGCAGACGACCTACAACCAGCCGGCGTACACCTCGTTCTACCTGGCGAGCGACATCGACTGGGCGAACGTGCCGGTGCTGACGGCGCCGGTGACGCCCAAGGCTCCGAAGTTCACCGACAAGCCGGGCACGTCTCGTGACGAGGTGAAGGTGCCGACCAGCGTCAAGGGTGTCACCTATTACGTGAACGGCGAGAAGGTCGAGGCGCGCAACGGCAAGGTGCGCGTCACGGGGGAGGTGACCGTGGTCGCTGTCCCCGAGCCCGGGCATCGCATCGCCGACGGTGCCGTCTCGCAGTGGACGGAGACGCTCCGCTCGCGCTGAGCGCGCGTGAGGCGCTGAGCGCGCTATGCGTTGCGCGCGCGAGCGCGGACAGACCGCCGCCCCGAGCCGAATCTTCCCGTGCCGGCTCGGGGCGGTTCCGCGTGCGCGACGCCTGCTCAGGCGCCGGTCAGGACCAGCCAGAGCAGCGCGCCGTTGAGGGCGATGAGCAGCACGGACGCCAGGACACCGGCCGCGGTCGTCCATCGCCGGTTCACCCAGGCGCCCAGCGTGCGACGCTGGGCCGTGAGCGCCACCAGCGGGATCAGCGCGAACGGGATGCCGAACGACAGCACGACCTGGCTGAGCACGAGGGCGAGTGTCGGATCGACGCCGAGCCCGAGGATCACGAGCGCGGGGATCAGGGTGATCAGCCGCCGTGCCAGCAGCGGGATGCGCACGTGCAGCAGGCCGTGCATGATCTCGGCTCCCGCGTAGGCGCCGACCGAGGTCGACGCGAGCCCCGAGGCGAGCAGTCCGACGGCGAAGAAGGTGGCGACGACAGGTCCGAGCCCCGCGGCCAGTGCGGCATGCGCTCCCTCGAGCGAGTCCGTGCCGTCGACCCCGGCGAGGTTGGCGGCGGCGAGCAGCAGGATGCCGAGGTTCACCGTCCCGGCGATGACCATCGCGATCGAGACGTCCCAGCGCGTCGCGGTCAGCAGACGGCGGATGCGGGAGACCTCGGTGCGCGCCGCCTCGGTCGGTCCGTGCGTCGCGGCCGCGCCGAACCTGTCGCGGGTCAGCGAGGAGTGGGCGTAGATCGCGTGCGGCATGATCGTCGCGCCGAGGATGGACGCGGCGAGGAGCACCGATCCGGTGCCCTCGAAGCGGGGCACGAGTCCGCCGACGATGCTGCCGGCATCCGGTGGAGCGACGAAGAGGCCGGCGACGAAGCCGACCGCGATGATCGCCATCAGCCCGATGATCACGAACTCGAACGGCCGCGCGCCGCCCCGGTTCTGCACCGCGAGCAGGATCATCGACACCGCGCCGGTGATGACGCCGCCGAGCAGCAGCGGGATGTCGAACAGCAGGTACAGCGCGACCGCCCCGCCGATGACCTCGGCGAGATCGGTCGCCATCGCGACGAGTTCGGCCTGCAGCCAGTACGCCCGGCGGGCCCACGGTCTCGTCAGACGCGTGCCCAGCACCTCGGGGAGGCTCTGCCCGGTGACGACGCCGAGCTTGGCGGAGAGGTACTGGATGAGCCAGGCCATGATGTTGCCCGCCACGACGATCCACACGAGCAGGTACCCGTACTGGGCGCCGGCGGTCATGTTGCTCGCGACGTTGCCCGGGTCGAGGTAGGCGACTCCGGCGACCAGGGCGGGCCCGAGCAGCCACAGACTGCGGGGCGGGGTCGCGGGATTTTTCGGCATGCCGAAATCGTAGCGGATATTTCGGCGCACCTAAATATGCGCTCCGTCCTGTGGCGGATAGCCTGACGGGATGGATGAGCAGACGACCGCAGACCCGGCGGACACCGGCGTGCCCGGGGACACAGGCGGATCGTCAGACGCAGGCGGAACGTCGGACGCAGGCGGATCGTCGGCGCAGCCCGGGTACGGGGTGGGCCCCTGGCCGGGTGGACCCGCGGAGTGGCCGCAGGGGGAGCAGTACGACCCGGAGCTGCTCGCCGCCGGCGACACCCGCAACGTGATCGATCGCTACCGGTACTGGCGCATGGAGGCGATCGTCGCCGACCTCGACACGAAGCGGCATCCGTTCCACGTGGCCATCGAGAACTGGCAGCACGACATGAACATCGGCTCGATCGTGCGCAGCGCCAACGCGTTCCTCGCCGACACCGTGCACATCATCGGTCGCCGCCGCTGGAACAAGCGCGGCGCCATGGTGACCGACCGCTACCAGCACGTCGTCCACCATGAGGATGTGCAGACCTTCGCGGCGTGGGCGGCGGCCGAGGGCATCCCGATCATCGCCGTCGACAACGTCGAGGGCGCTGTGCCCGTGGATCGCGCCGAGCTGCCCCGGAGCTGCGTCCTGCTGTTCGGTCAGGAGGGGCCGGGTCTCTCCGACGAGGCGCTCGCCGCGGCATCCGGGCATATCGAGATCACCCAGTACGGATCTACCCGGTCGATCAACGCGAGCGCGGCCGCAGCCGTGATCATGTACGAGTGGTGCCGGAGGCACGCGGGCTGAACCTCGGGTTCCTGCGCTGCCGTCAGTCCCGGTCGATGCCGAAGGTGTTCCGATAGAGCGCGGTCACCTCGCGATCGAGTGTGTCTATCCGCCGATGGACGCTCTGGATCTCTGTCTTCACCACGTGGATGAAAAGGGTGGAGACGACGGTGACCATGCCGAACATCGCCGCAGCGAAGACGCCGATCAGGACCCATACCTGAGGCTCGTTCATGGTCAGCACACTCCGATTCTCGTTCGCTCCCGGCGAGAATGCCAGGCCTGCGCGGCCCACCTGCCCGGGATTCCGAGATACGTGGAGAACGTCGAGTCCTGCGCGTGTGTGCAGGATCAGACTCCGGCCGTGAGCCAGCGTCCTGAGCGCACCCGCCAGCCGAGAGTGCCGAGGCGAGCGAGCAGGTACACGCCGAAGAACGCGACGGCGAGCCAGATGAGTCCGGGGGCGCCGTCGACGCCGGTCGCGGCGATGATCCAGAGCGCGGGAAGGAACGGCAGAAGATTGAGCGCGCCGGCGAGTGCGAGGTAGCGGGCGTCGTTCGCGCCCATCAGCACGCCGTCGAGCACGAACACGACACCGGCGATCGGTTGGGCGACCGCGAGGATCAGCAGCGCCGGCTGCACGAGCGCCGCGATGTCGGGATCACCGGTGAACACGATGCCCAGCACGCCGGACAGGGCGGCGATCAGCGCCCCCACGACCACCCCGAACCATGCGCCCCACGCGACCGTCCGTGCCAGCACGCGCTGCACCTGCCGCTGGTCGCCGGCACCGAGCTCCTTGCCGATCAGGGCTTGGGCGGCGATCGCCAGGGCATCGAGGGCGAAGGCCGCGGCCGAGAAGATCGTGAACACGATCTGCCAGCCGGCCAACTCGGCGGTGCCGATGCCGGTGGCGACGGCGACGGTCACGAGCAGCGCTGCCCGCAGGCTCACCGTGCGCAGGAACAGCCAGCCCCCGGATCGCGCGGTGCTGCCCATGCCTTCGCGCTTCACCGTCAGCGAGGCCTCATGGGTCGCGGCGAGCCGTCTGATCACCAGCACGTAGGCGCCGACCATGCCCCACTGTGCGACCACGGTGCCCGCCGCGGAACCGGCGATCCCCCAGCCCAGTCCGTAGATGAAGACCACATTGAGCAGGGCGTTCGCGCCGAACCCCAGCCCGGCGATCCACAGCGGCGTGACCGTGTCCTGCATCCCGCGGAGCAGTCCGGTCGCCGCGAAGACGATCAGCATGGCGGGGAGGCCCCACATCGAGACGACGAGGTAGTCGTTGGCCTGGGCGGCGACGGCATCGCTCGCTCCGAACAGCGACACCAGCCACGGCGAGGCCACGGCGCCGGCCGCCGCGAGAACGGCGCCGAGCGCCAGCGCCAGCCACATGCCGTTGATCCCGACCGACACGGCCTCGCCGGGGCGACCTGCGCCGAACAGGCGGGCGACCGCGGGGGTCGTCGAGTAGGCGAGGAAGACCATCAGCCCGACCACCGTCTGCAGCACGGCGCCGGCTATGCCGAGCCCTGCCAGCGGCGTGGTGCCCAGGTGCCCGATGAGAGCGGCGTCGACGATGAGGAAGGCGGGTTCCGCGATCAGCGCGCCGAGCGCGGGGACGGCGAGGCGCAGGATCTCGCGGTTGAGGGTGCGCTCGGTCATCCTCAGAGCCTATGGCCCGGCACCGACCGGGCCACATCGCGCCTTCCGGCCGTACCCTGGAATCACCACCGGATGCCAGGGAGGTGCATCGTGTCGGACCCCCGCGAGGCCGCAGCCCGATACCGCGCGCGACAGCAGAGCGACGGCTCGGAGGACGACGCGGAGTCCGGCGAAGCCCCGGGCATCGCGGCCGCCACCGATCGCGCGGCGTTCATCGAGACGGCCATCCAGGTCGCGATCCGGCGGGGCGACTTCGACGATCTGCCCGGCGCGGGCAAGCCCCTCGAGGGGCTCGGCACCCACCACGACCCCGACTGGTGGATCCGCCGCAAGATCGAGACCGAGAACCTCACCGGGCTCGGCCCGCCCGCGATCCTGCTGCGCACCGAGGATCGCGAGCTCGACGCCCAGCTCGACCTGCTGGGGCGCGAGAGCGATGTCCGTGATGTCCTCGTCGACTTCAACAGGCGCGTCGTCGAGGCGCGACGTCAGCTGCAGGGCGGCCCGCCGGTGGTGACGAGCACTCGCGACATCGACGCCGAGGTCACGGCATGGCGCGAGCGACGAGCCGCCAGGCTCGCCGCCCGTGCCGCGGAGCCGCCGGAGCAGCGACGACGTCGGAGATTCGGTCTCGGACGCCGAGACTGATCTTCTCGGACGCCGAGACTGATCTTCTCGCGCGTCGGGGCTGATCTTCTCGCCCTCTGGGCCTGATCCTCGCGCCCGCCGACCCGGATGTCGGACCGGCGCATAGGCTGGGTCGCATGACAGATGTGCTCCCTTCCGGCCTCGAGATCGCCGAGTTCAGCTCCGACATCCGCCCGCAGGACGACCTGTACCGCCACGTCAACGGCGCGTGGCTCGCCCGCACCGAGATCCCCGGAGACAAGGCGCGGTGGGGGTCCTTCCACCTCCTCGCCGAGCAGGCCGAGAAAGACGTCCGCGCCATCATCGAGGAGTCGCAGGATGCCGAGGTCGGCACCCTCGCACGCAAGATCGGCGATCTGTTCGCGAGCTTCATGGACACCGAGCGCATCGCAGCGGCGGGGGTGTCTCCCTTGGCGGAGACGCTGGCCGAGATCGACGCCATCGACGGCATCCCCGCGTTCCTGCGCACAGTGGGGGCCTACGACCGCGACGGCCGTGCACACCTGATCGGCTTCTACGTCGACGGCGACCCCGGCAACCCGGAGCGCTATCTGCCGGTGGCCGTGCAGTCGGGCCTCTCGCTGCCCGATGAGAGCTACTTCCGGCTCGACACCTTCGCCGAGACGCGTGCGGCCTACCGTGCGCACCTCGAGCGACTGCTCGGTCTCGCCGGGATCACCGAGCCGACCGAGGTCGCCGACCGTGCGATCGCGCTCGAGACCGAGCTCGCCGGACACCACTGGGACAACGTGCGCAGCCGCGACGCGGTCGCCACCTACAACCTCCTGTCCTGGGCGCAGATCCAGGAGCTCGCGGGCGTCGACCTCGAGCCGTGGCGCGACGCGGTGGCCCCCGGGCACCCCGACGCGTTCGCCGAGGTCGTCGTCTCGCAGCCGAGCTTCTTCGAAGGACTGGGATCGCTGCTCGTCGCCGAGCGGCTCGACGACTGGAAGGCGTGGCTGCGCGCCCAGGTCGTGCACGCCGCGGCCCCGTACCTGACCGACGAACTGGTGCAGGAGAACTTCTCGTTCTACGGCACCGAGCTCACCGGCGTGCCGACGATCCGCGAGCGGTGGAAGCGCGGGGTCTCGGTCACCGAGAGCGCGCTGAGCGAGGCCATCGGCAAGGTGTACGTCGAGCGGCACTACCCGCCGACGGCCAAGGCCGAGATGGACGAGCTCGTCGCGAACCTCATCGAGGCCTACCGCCGGAGCATCACCGACCTCGAGTGGATGACGGCCGAGACCCGCGAGCGCGCACTGGCGAAGCTGGATTCGTTCACCCCCAAGATCGGTCACCCCACGGTGTGGCGCGACTACTCCACGCTCGAGATCGACCGCGACGACCTGTTCGGCAACGTGCGGCGTGCGGCGATCTTCGAGCACGACCGCAACGTCGCGAAGGTCGGACAGCCGATCGACCGCGAGGAGTGGCACATGCCGCCGCAGATGGTCAACGCGTACTACAACCCGTCGATGAACGAGATCGTCTTCCCCGCGGCCATCCTGCAGTACCCGTTCTTCGACGCCTCCCGTGACGCGGCGGCGAACTACGGCGGGATCGGCGCCGTAGTTCGGTCACGAGATCGGGCACGGATTCGACGACCAGGGCAGCCGGTACGACGGCGCGGGCAAACTCGAGGACTGGTGGACGGATGCCGACCGGTCGGCGTTCGAAGAGCGCACCAAGGCCCTCATCGCTCAGTATGACGAGCTGGTCCCCGAGGGGCTCGACGCCGAGCACCATGTGAACGGCGCCCTGACGATCGGCGAGAACATCGGCGATCTCGGTGGTCTGGGCATCGCCCTCAAGGCGTACGAGATCTCGCTCGACGGCGCCGAGGCCCCGGTCGTCGACGGGTACACGGGCGTGCAGCGCCTGCTCCTGTCGTGGGCGCAGGTCTGGCAGCAGAAGAGCCGCGACGCCGAGACGCTGCGACTGCTCACCATCGACCCGCATTCGCCGAACGAATTCCGCTGCAATCAGATCGTCCGCAACATCGACGCCTTCTACGAGGCGTTCGACGTCTCCGAGAACGACGCGCTCTGGCTGCCGCAGGACTCCAGGGTCACGATCTGGTGAGCTGCCGGATGCCCTGCAGACTGCCATGTGACGATCTGATGACCGAACGTCGCAGTCTGTAGGGCATCCTCACCGGCCGGGGTTACGATATCCGTGCTGTGGGGGACGGACCCCGCAGCATCCCGCCTGTCCACTCCCCCTTGAAGGATCACGCGTGGGTGCTCACGAGCCTGTCGAAGGGCCGCCGCTGGCCTCGCTGCGCCGCTCTCAGCGGACCAGCCGTCGCCTGCCGCGCCGTGCCGCGTCCGCACGCAGGTCGTTCACGTCGACGTTGCGAGCGCTCGAGCAGCTCGCGGATGCCGGTGCCCAGGTCTCGGTGCACGTCGTCGATCTCGACACTCACGTGCACGTGCTCGCCGGCGACGACCACGTCACCATGCCGGTCGCGGGTCTCGGAGTCGTGCCCCTGCTGATCGAGGTCGCCGCCGCCTTCGAAGACGGCTCTCTCGACCCGCTCGAGATCGTCGAACGGCGCACCATCGACCCGGTGTCGACCTCGGGTGTGTGGCGGCATCTGCACGCACCCGCTCTGCCGCTCGAGGATCTCGCGGTGCTCGCGGCCACCGCCGGAGACCCGATCGCCGTGAACGCGCTGCTGCAGCGCATCGGCCACGAGCGGGTGCGCGATCGCATCGAGGCGCTCGGCCTGCGGCGTACCGCCCTGCTCGACCGCTTCCGCGATGAGCGCGGACCCGACGACGCCCCGCAGGTCGCGGTCGGCTCCGCACGCGAGCTCGCCGGTCTCTTCTCCGCGCTGGTGAACTCCCAGGTGGTGGACGCCCCCGTCAGCGCCCAGGTGTCGGAGTGGCTCAGCCTGAATCAGGACCTCAGCCTCGTCGCCGCCTCGACGGGCCTCGACCCCTTCTCGCATGAGCACGACGCGCACGGACTGCTCTTCATCAACAAGACCGGCCGTGACCGCGGAGTGCGGGCGGAGGCCGGAGTCCTCGCCGGCCCCCGTGCCGGCGTCGCCTATTCGCTCATCGTCTGCTTCGACGACCTGTCCATCGCCCATCGCCTGCGCGCCCACGACGCCTTCCGGGTTCTCGGCGTCGAGCTCATGGAGTACACGCACTGACAGCCCGCGAGGTGGCTGACAGTCCGAGCCCGGGTCAGCCCGCGCCGGGGTCAGCCCGCGTCGGGCTCGCTAGCCTGGAGGCATGCCCCGCCCCGACTGGACACCGCATCGCCGTGATGACCGCGAGCTGCTCGGGTGGATCCACCCTGACGGCGACGAATGGGTGGCCGTCGACGTGCTCGGCCGTCCGGCATCCGCTCCCACGGAATGGCTCGATGCCGAGGCCGCTCTCGAGGCGAGGGGTCTCGCCTGGCTCGCGGATCCGTGGATGCTCGAGGGCGAGGCGGATAGGCCGCTTCGCGTGCGCATCCTCGAGGTCACTCCCGACGACGACGGCGTGCCGGGGCGCATCGTGGTGAAGGTCGATGACTTCGGCGACGTCACCCGTCCGCCCGTGCAGCAGTACGTGCTCGAGTGGCCGATCCCCGCGCGGTTGCGACCGCCGACGGACACAGATCCCGATCCGCGGGTGATCTGACAGCGACCGACCTGCGGTCAGCCCGGGCTCATGCCAACCCGAGCCGCGGTCATCCCGACCCCCGGTCATCCCGAGCCCCGGTCAGCCCGGCAGCGACGGATGCTGTTCGACAGCGCGCTGACGGGGGATGAAGAGCGACAGCACCAGCGCGAGGATTCCGGCGGCGATCGCCAGCCAGAAGCAGAGGTCGAAGGCAGCCCGGGTGGGTACCGACACCCCGCCGACGTCGGTGCTCATGGCGGCGAGAACTCCGCCCATCACCGCGGAGGCGCTGGAGGTGCCCACGGAGCGGAAGAGCGCGTTCAGGCCGTTCGATGCGCCCGTCTCCCTCGCGGGGACGGAACGCATGATGATCATCGGCATGGCGGCGAACGTGAAGCCGATGCCGACGCCGATCAGCACGTTGCCGACCAGGATGTGCCAGACCTCGCTCGACCACAGGAGCACGAACAGGTAGGCGAGCACGATGGCACCGGCGCCCACCGTGAAGAGGGGGCGCGGGCCGACGGCGCGCTCGAGCCAGCCCGACAGCGGCGAGATGACCATCATCACCAGGCCGGCGGGCATGACGATGAGCGCGGCCGAGACCATGTCGAGCCCGAAGCCCGAGCCCGAGGCGACGGGCCCCTCGAGCAGCTGCGGGAACGTCACGTTCGAGGCGAACAGGGCGAATCCCATGCCGATCGCGGCGATGTTGGTGAAGAGCACGGCCGGCCGGGCGGCGACGCGCAGGTCGAGCAGCGGGTCGGTCGTGCGCAGCTGGTACCAGCCCCAGATCAGCAGCACGCCGACCCCGCCGATGATGCAGGCGAGGGTCAGGGGTGCGGTCCAGCCCCACTCGGCGCCCCGCGAGACGAACAGCAGGATGCCGGTGAGGCCGATCGCGAGACCGACCGCGCCGAGCACATCGAGGCGGCCGGGGAACCGCAGCACGTCTTCCGGCACGACGAGGAGCACAAGGGCGAGCCCGACGCCGCCCAGAGCGGCGGCCAGCCAGAACAGCCAATGCCAGTCGGCGTTCTCGGCGAGCAGGGCGGCCACCGGCAACCCGATCGCACCGCCCACGCCCATGGTCGCGCTCATGAGCGCGACCGCCGAGCCGAGGCGCTCAGGGGGGAGGATGTCGCGCATGATCGCGATGCCGAGCGGCACCACACCGGTGACGGCGCCCTGGAGCGCGCGGCCGATGATGACGCCGACGATCGACCCCGAGAGCGCGGCGACCAGCGAGCCGACGATCAGCAAAGCGAGCAGCACGATCACCACGCGGCGCTTGCCGTACATGTCGCCGAGACGACCCGAGATGGGGGTCGCGACCGCGGCGACCAGCAGGGTGATCGTGACGACCCAGGTGGTGTCTTCGCGGGAGGCGTTCAGCAGCCTCGGCAGCTCGGCCTGCAGCGGCACGACGAGCGTGAACATGAACGACGCGCAGAGCCCTGCGAACGCCAGCACGGCGATGACGGCCCATCGCGGAGCCTTTCGGGAGAGTCGTCTGCGCGCGCGATCTTCGTTCTCTCCCATCCCTTCAGGCTATCGGCGTCCCGGACACCCGAGGCGCGGGGAGGGCGGATCGTGCTCAGCGGGTCGTGCTCAGTTCACGCCCTTCATCAGCCGCAGCACGGGCTTGACCGAGAGCAGCAGACCGAGGCCGACCACGATCGCGATGCCGCCGAGGATCGAGAAGTACGGCACCTCGTTCTTCGGGTCGTAGAACTGCACTAGCCAGCCGGAGATCGCCGTGCCCAGCGCGATCGAGAGGAAGAACAGCGCGACCATCTGCGTGTGGAACGGCTTCGGGGCGAGCTTGGTCGTCACCGAGAGGCCCACCGGCGAGATCAGCAGCTCGGCGATCGTGAAGACGAGCAGGATCCCGACGATCGCCAGCAGCGGGGTCGAGTTCGGCCCGCCACCCGCGAAGGGGAGGAACAGCAGGAAGGCGGCGCCCATGATCATCGCCCCCAGCGCGAACTTCACCGGCGTCGACGGCTGCCGGGTGCCGAGACGCGTCCAGACCGCCGCGAACACGCCGGAGAGGATGATGATGAACACCGGATTGATCGACTGGACCCACGAGACCGGCATCACGAACCCGAGGATGTCGCGATCGAGTCGCTCGTCCGAATAGACCGTGAGCACGGTGAACTGCTGCTGGTACAGCGACCAGAACGCCACGCTGGTGACGAACAGCGGCAGGAATCCCCACACGCGCGAACGTTCGGTGCCGTCGATCAGGCGACTGCTGAGGATCACCGCGAAGTAGGCGACAGCCGCGACGACCGTGCCGATGATGACGATGGTCGACAGATTGTCGGCCCTGATCACTCCGAGCAGCACCAGCACGACGATCGCGGCGATGGCGGCCAGCGCGATGATCGAGACGAGCGGGTAGCGCGACGACGGCAGCGGATTCGGCACGCGTCGGGCCTCGTCGGGCAGAGCGCGACGCCCGAACGAGTACTGCACGAGCCCGAGGGTCATGCCGATCGCGGCGAGGCCGAAGCCGTAGTGGAATCCGAGCGAGGACTGCAGGATGCCGGTCAGGATCGGCCCCATGAACGCACCCAGGTTGATGCCGAGGTAGAACAGTGAGAATCCGGCGTCGCGGCGGGTGTCGTCGGCGTCGTAGAGGCTCCCCACCACCGAGGTCGCGTTCGCCTTGAGACCGCCCGAGCCGAGGGCGACCAGCACGAGGCCGACGCCCACTCCGAGGAATCCGGGGAGCAGGGCGAGGGCCACGTGCCCGGCCACGATGACGATCGCGCTGAGGAACAGCACCCGCTCCGAGCCCAGCATCCGGTCGGCGACCCACGCCCCGAGGATGGTGGAGAGGTAGACGGATCCGCCGTACGCGCCGACGATGCCCCCGGCGACGGCCTGGGAGAGTCCGAGCCCGCCCTCGCTGACCGAGAAGTACAGGTAGATCAGCAGGATCCCCTGCATGCCGTAGAAGCTGAAGCGCTCCCACATCTCGACGCCGAAGATGTGGACGAGAGCCCAGGGCTGCCCGAAGAACCGGGTGTCGGACTTCTCGGCGGTGGTGTCGCTGGTTGACATCCCTCCACGGTACGCCCGGTCGCGGCATGGTTCGATATGGGCATGAGCGTCGATTTCGAACAGCATCCGGCCGACACCCCCTTCCACCGCAGGATCGTCTATGGCGAGCGGCCCGACGGCTCGTGGATGACGCACGGTCCGGCCAATGCCTACGAGTCGGTCGTCATGCGCCCGCTCGAGCCGATGCTCGTGCCCGAGAAGCCGCGCAACGGTGAGCTCGACCCCGAGAACTGCGGTTCATGCACGCCGGATGAGCACACGATCTGGCATGACGACCTGTGGCAGGTGCGTGCAGGGTGGGAACCGGGCGGGCTTCCTTTCATAGGCGCGATCGCCCCGCGCAGGCACTGGCTGCTCGAAGATGCTCCCGTCGAGGTCCTCGCCGCACTCGGACCGTTGATGCAGCGCATCTCCGAGGCGGTGAAGAAGATCCCCGGTGTCGCGCGGTGCCACTTCAGCAGATTCAACGACGGTTCGGCACACCTGCACCTCTGGGCATTCGCCCGGCCGGCGGGGATGATGCAGGGCCGAGGGGCCGTGCTCTCGTACTGGGACGGGATGCTCCCCGAGATGACCGTCGAGATGATGAACGAGTTCCTCGAGATCGTCGCCGCGTCCCTCGCCGCCGGAGGAGGTACGGCCTTCCCGGAGCGCTCCCGCGCCTGAGCATCCGTGTTCGATTCCGATATCTGCGACCGGAGGGGCAGACTGGGGGCGTGCGAACCATCCGTGATCTGGACACCGTTGAACTCATCATCGACGCGCAGGGCCTGCTCGACTCCATCCGTGGACCCGAGCGAGTCATCGACGCGGGGACGCTGCGCGCGCTGCAGCAGTCCGGCAACTACGTCGTCGGCCTGTTCGACGCCGAGGGCGGGGAGGAGCGGATGGTCGGTGCATCGATCGCCTTCTTCGGCGCTCCGGCGCGACGGGCGATGCACTCCCACATCACCGCGCTGCGACCCGAGTACCGCGGGCGAGGCTGGGGCCGGGAGCTCAAGGAGCACCAGCGTCAATGGGCGTTCTCCCGCGACGTCGGCCGCATCACCTGGACGTTCGATCCGCTCGTCGCCCGCAACGCGCACTTCTTCCTCACAGTGCTCGGCGCCCGCGCGACCGGATACTCGGTCAACCGCTACGGCATCTTCGGCGGCGGAGACGCCGGTGACGAGAGCGACAGGCTCGACGTCGAATGGGCGCTCGCCGACATCGCGAAGCCCCCGGCCGCCGGATCCGTCGTGGAGACGCTGGAGATCCCGTCCGACATCGAGACGATCCGCGTCGAGGATCCGCAGGCCGCGCACGAGTGGCGCACCCGCCTGCGCGCGCAGATGGAGGGGCTCCTCGGCAGCGGCCTGACCCTCGCCGGATTCGACGTCGCCAAGGGCTACCTCTTCACGGCCTGAGCGTCGCGGCCCCGTGACGGCTCGTGTCGCGCGGATAGGATCGAAGTGCCCGTCGTCACGGGCTCGCCCCTGCGACCTCTGGAGCCACCGTGGCCGAACAGTCCCGCCTCGACAAGGTCATCGCCCTTGCTCGCCACCGCGGGTTCGTCTTCCAGACCGGTGAGATCTACGGCGGCTCCCGGTCGGCGTGGGACTACGGACATCTCGGCACCGAGCTCAAGGAGAACATCCGCCGTCAGTGGTGGCAGACGTTCGTCCGCGGCCGTGGCGACATGGTGGGACTCGACTCGAGCATCATCCTGCCTCGGCGGGTGTGGGAGGCCTCGGGCCACGTCGCGACCTTCAGTGACCAGCTCGTGGAGTGCCTGAACTGCCATCGGCGCTTCCGTGCCGATGCCGTCGTGGAAGAGGTCGAGAGGCGTGCGGACCGCTCCCTCGACGGAGGTCTCGCGGTCGCCCCGTGCCCGAACTGCGGAACCAGGGGGCGGTACACCGAACCCGCATCGTTCTCGGGGCTCGTGAAGACCCATCTCGGCGTCGTGGACGACGAGTCGGGCCTGCACTATCTGCGTCCCGAGACCGCGCAGGGCATCTTCGTCAACTTCTCGAACGTGCTCACCACCAGCCGCAAGAAGCCGCCGTTCGGGATCGGGCAGGTCGGCAAGGCGTTCCGCAATGAGATCACCCCCGGCAACTTCATCTTCCGCACCCGCGAGTTCGAGCAGATGGAGGTCGAGTTCTTCACGGCGCCGACCGACGCACAGGCGTGGTTCTCGCACTGGGTGGAGGCCAGCTGGGACTGGTATCTCGATCTCGGCATCGATCCCGCCAACCTCCGCCGGGTCGACGTGCCCGACGGAGACCGCGCGCACTACTCGGCCGCCACGGTCGATGTCGAGTACCGCTTCGGGTTCGCGGGCAGGGAATGGGGCGAGCTCATGGGAGTCGCGAACCGCGGCGACTACGACCTCGCGCGTCACAGCGAGGCGTCGGGGCAGAGCCTGACCTACTTCGACCAGGCGACCGGCGACCGGTACACCCCGCACGTGATCGAGCCGTCATTCGGGTTGACGCGGTCGATGCTGGCCTTCCTCGTCGACGCCTACCGCGAGGAGGAGGCGCCCAACGCCAAGGGCGGCACCGACGTGCGCACGGTGCTGCGGCTCGACCCGCGTCTCGCTCCCGTCAAGGTCGCGGTGCTGCCGCTGAGCCGCAACGAACGGTTGTCGCCGCTGGCGCGCGAGGTGGCGGATGCGCTGCGGGGCTCCTGGGTCGTGGACTTCGACGATGCGGGGGCGATCGGCCGACGGTATCGGCGTCAGGATGAGATCGGGACTCCGCTGTGCGTGACGGTCGACTTCGACTCGCTCGACGACCACGAGGTCACCGTGCGCGATCGTGACAGCATGGCGCAGGAACGCATCCCCATCGACCGCCTGCACGACCACCTCGCCGGGCTCCTGCGCGGCGCCTGACTACCAGCGCCTGACTGCCATGACTGCCAGTGCCTGACTGCGGTGCGCCTGACTACCCGGTGCTGACTGCCCGGTCCTGAAAGCAGCGCGCCCGGCTCGCTATCCCGTCTTCGCCGCCGCCTTCATCGCCTTCTTGTGCTCGCGGACCTTCGTGAGCGACTCGGGCGAGACGATGTCGGCGACGCTGCGGAACGATCCCTCGACGCCGTAGTCGCCCGCGGCCGTGCGCCATCCGTCGCCGGTGAAGCCGTACTGCTTGCCCAGCAGCGCGACGAAGATCTTCGCCTTCTGCTCGCCGAAGCCCGGCAGGGCCTTGAGTCGGTCGAGCACCTCGGCGCCCGAGGGGTCGCCGTCCGTCCAGATCGCGGACGCGTCGCCGCCCCACCGATCGACGATCTCCTGACAGAGCGCCTGCACGCGGGCGGCCATCGAACCCGGGAATCGGTGCACGGCGGGCGTGGTCTTGAACGCGTCGAGGAACTCGTCCGGATCCATTCCCGCGATCGTCGCGGCATCCGCGGCCCCGGTGCGCTGCTCGATCTTGAGCGGACCGGCGAACGCGGTCTCCATCGGCACCTGCTGGTCGAGCAGCATCCCGACGAGCAGCGCCAGCGGGTTGTCGGACAGCAGGGCGTCGGCGTCGGAGTCGCCGGTGATGTGCAGGGCCATGAACCCAGTCTGGCACCGGTCGCCCGCGAGCGGGTCAGGCGGTTGCGGCGTCGTCCGACAGGGCGGAGGCCCGGTCGATCCCGTGCTGGTCGATCCCGGCCTGGTCGATCCCGTACAGGGTCGACAGTGCCGCCGCGAACTCGTCCGCACGGCCGGTGGCGGCCAGCTCGTGCGCCCGCGTCGTCGGGGTGTGCAGCAGAACGCCGGTCAGGTGCCGGAGCGCCTGCTCCACACGTCCGTCTTCGTCTCCCCGGGCGCGGGCCCGTGCGATCTCGGCCTCGAGAAGGCCGAACATGTGCGACCGCAGCGCCACCACCGAGGGGGTGACGCTCTGTCGGCTGCCGACGACGTGGAACGTGTCTGCGGCCTCGCGCACGACCGAGCGGGCCGCGTCGGTCGCCTGCAGCTCTTCGAGCGGCGCGTGCAGGCTGATGGTCTCGAGGTCGAGCAGAGCCACGCCCTCGAGGGCGGCGACGGCGGGGTCGACGTTGCGCGGCATGCCGAGGTCGACGACGAGCTGGCTGTGCGACGCGACGGGGCATCCTTCGACCGCGATGCCGGTGGGGGCCTGAAGGTGCTCCGGGGTGAGCACGGGTGCGGTCGCAGCCGTGCAGGTGATCAGCAGGCTCGAGCGAGAGGCGACCCGCGCGTAGTCCGCCTCGGCGACGGGGCGGATGCCGTGCTTCGCCGCGAACCTCTCGGCGCGCCCCGACGGGGAGTACACCGAGATGTTGACGGCGCCCCGCTCGCGCAGCGTCGCAAGGGTGACCGCGGCGTAGGCGCCGGTGCCCACGAGCAGCACCCGCTCGGTCGACCAGTCGACGACGCGGCTGTCGGCGAGCTCGAGGGCGAGGCGCACGAGCGAACGGCCGGCGCGGCCGAGTGCCGTGACGTTCTTGACCTTGCGCTGGGCCTGGCTCGCCCGCTGGAATAGGCGCTCAAGTTCGGGGGAGGTGGTGCCCTCCTTGCGGGCGGACTTGAGTGCGCGGCGCACCTGGCCGGCGATCTCGCCCTCGCCGGATACGACGGATTCGAGGCCGGAGGCGACCGAGAAGAGGTGCTCGGCCACGCGACGACCCGCGTGCACCTCGTAGGCGCCCTCGAGTTCCTCGGCGCGGATGCCGGTCGACGATTCGACGGCCTCCAGCACGGCCTCGACACCGATCGCACCCGCTGCGGTGACCGGCTCGTCCATCTCGACGTAGGCCTCGAAGCGGTTGCAGGTAGCCAGAACGACCGCACCCTGCACGCAGGACGCCATGTCCACCACGGTGGAGGCGACGTCTTCGGGGGTGCGGCTCAGTCGTTCGAGCAATTCGAAGGAGGCGGTCTTGTGACTCGCCGTGACAACCAGCAGCACACATCGATTCTACCTGAGCCGCAGGGCACGTCGGCCCGGATGCGGGTGGGAGGATGGATGCATGGCTCTCTCCGACGCTCCGCTGCTGCGCGCCCTCACCGGCCCCCGCCCCGAGCACGCCCCCGTCTGGTTCATGCGACAGGCCGGACGATCGCTGCCCGAGTACCGCGAACTGCGCGTCGGCACCCGGATGCTGGACGCCTGCCTCACCCCCGACCTCGCGGCCGAGATCACGCTGCAGCCGGTGCGCCGCCACGGCGTCGACGCCGCGGTGTTCTTCAGCGACATCGTGATCCCGCTGCGTCTCGCCGGGGTCGATGTCGAGATCGAGCCCGGCCGCGGACCGGTGTTCGCGAACCCCGTGCGCTCGGCCGCGGACGTCGATCGCCTCACCGCGATCGATCCGCTCTCGCTCGACGGCACGGCCATCGCCGAGGCCGTGGGCATCGTCACCGCCGAGCTCGGCGACACCCCGCTCATCGGCTTCGCGGGAGCGCCGTTCACGCTCGCCGCCTATCTCGTCGAAGGCGGCCCCTCGAAGGAGCACCTGCGCGCGCGGGCGATGATGCACGCCGACCCCGACTCCTGGAACCGGCTCGCGGGCTGGCTCGCCCTCGTCTCGCGTCGTTTCCTCGAGATCCAGCGCGACGCCGGAGCCTCCGTCGTGCAGCTGTTCGATTCGTGGGCGGGGTCGCTGAGCACCTCCGACTACCGGAGCTTCGTCGCTCCCCATTCGCGTGTGGCGCTGGACGCCATCGGCGTTCCGAGCATCCACTTCGGTGTGGGCACGGGGCCCTTCCTGCACGACATGCGCCTCGACGGTATCGCCGATGCCGTGGGAGTCGACTGGCGGCTTCCGCTCGACGAGGCGGCCGGGATCCTCGGACCGGACGTCACGGTGCAGGGCAACATCGACCCCGCTCTGCTCGCGGCGCCGTGGCCGGTGCTGGAGGCGCACGTGCGCGACGTGGTCGAGCGGGGTCGTGCGGCGCGCGGTCACATCGTGAACCTCGGGCACGGCGTTCCGCCCGAGACCGACCCCGACCAGCTCACGCGCATCGTCGAGCTCGTGCACTCGATCTGATCCCGGCCCCTCGGACGCTCTGACCGCATCCGGGCCCTTGCAATATAGCCTGAGTGCTAGATTGCGAACATGGCAGATGACGCGTCGGACATCTTCTCGGCGTTGGCGCATCCGACGCGACGGCAGATCCTGCAGGATCTGAAGGCGGGTGAGCTCGCGGCGGGTGAGATCGCCGCCCGGTTCCCGTCGAGCGGACCCACGATCTCGCGACATCTGGGTGTGCTGCGCCAGGCGGGGCTCGTCACCGAGCGGCGCGATGCGAACCGCATCCTGTACTCGCTCGTGGGGGAGCGCCTCGCGCTGTCCGTCGGCGACTTTCTCTCGACGGTCTGCCCGGAGCAGATCGTGCTCCGGGAGGTGCGCAAGCGCGGCACCGGGAGCAGCGCGCCCGCGCCCGCCGAGGCGTGATCGGGTTCTTCCTCCTCGAGACCGACAGCACTTCGCGCATCGGATCGACGTCGCGCGGCGGATGGAAGGATTGATCCATGACCTCGAAGCCCTCGAACCCGGCGAAGCCCTCGAACCCGGCGAACCCCGCGAAAAGCAATGAGTCGTCCCGCCCCGAGCCCGTCGACCTCGCCGCCCGCGCGGCGACGCGGCACATCGTCGTGGTCGGCGGGGGCGTCGGCGGACTGATCGCGGCGCGCGAATGCGTCAAGGTCGGCATGCACGTGACGCTGCTGGAGTCCTCCGATGCCGTCGGCGGCGCGATCCGGCGTGCGGAGCTCGACGGGGTCGTGGTCGATGCCGGTGCCGAGAGCTATGCGACCAGGGGTGGGCGGGTCCGCGCGCTGCTCGCGGAACTCGACCTCTCCGATCGCATCGTCGCCCCGGCGGCAGGAGGAGCCTGGCTGGCCGGCATCCCCGGAGTCGGCGCCGCCCCGCTTCCGGTCGGCGGGATCCTCGGCATCCCCGGCAACCCGTTCCAGGAAGACGTCCGCCGCGTCATCGGATGGTCGGGAGCATGGCGGGCCTACCTCGACCGGATCCGCCCCCCGCTGACGATCGGCCACAATCAGAGCCTGGGCAGGCTCGTCTCGTCGCGCATGGGGGCGAAGGTGCGCGATCGCCTCGTCGCCCCGGTCACCACCGGCGTCTACTCCGCGTCACCCGACGATGTCGACGTCGACATCGCCGCCCCCGGACTCAATGCGGCGCTCACGAGCGTCGGCTCGCTGTCGGGGGCCGTCCAGGCGCTCCGTGAGCAGAACGCTGCCCGCGCGGCCCAGGCTCCGCGTGCGGCCCAGGCGCCCGGCGCCGCCGTCGAAGGACTGCAGGGCGGGATGATGGTGCTCGTCGAGGCGCTCGTCGCCGACATCGAGAAGCTCGGCGGCGTCGTGCGCACCCGGGCTCGCGTGACGCGGATCGCGTCGTCGGGGGACGGCTGGGTCGTGAGCGCCGACGTCGCGGATGTCGGCGTCAAGGATGTCGACGCCACGGAGGTCGACGCCGCGGATGCCGATGCGAGCGCAGGATTCGCCGAGGAGGCGACCGCGCAGCTCGACCTCTCGGCCGACGGGGTC